>NZ_KB906231.1:0-100828 GCF_000381225.1 Thioalkalivibrio sp. ALMg3 | reverse complement strand
GGGTTGGATGTCCGCATACGCGACTCCGGCACGAAACGGGGGCAGCGCAAACTCACCAAACAGGGCGATCCAGAGTTGCGACGGCTGCTCTATCTGGCCGCGATGCAGGCCAAGTCGAAAGCCGCCTGGAGCGACTACTACCAGCGCTGCCTGGACCGTGGCCTGGCGACGACCCAGGCACTGAACGCCTTGGCTCGAAAGCTGGCCCGCGTCGCCTTCGCCCTGATGAAAAATCAGACCGATTACCAACCTAAGATCCCTTGTGGAGAGACATAGAATCTCCTACAGTGATGCCCCCACCGGTGGGGGCCAAGGCTTGTGGCGGCCTGGAAGAGGGCGTCATCCCGGAAACTGCAAAGCGGTTATCCGGGATCTCGGGTGCTGGGGGTGGGCCTGGCGTTGGAGATCCCGGCTCTTCGCTTCGCTACGGCCGGGATGACGGGGTATGGCGTTGCGGGCGGGATGACGGGGGGTGCGGTTGGTGCGGGCAGGGGGTGGCGGCGTTGTTGGCGCCATCCAGTCACAAAAAAGGCCCGGGCCGAGCGAACTCGGTCCGGGCCTTTTGCGTTCCCAGGCGGGTGCCCGGGGCGGCGGGGTGCTTAGTAGCGGTAGCCGAAGGCCTTTTCGAACTTGTCGGCGAACTCTTCGGCGGTGAAGTGGTGGTTCTGGGTGCCGGAGTGCGCGATCTTGATCGAGCCGATCAGCGAGGCGATACGGCCGGTGGTCTCCCAGTCGTAGCCCTTTTCCAGGCCGAACAGGATGCCGGCGCGGTAGGAGTCGCCACAGCCGGTCGGGTCCTTGATCGCGGCCGGTTCGACCGACGGGATGGTGATCTTCTTGCCGCCGGTGTAGATGTCGGAGCCCTCGCCACCGCGGGTGACGATCATGGCGTCGACCATCTCGGCCAGCTGTTCCAGGCTCAGGCCGGTGCGGTCGGCGGTCAGCTGCGCTTCGTAGTCGTTGAACGCGGCGTAGGTGGCGTTCTCCATGAAGCGCTTCAGGTCGTCGCCGTCGAACATCGGCAGGCCCTGGCCCGGGTCGAACATGAACGGGATGCCGGCGTCGGCGAATTGCTGGGCGTGCTCGATCATGCCGTCACGGCCGTCCGGGGAGACGATGCCGACCTTGATGCCGTCGGCGTCGGTGACCTTCTGCTGGTGCGAGAAGCCCATAGCGCCCGGGTGGAAGGCGGTGATCTGGTTGTCGTCCTGGTCGGTGGTGATGAAGGCCTGACCGGTGTAGGTGTCCTTCAGCTCCTTGACGAACTTGCGCGAGATGGCGTGCTTGTCCATCCAGTCGGCGTACGGGGTGAAGTCGCCGCCCACGGTGGCCATGATCGTCGGGTCCGCGCCCAGCAGCTTCATGTTGTAGGCGATGTTGCCGGCGCAGCCGCCGAACTCGCGGCGCATGTCCGGGACCAGGAAGGACACATTCAGCATGTGCACCTTGTCCGGGAGGATGTGGTTCTTGAAGCGATCGGGGAACACCATGATGGTGTCGTAGGCCATGGACCCACAGATCAGTGCGGACATTGTTGCTCCTTAGCGTTGGCTGAAATCGTTGTCGTGCGCGCCTTTGAAGGCGGCACAGGACGTCCCGTGGCGCGCGCTGGAAGCCCGAATGGCGCGCCGGTCACGGGTCGTGCGATGTGCATAGGGTAAGTATTTGGGCGCAAAACAACAAATCAGGGGGGCTGCACGACGCCCGTCGAGTGCGTCCGCAGCCCCCTGAAGACGTGCCCGGACGGAGGTTCCGGGGCGGTGCGGCTCAGTCGTCCTGTTCGAGCAGGTGGCGTTCCATGTCGACGATGAAGTCTGGCAGGGTGTCGAGGTCGTGCTCGTCGCGGACGCCGAGCTCGCCTTCCAGCACCAGCGCCTGTCCGGGGTGCTTCTCGCTGTGGAGGAACTGATTGGTGATCTGGCCGGGATAGAATACCTCGATCTCGGTCCACTCCGGTTCCGCGTCGTCGAGGTTGCCGTCCACCCGGCGGGCCACGATGTCCGCGTCCTCGTTCTCCAGACCCAGGGTCTGCGGCAGCGAGACCAGATGCCAGCGGGCGCCCGCAGCACTGTGGACGGCGAAGGCCACGTTGTAGGTGCCGCCGTGTTCCAGCGTCTTGCTGTCGCGTTCGTTCGGGGCTTCCAGCGAACGCGTCAGGGCGATGCGCCAGGCACCGTCCTCGTAAGCGCCCGAGGCGCTGATGGCCCCGCGGCTGCCGCTCGGCTCCTGCAGGAAGCGTTGCGGGATGACGTCACCCTCTTCCCAGTCGTGGTCGGGGTCGAACGGGACCGCATTGTCTTCGGAGATGTAGTAGTGGTCATCCTGATCGTACTGGCGATCCAGCAGGGCCTCCCAGTCGAGGGAGCGTGAGCCGGTCTGCTCGGGGTCGAACATCCAGGCGGGCTGGTCCTGCTCGTCGTCCCAGTTGTCGGTGAACATGCTGTCCCCCTCGGAGGACAGCCGGTAGTGCAGCACGTAGTTGTTGTCGGCGTAGCCCATGGGGTGGCTGCGATGCGAGCGCCACTGCCACAGATCGATAAAGCCCCCGGCTTTCTGCAGCTCCTCCAGGGCCCCGTCGTCCTTGATCTGGTCCCAGGACTTTTCCGTGGGGTCTTCGGTCGTGCGGGTCTGGGGCAGGTACTTGCGCACGTCGCTGCGGCCCAGTTCCTCACCCAGCTTGGGATGCTCGGTCACGGCCTCGGAGTCCACCTCGGAGGTCAGGCTGCGCATGCCCTCGTGGGCAGTCATCCAGCCGCCCAGGCGATCGAAGCCGTCGACCGCGCCGTCATCCAGCATCATGGAGATGCGGTCTTCGTACAGGCCATGTTCGTCAGGGCCGGGGCCGCCGGAACCGTAGCGGACCCAGTCGCCATCCTCGTAGCGCCACACCTGGTGATACCAGCTGGGATCGTCGGTCTCGTACTTGTAATGGATACGGAACTCTTCGTCGTTGTACACCGCGCCGACGCTCAGTACGGCGCTCCCGTCCTCCTCGGAGGGGATGTACACGTTGCGATCGGTATCGACCATGCGGGGTTCTGCCAGGCCGAGCCCCGGGACTGTTCCGGCGATCGCGATCACGAGCAGTGAACGTTTCATGGTAAATCCTTTCGTTCTGGGTGGGAATTCAATGTGACACCCAGTAGTTCTGGCAGTTCCGCCGGGGCCTTTTCCCCTTCGGCCAGAGTCCCCGGGGCTGGCCTGTGGCAGCATGGGGTCATTCCCGTGAGCGAGGGCGTGACTGATGAATCCGCGCGTACTGATCCCGATCCTGATCATCCTGCTGTTGTTGCTGAGCCTGTGGTCCATGAGCCTGGACGGCGACGGGGGCATCCTGCCCGGCGCGCCCGATACGGGTGCGGCACCGGCGGCCGAGCGCCTGGCCGATGGATCAGGATCGGTTGCGCCCCGGGCGGCATGAATACAGCCACGGCGCCCGCTCCGGATGCGCCGCACGCCGGGCGCGACGTGATCTTCCGCGCCGCCGGGGTGACCAAGGTCTACCGCATGGGCGAGGTGACGATCCACGCCCTGCGCGGCGTGGACCTGGAGCTCTATACCGGCGAGCTGGTGGTGATGCTGGGGGCCTCGGGCTCCGGCAAGTCGACGCTGCTGAACATCATGGGCGGGCTGGATACCGCGTCCGAGGGCGAGGTGCGCTACCGCGACCAGGACCTGGCACAGGCCTCCGAGCGCACGCTGACGGCCTTTCGCCGTGACCATGTCGGCTTCGTGTTCCAGTTCTACAACCTGATCTCCAGCCTGACCGCGCGCGAGAACGTGGCGATTGTCACCGAGATCTCGCGCGACCCGATGCCGCCGGAGGAGGCGCTGGCGCTGGTGGGGCTGGAGGACCGCATGGACCACTTCCCCTCGCAGCTCTCCGGCGGCGAGCAGCAGCGGGTGGCCATCGCCCGCGCGATCGCCAAGCAGCCAGCGGTGCTGTTGTGCGACGAGCCGACCGGCGCGCTGGACTCGAAGACCGGCATCCGCGTACTGGAGGTGCTGCAGCACATCAACGAGCGCCTGGATACGACGGTGGCGATCATTACCCACAATGCGGTGATCGGCGAGATGGCCGATCGCGTGATCCACCTGAGCGACGGCCGCGTGAGCGAGATTCACGAGAATGCCAGCCGACAGTCTCCTTCCTCGTTGCACTGGTAGCGGCACCGACCGCGTCTCATGCGCGCCCTGAACCGCAAGATCCTGCGCGATCTCGGCCACCTGAAGGGGCAGGCGGCGGCGATCGCGCTGGTGATCGCCAGCGGGGTGATGACGCTGGTGATCGCGGTGACCAGTCTCGACGCCCTGACCATCACCAAGGAGCGCTTCTACTCCGAATACCAGTTCGCCGACGTGTTCGCGGAGATCACGCGCGCGCCGGAGAGCGCGGTGGAACGCTTCCGCGACGCGCCGGGCATCAACCAGATCGAGACCCGCGTGCAGGCCCCGGTGCGCCTGGAGGTCGCCGGCTTCGACGACCCGATCCGGGGCACCATGCTCTCCCTGCCGGACGGGGGCGAGCCGCTGCTGAACCGGCTCTACCTGCGCGAGGGCCGGCTGCCCGAGCCCGGGCGCGAGCGCGAGGTGGTGGTCAGCGAGGCCTTCGCCGAGGCGCACGGACTGGGCAGCGGGGATGCCCTGCGCGCGATCATCGACGGGCGCCTGACCGACCTGCAGATCAGCGGCATCGCGCTGTCGCCGGAGTTCGTCTACCAGATCAGCCCCACCGACCTGCTGCCGGATTACGAGCGCTACGGCATCCTGTGGATGAACCGCCGCGCGCTGGCGGCCGCCTACGGGATGGAAGGGGCGTTCAATTCCGTCGCCGTGAGTCTGCAAGCGGGCGCCGACCCGGAGCCCGTGATCGAGGCCATGGACCGCGCGCTGGCCCGCTACGGCGGCCTGGGCGCCTACGGGCGCGAGGACCAGTTCTCGCACCGCTTCCTGTCCGAGGAGCTGACCCAGCTGCGCGCCCAGGCGGCGATCCTGCCGACCATCTTCCTGGCGGTGGCGGCGTTTCTGCTGAACGTCGTGGTCGGACGCATCATCCGCTCGCAGCGCGAGCCGATCGCGGTGCTCAAGGCCTTTGGTTACGGCAATGGTGCGATTGCCGCGCACTACGCCCTGCTGACCGCCGGCATCGTGCTGGTGGGCTGTGCGCTGGGGCTCGCGTTCGGGGCCTGGGCCGCGCAGGGCCTGGCCGGCATCTACGCCGAGTACTTCCGCTTCCCGGAGATGAGCTTTCGCCTGCAGCCCTGGGTGATGGTGCTGGCGGTGGCCGTGGCGATGGGCGCGGCCATGCTCGGCACCTTCCGCGCGGTCTGGCAGGCGGTGCGCATGGCCCCGGCCGAGGCCATGCGCCCACCGGCACCGGAACGTTTTCACCGCGGCTGGATGGAGCGCACGGCGGCGTGGCGCGGGCTGGACCAGCCGACCCGCATCATCCTGCGCAACCTCGCGCGCCACCGGCTGAAGTCCGTGCTGTCGGTGATCGGCATCGGTCTGTCCGGCGGACTGCTGCTGATGGGCGCCTACCAGCTGAACGCCGTGGACCAGATGCTGGATACCCAGTACGGCCAGGTCCTGCAGATGGACATCGACTTGCAGTTCACCGACCCGGTGCCGGCGCGGGTGGCCGGGGAGCTGCGCCACGAGCCGGGCGTGCTGGCGGTGGAGACCTTCCGCGCGGTGCCGGTGCGCCTGGTCGGGGTGAACCGCGAGGAACGCGTGCGCCTGCTGGGTCTGGACGCGGAACCGCGCCTGCGTCAGCTGCCGATGGCCGGCGGGCGCGGTCGCCTGCCGGACGAAGGCATCCTGCTGACCGACTACCTGGCGGAGCAGCTGGGGCTGCGCGTCGGCGATCCGGTAGAGCTGGAGATCCTGGAGGGGCGCCGGCGCACGGTCTCGGTCCCGCTGGCCGGGGTGGTGGAGGAGCCGATCGGCGTTGGCGCCTACATGTACCGCCCGGCCCTGAATCGCCTGATCGGCGAGGGGCCGGCCGTCTCCGGGGCCTGGCTGCTGACCGACCGTGCACAGGAGGAGGCGCTGTTCCGCAGTCTGTCCGATCGGCCGCGCGTCGCCAGCGTCGGTCTGATCGCGGAAGCCGAGCGCAACATCCGCGAATACATCGGCGAGACCATCATCGTGTTCGCCCTGGTGTTCGTGGCGCTGGCGGTGTCCATCGCCTTCGCCGTGACCTACAACAACGCGCGCATCACCTATGCCGAACGCGCCCGTGACCTGGCGACGCTGGAGGTGCTCGGCTACTCGCGCGGCCAGGTGAGCTGGATCCTGTTGGGCGAGATCGCCGTGCTGACGCTGGCGGCGATCCCGGTCGCCTGGCTCACCGGTACGGGTTTCGCCTGGCTGCTGAACCAGGCCTTCGCGATGGACCTGCTGCGCGTGCCGTTCGTGATCACGCCCCAGGCCTACGGCTTCGCCGCGCTCGGCATCCTGGTCGCGGCCAGCCTGACCGCGTTCCTCGCCTGGCGCCGCCTGCAGCACCTTGACCGCGTGCAGGCCCTGAAGGCCGCGGAATGACATTCCGGAGGACCGAACAGGCCAGCGGTCATTGCGAGGAGCGCAGCGACGAAGCACAAAAGCGCGAAGCGCGTTGAACGGCCGCAGGCCGGCCCGAAGGGCGAGCGCAGCGAGTAATCTCCATCCGGAACCGGCGCAGCCAGATTTTGAGCGCATTGCCCGCTTTCGGAGGTTGCTTCGTCGCTGCGCTCCTCGCAATGACGGGGCTTGGGACGGTGGTTGCGGATCTTTACTCGCTGCGTTCGGCCGCCTGCCTTGTTGTGGCTGGCCCCGGTTCGTCGTCTGGTGTTTACGGTGGATTCGGTCCGCCGCCTGCCACGCGCTCTCTCGCGAGCGCACCGCGCCCGTTGTTGATCAAAAACTGGCTTCTTTGCTCGTGCAAAGAAGTACCCAAGAAACACGCCCGACTGCCGCGACCCCGGCCCGCTGCGCGGGCCGGGGTTTCCCTCGCTCCGAGGCTTTTCGCGGGCGGCGCTGAACTCGCTGCGCCTTCGGCTCCGCTCAGACATCCAGCGCCCCGTGTCTATTTAGAATCGTCCCGCGAAAAGCCTCTCCACTCGGCGCGACGACAACGGGGAGGTAGGTCCAGACAACGGCTATCCCCGTGTTCTTGCCAGTGGATGATGGCTAGGTCTTTGGACATCTTCGGCACGCTCGGCCTTTGGCCGTTGCGTGCCGCGCCCGCGAAGCGGGCGCCGGGGGGCGTAGGATGTGATGAGCGCAGCGAATCGCATCAGGGTTTCGCACGGCGTGGGAGATGGTGCGTTTCGCTGCGCTCAACCGCACCCTACGGGATACCGTTTGTTTTGACCTTCCCCTCCCGTATGGAGCCCCTTGCGGAAGGGTCCTCGGGCCGGCCAGTTAAGAATAGACATGGGGCGCTGGATGTCTGAGCGGATCCGAAGGCGCAGCGAGTTCAGCGCCGCCGGCCCGAGGGCTCTGGAGCAAGGTTCCCGGGCGGAATCCGGGTGCCCTTCTTTGGGCACTTTCTTGGGCAAGCAAGAAAGTGCCTCGGGGCGCGCTGGCGAGTCAGCGCCTGGCAGGCGGCAGACCGAAGGCTCCGTAAACACCAGACGACGAACCGGGACCAACCACAACAGGGCAGGCGGCTGGACTGGGCCCCGTAAACTCGGACGTCGAGCCTGTGCCGACTTGCCGCAGGCATGCGAGTGCATGGGGGAGCGCCCGACAGCAGGATTTGCGAGACTGAAGGCATGGCGATGAAGAAGCGGATCACGATCGGGCTGGTGGTGCTGGTGGGGGTGGCCGCACTGGTGTGGGCGCTGCGGCCGCAGCCGGTGCCGGTGTCGCTGAGCGAGGTGCGGGCCGGGGCGTTCGAGGAGACGGTGCGCGAGGAGGGGCGTACCCGGTTGCGCGACACCTACACGGTGTCGGCGCCGATTGCCGGCTATCTGCATCGGGTGGCGCTGGAGGAGGGCGACGCGGTGGCGCTGGGCGATACGCTGTTCCGCCTGGAGCCGTTGCCGACGCCGGCGCTGGATGCGCGCTCGCGTGAGCAGGCGCGCGAGAACCTGGCCGCCGCGCGTTCGCGTTTGCAAAGCGCGGAGGCGAACCTGGAGAACCTGCGGGCCGAGGCGCGGTTTGCCGAGTCCGAGTATCGCCGCCACCAGGAGCTGTTCGACCGGGGGGCGGTGTCCGCGACCGAGATGGAGCGCATGGAGACGATGCGCGACCGGGCGCGTTCCGCCGTGCGCGCGGGCGAGTCCGCGGTGGAGGTCGCCCGCAGCGAGATCGAGAGTGCCCGCGTGGTGCTGGATATCGCCAGCGGCCAGATGCCGGAATCCGAGGCGGATACCCTGTCCGTGCGCTCGCCCGCCGAGGGCGTGGTGCTGGAGCGCTACCGCTGCTGCGAGGGCACCATCGGCGCCGGCGAGCCGGTACTGGTCGTCGGCGATCTGGACGACCTGGAGGTGCAGGTGGACCTGCTGTCGATGGATGCGGTGCGCGTGGTACCGGGAATGCGTGTGCGCCTGACCGACTGGGGTCGTGATGCGAAGCTGGACGCCACGGTACGCCGGGTGCAGCCCTTCGGCTTCACCAAGATCTCCGCGCTGGGTGTGGACGAACAGCGCGTGCCGGTGATCCTCGATCTGGATGCGGTGGAGGCGCGCCTGGCCGGGCTGGCCGTTGGCTATCGCGTGGAGGCCGAGTTTCTGCTGTGGGAGGGCGACGACGTGCTGCAGGTGCCGACCAGCGCGTTGTTCCGCGACCGTGGCGATTGGTCGGTGTTCGTGGTCGAGGATGGCCGTGCTGAACCGCGCCGGGTCGACGTCGGTCGCCGTTCCGGGTTCACCACGCAGATCCTTGAGGGCCTGGAGGCGGGCGAGCGCGTCGTGACTCGCCCGGGCGACCGCGTGCAGGCCGGTACCCGCGTCGTCGAAAACTGACCTGCCCATGGCCGAAACCCCGAATGCCTCGCCCGAGGCGCTGGATGACCTGCTGAGTCCGCTGGATGCCGCGCTGGCCACGCGCGGTGCGGCCGTGCTGGTGGCCGAACCGGGGGCGGGCAAGACCACGCGGGTGCCGCTGCACCTGGCGGATTCCGTATCCGGGGGGCGGGTCATCGTGCTTCAGCCGCGCCGCCTGGCCGCGCGCATGGCGGCCACGTTCATGGCCGGGCAACGCGGCGAGCCGGTCGGGCAGACGGTGGGTTACCGCGTGCGCGACGAACAGAAGGTCTCGGCGCATACCCGCGTCGAGCTGGTCACCGATGGCCTGTTCCTGCGCCGCATCCAGGCCGACCCGCTGCTGGAGGATGTCGGCGCGGTCGTGTTCGACGAGTTCCACCTGCGCCGGCCCGAGGCCGAACTGGCGCTGGCTTTCGCGCTGCAGGTGCGCCGGTTGCTGCGCCCGGAGCTGCGGATCGTGGTGATGTCCGCCACCCTCGACGACGAGGCCGTGGCGCGACTGCTTGCGGGGCCGGAGGCGGACCCCGTGCCCGTATTGCGGGCTCGCGGACGACAGTTCCCCGTGGAGGTGCGCTACGCGCCGCCGAGGAAGGGCGCCCCGCTGGCCGACACCGTGGCGCAGGCCGTGCGCGAGGCACTGGAGGCCGAGCCGGGTTCCGCCCTGGTCTTTCTGCCCGGCGAGCGCGAGATCCGCGAGGTCGCTGCGCGCCTGGGGGAGACCGTGGAGACGCCGGTCGGCCCCGCGCGGGTGGCGCCGTTGTTCGGGCGGCTGTCGGCGGAGGAGCAGAACCGCGCGGTGCGCCCGGCCCCGCAGGGCGAGCGCAAGGTGGTGCTGGCCACCGACATTGCCGAGACCAGCCTGACCATCGAGGGTGTGCGCGTGGTGGTCGACGCGGGGCTGTCCCGCGAGCCGCGTTTCGATGCCGCGACCGGGCTTTCGCGGCTGGTGACGGTCCCCGCCTCGAAGGCCGCGGCGGAACAGCGCGCCGGCCGTGCCGGGCGGACCGAACCCGGCGTCGCGATCCGGCTGTGGGCCCGTGCCGAGGAGGTACAGCGCCCGGACTACGCGACACCCGGGTTGCAACAGGTTGATCTGCTGCCGCTGGCCCTGGAGCTGGCGGGCTGGGGCGAGGCGGTGGCCGAACTCGACTGGCTGGAGCCGCCACCGGCGCACGGCATGGCCGCCGCGCAGGCGATCCTTTCGGAGCTGGGCGCGGTGGATGGCGAAGGGCGGATCACCGGTCACGGCCGCGCCCTGCTGCGCCTGCCGACGCACCCGCGCCTGGCGCACATGCTGCTGCGGGCGCGCGAACGGGGGCTTGCGCGCCTGGCCTGCGAGCTGGCGGTGGTGGTCGAGGAGCCCGGGATGGCCGGGCCGGGTGCAGCGCTGGAACTGGGGGAGCGCCTGGTGCAGGCACGGCGTGCGGGCGGCCGCGCCTGGAAGTCCGGGCTGCGGCGGCTGGAGCAGGCCCTGGCGCGGCTGGACGACCGCGCCGGCGCAGCAGAATCCGTACTGGACGAGGCTGTGGCGCTGGGGGTGCTGGCTGCGCTGGCCTGGCCCGAACGCATCGCGCGGCCACGCGGCGGGCAGGCCGGGCGCTTCGTGATGGGCAATGGCCGCGGGGCGTTGCTGCCGGAACGCGAGCGCCTGGCGCATGCCGAGTACCTGGTGGCAGTGGACTGCACCGACGCCGAACGCGAGGCACGTATCCGCTGCGCGGTGGCGCTGGACCTCGCCGCGCTGGAGCGCGAGGCCCCGGAGCTTTTCCACCGCGAGACGCGTTGTGACTGGGTGGAGGACGGGGCGCGGCTGGAGAACGCGCGCATCCGCCGCATTGGCACGTTGGTGGTCGAGCGGCAGATGGTCGCGCTGGACGACCCCGCGTCCACGATCCCGCGCTGGTGCGAACGGATGCGCCGCGAAGGGCTTGCGCTGCTGCCGTGGGATGACGCGGCGACCCAGCTGCGTGCACGCATCCAGCTGCTGCATCAGGCGATGCCGGAGGCGGGCTTTCCCGACATGGGTGACCCCGCGTTACTGGCCGGTCTGGAGGACTGGCTGGGGCCGTACCTGGCCGGAATGACGCGGCTGCGCGATCTGGACCGGCTGGACCTGGCGGCGATCCTGCGCGCGCGGCTGGACTGGGGGCATCAGCAGCGACTGGAGCGCGAGGCGCCGGCCCGTATCGCGGTGCCTTCCGGTTCCGCCCACCGGGTGGATTACACGCAGGACCCGCCGGTGCTGGCGGTGAAGCTGCAGGAGCTGTTCGGCCTGGCGGAAACGCCCGCTGTGGCCGGAGGTCGCGTGGCGCTGGTGCTGCACCTGCTGTCGCCGGCGCGGCGCCCGGTGCAGGTCACCCAGGATCTGAAGAGTTTCTGGGAGAACGGCTACCCGGAGGTGCGGCGCGAATTGAAGGGCCGTTATCCGAAGCACCCGTGGCCGGTGGATCCGTGGAATGCGCCGGCCACGCGGCATGCGAAGCGGCGTGGGTAGGCGGATCAAGTTTGGCGGGGGCTTCGCCTGCAAGCAGGCTCCCACAGGGGTCAGGACAACACGGGACGCCGGGCGTGACCCCCTGGGTCGTCATCCCGGAAACCGCGGAGCGGTTATCCGGGACCTCGGCGTCGGGGTGGCCATGGCCGCGGAGATCCCGGCTCTTCGCTGCGCTGTGGCCGGGATGACGCCGGGGTGATGGGCGCCAGGCAGCACTTGGGGCGCGGGGTGGTGTGGACGATGCGGCGGCGGGCGTTCTCCGGTAGTGTCGCGTTCAGCTCTGTTGCGAGTCCCGTGCGAGGAAGCGAACCCCGATGCTGAAGTTTCTGACCGTGATCCTGATCCTGCTGTTCGTCTGGTGGCGGGTGTCGCGCTGGATGGATGTGCGCCGCCGCCGTGCGCGGGGGGAGGATGTGTCCTATCAGGTGGACGTGAAGGGGTTTCGCCCGATCACGGTGCTCAGTGTCATCTTTCTGCTGCTGTACGGCGGCTACGTGATCTGGTTTGCCCTGAACGAGTGGTTCGATCTGCTGTAGATCAACGTCTCCCTAGTCGATCCCGAGTTTCTTCAGGCGATAACGCAACTGGCGGAAGCTGAGGCCGAGCAGGCGTGCGGCGGCCGTGCGGTTGCCGCCGGTCTGCTGCAGGGCGGTAGCGATGGCCTGGCGTTCCTGCGCGGCGAGTTGGTCGTCCAGGGCGCTCTCCGCGCCGTCGAGGCCGTTCTCGGGTTCGCCGTACTGCGCGCCCGGGTTGGGTTCGGTGCCCAGCCCGTTCGCCGGCAGGTCGATGTTGCCGGCGCGGATCAGCGGCCCTTCGCACAGCGTGGCGGCGCGTTCCAGGATGTTCTCCAGCTCGCGGACGTTGCCGGGGAAGCCGTGCCCCTGCAGGGCCGCGAGGGCGTCGGGTGCCAGCTCCAGGTCGCCGGTCTGCCACTGCTCGCCGATGCGTTGCAGGATGCGCGTGGCCAGGCGTTCGATGTCGCCGCGGCGCTCGCGTAACGGCGGCACCTTCAGCTCGATCACGTTCAGGCGGTAGTAGAGATCCTGGCGAAAGCGGCCCTCGCGCACGGCCTTTTCCAGGTCGTGGTGGGTGGCGCTGAGGATGCGTACGTCGACCGGGATCTCGCGGGTGCCACCGACCGGCTTGATGGCGCGTTCCTGGATGGCGCGCAGCAGCTTCACCTGCATCGGCAGCGGCAGGTCGGCGACCTCGTCGAGGAACAGCGTGCCGCCGTCGGCGGACTGGAACAGACCGGTATGGTCCTGGGTGGCCCCGGTAAACGCGCCCTTGCGGTGGCCGAAGAATTCGCTCTCCATCAGCTCGCCGGGGATGGCGCCGCAGTTGACCGGCACGAATGGACGTTCGGCGCGCGGGCCGAGGCGGTGGATCTCGCGCGCGACCAGTTCCTTGCCGGATCCGGACTCTCCGGAGATGAACACCGGGGCCTGGCTGCGCGCCAGCTTGTGGATGGTGGCGCGCAGGCGCTGCATGGGCTCGGACTGGCCCAGCAGCGGGCTGTCATCGGGGGTGGCCGGGGTGGCGTCGTCGCCGGGCTCTTCCGCGATCGAGGCAGCCGGCTCCAGGCGCAGGGCCGCGTCAATCAGTTCGCGCAGCTGTTTCAGGTCCACCGGCTTGCTGACGAAGTCGAAGGCCCCCAGCTTCAGCGCCAGGACGGCGGTATCCACGCTGCCGTGGGCGGTGATGACGGCCACGGGGAGCTCTGGGCGTTCGCTCTGGATGTGGCGGACGAGGTCCAGCCCGTCGCCGTCCGGCAGGCGCATGTCGGTCAGGCACAGGTCAAAGTCGTGCTCGGCGATCAGGGCGCGGGCCGGCTCGAGGCGGGTGGCCGTGGTGGCCTCAAGGCCCATGCGGGCCAGGGTGATCTCGAGTAGTTCGCAGATGTCGGGCTCGTCGTCCACGACCAGCACGTGGCGGATACTCATGCGCCTTGTTCCTTTGGCGAATCGGTTTCCAGGGGGGCGAACAGGATCCGGAAGCAGCCGCCGATGGGTGTGTGGACGTATTCCAGCGATGCCCCGTTGTTTTCGCACAGCATGCGCGAGATGTACAGGCCAAGGCCGGTGCCCCCGGCACGCCCGGAGACGAACGGTTCGAACAGGTCCTTTTCCTGTTCGGCAGAGATGCCCGGCCCGGCGTCGATCACGTCCAGACTGACCACCCGCGCGACCTGGCCGGCGCCGCCGCGCAGCACGATGGGCGGGCTGTCGGGCTGATCGTGGCCGCCATGGATGCGCGCATTGCTGCACAGGTTCCACAGGATCTGGTTGAGCTGGGAGGGGTCGAACTGGATCTCGGAATCGGCCGGTTCGATGCGCGCATGCAGGGTCTCTCGCGGCAACTGCAGCGCACCGCAGAACTCCTCGGCGAAGCGATCCAGGGTCTCCTGAAGGTTCAGCCGCTCGCGTCCTCCGGCGTCCCTGCGTGACAGGCTGAGGACGTTGGAGATCAGTTCGTTCACGCGCTTGCTCTGGTTGTTGATGATGTCGAGCAGGCGCTGGTCGTGAGGCTTGAGATCCGGCGATTCGCCGAGCAGCTGTGCGCTGTGGCTGATGGCTCCCAGGGGGTTGCGAATCTCGTGGGCAATGCTGGCGGTCAGGCGGCCGAGGGCCTGCAGCTTGCCGGCCTGGGCCTGACGCTGGAGTTCGGCGGCGTCCTCCAGGATCAGCAGGCTGCCCTGGTCGCCGCGGTCACCCAGCGGGGCCAGACGGATCCGCAGGGCCGGCTGGTTGCGGTCGCCCGGCAGCTGCTGGCTGGTCGTGGGCATGCCGTTGCGCTGCCAGTCGCGGATCACGCGTGCCACCGAGGGCGACAGGGACGACAGGTGGCGTCCCGGCCGCGGGGGGAGCAGGCGGCGCGCGGCCTCGTTGATGGAGCGGATGTACCCGTCCGGGTCGACCGCGATGACACCGGCGCTCATGCGCGCGATGATCTGGGCGTTCAGTTCGGCCAGGTTGGCCAGGTCCACCTCCTGGCGTTCCACCTGGGCGCGGGTCTCGCCGGCCCGACGGGCGAACTGGCGGGCCAGCAGGCCGGCCGCAAACAGGGTGGCGCCCAGCAGCCCCGCCTGGGTGATGGCGGTATCGGCGGGGTGCAGGAATAGTGCGCTCACGCCCTCGGCCAGCAACAGCGCCAGGGTGGCGATCGCGGCCAGGGTCAGGGCGAAGCGTGCGCTGGAGAGCAGCACGGCTGCCACCAGGGCCGGGACCAGCAGCAGGCCAATGCCGGTGCCAACCCCTCCGGAGACGATCAGCAACGCGATCAGGCCGATGCCGTCGCCGGCGCCGCCGATCAACGCGATACGGGTGAGGCTGGTGGTGTCCGGATTGTGGGTGCAGCGCCAGGCGAAGGCGGCGGCGACGAGCGCAAAGGCGAGATAGGCGGTGGCGATGACCGCGTAGAACTGGGGGGTGACGAGATGCAGCCCCAGCGGGGTATCCGGGAACAGCCCGAGCAGTAGCAGGACCGCCGCAACAAAGACCCGGTAGAGCGCGAAAAGCCAGGCGGAACGCCGGGTGTCGGCGTCGATCGGCGTGTTCCCCCCGGACTGGTTATCCATGGACGAGGGTCAGTCGTCTTCGGTGCGGGAGTCGGCGTCCGAGCGGTTGCGGTCGACCTCGGCGTGCTGCGGTGAGCAGTAGAGGCGGTCGCCGTCGCGGTAGGCCTCGGCCTCCGGCACGTGAACGCCGCAGAAGGCGCAGCGGATCACCGCGCCGCCCTCTTTCAGGCGTTCGGGCCGTTCATCCTGGCGGACCTGCTTGCGGTTGCTGGTGGAGCGCACGAGGGTGCGCACCGCAAGGAACACGGCGACGATGGCGACGATCAGTAGCAGCAGGCGCATGGCGTGATTCTAGGGAGACGCTGATGAATTTGCACGTCCGCGTAGACGCCCCGTTGTACCGGCAGGATGACGATCGCGGACCCCCGTCGTGGGAGGCCCGCGAGCCCGTTGGCTTTAGCCGGTGTTGCGCATGCCCGCGGCGATCGCGTTGATCGAGCGCAGCAGGGGCGACAGCCACGGATTTTCGTCGGCGTCGTCGTCGGCCTCGGCGTCGAACTGGCGGGACTCGCGCAGCAGGTGAATCTGGATGCTGTTGAGCGGGTCCAGGTACGGGTTGCGCCGTTGCAGCGAACGCGCCAGCAGGGGCGTCTCGTCCATCAGTCGTTCCAGTTGTGCCACGCGCAGCACTTCGGTGACGGTGCGGCTGTGTTCCTCGCGCACCAGGACGTAGATGCGCTCGGCCAGTTCCGGGTCGCTGCACAGGCGGGCGTACTCCGCGGCGGTGCGCATGTCGGCCTTGGTCAGGGCCATCTGGCAGTTGGACAGCAACGAGCGGAAGAACGGCCACTCCTGGTACATCCGCTGCAACTGGGCCAGGCGTTCGGGGTCATCGCCGCGCCACTGTTCCAGCGCGGTGCCGATGCCGTACCAGGCGGGCAGGGTGTGGCGCGCCTGGGCCCAGCCGAAGACCCAGGGGATCGCGCGGATCGAGCTCTTGGAGCGATCGGTCTTGCGGCGGTGCGACGGCCGCGAGCCGATATTCAGGAAGCCGATCTCCTGTACCGGGGTGATCTCGTAGAAGTAATCGAGCACGCGTTCGGTGCGGTCGATCAGCTCGCGGTAGGCATCCTCGCCAGCCTGCGCGAGCTCGTGCATGGTGGCGCGGTAGTCGTCGCGGTCCTTGCGCGGCGGCCGGATCAGGCTGCGCGAGGCCAGCATGACGCCGGTCGCACCCATGCCCAGCTCGTACACCGCGGTCTCCACGTTGGAGTACTTGTACGACAGGACCTCGCCCTGTTCGGTGAACTTGATCCGGCCCTGCACCGTGGCCGGGGGCTGGGCGAGGATGGACTCGTGGGTCGGGCCGCCGCCGCGCCCGACGGTGCCGCCGCGGCCGTGGAACAGCTGGCAGCGCACACCGAAGCGATCGGTAATGCCGACGATCTTCTTCTGTGCCTCGTAGAGGTTCCAGCTGGAGGCGAGGATGCCGCCGTCCTTGCAGGAATCGGAGTAGCCGAGCATGACGTCCTGGATGTTGCCGGAGGCGGCCAGCAGTCGTGCATATACCGGGTTGGACAGCAGGCCCTCGAGGACGTCCTCGACATGCAGCAGGTCCTCGATGGTCTCGAACAGCGGCGAGATGCGCAGATGGCAGAACGGGTTGCCTTCTTCGTCGTTGCCCGCGAGACCTGCCAGACGGCCCAGCAGCAGGACCTCCAGCACATGCGAGGCGGCGTGGGTCATGGAGATCACGTAGGTGCCGATGCCGTCCGGACCGACCTCGCGGCGCATGCTCTGGATCACCTCGAACACGCGCAGGGTCTCGCGGGTGCTCTCGCCCAGGGGCTTGCGGTCCACCTCGGGCAGGTTCTCCAAGGCGATCAGTTCGCTCAGCGCCTGCTGGCGGCCGGTCTCGTCCAGCGCGGCGTAGTCGGTGTCCGGTGCCAACTGGCCCAGCAGTTCCGCGATCGCGTCGGAGTGGACGGTGGACTCCTGGCGCACGTCCAGGTGGTGCAGGTGAAAGCCGAAGGTCTCGACCAGGCGGATCAGGTCGGTCAGCGCGCCGCTGGCGATGTTGCGATCACCATGGCTGACCAGCGAGTCGCGGATCAGCTTGAGGTCGTTCAGGAAGGCCTGGGCGTCGGCATAGGCGCTGTTGGTCGGCAGCACGGCGGCCTCGCCGCGGACCCGGCGCACCACGGTGTCCAGGGTCTCGCGCAGACGGTAGCGCATGATGTAGAGCTTGCGCCGGTAGGGCTCGCTCTCGAAGCGGTCGGAGGCGCCCTGGAACACCGCGTTGGCGATATTGGAGTCGGCGTCCAGGCTGTCGAGGAATGCCTGCGACGGCTGGCACATGAAGGATGAGTGCGTCAGCACGTTGCGCAGGTGGTTGACCCGCTTGAGGTACTCGCGCAGGACCTGTTCCATCGCCAGGCGGCAGGACAGCTCGGTGACCTCGGGGGTCACGTTCGGGTTGCCGTCGCGGTCGCCGCCGATCCAGGAGCCAAAGTGCAGGAAGGCCGGGATGCGTACCGGCAGGCTGCCGTCCGGGTTGACGCCGTAGATCCGGCGGATGGCCTTCTCGAGGAAGCGGTAGGACTGCGGGATGGCCTCGAACAGGCTCTCCTCGAAATAGAACAGGCCGTACTTGATCTCGTCCTGAACCTGCGGCTTTTTCACCCGCACCTCGTTGGTGCGCCAGAGGATCTGGATCTGGGTCTCCAGTTCCTCGGTGATCAGGCGGCGCTCTTCCTCGCCCAGCCCCGGCTGGTTCAGCCGGTCGGCGGTCTCGAACACGCGGCGCTGGTTCTCCATCGTGGTCCGGCGGCGGGCCTCGGTGGGGTGGGCGGTGAACACCGGCTGGTAGTGCAGCTCGTTGAGCAGGCGCTCCAGCTCCTCGGCGGTGACGCCTTCGCCATGCAGCTCGCGCAGGGTCTGGTCGAAGGAGCCGGTCCACAGCGGCTCGCCGCTGGAGACCTGGGCGCGGCGCCAGCGGTAGAACAGGTCTTCCTCGGCGATGTTGACCAGGCTGAAGTAGATGCTGAAGGCGCGGATCACGCGCTCGGTCAGCGAGGCGTCGAAGTGCGTGATGTCGGCCATCAGCTGGCGGCGCAGGTCCGGATCCTCGTCCTTGCGCAGGCTGACGAAGCCACGGCGCAGCTTCTCCACCGCGTCGAACACGGCCTGGCCTTCCAGGTCGTGAATCACGTTGCCCAGGAGTTCCCCGAATAGGCGCACGCGGGCGCGCAGTTCCTTGTCCTTGGGGAGGAATCGGTCGTGTTGATCGCTTCGAGTCATATCGGGCCTGTGCGCGCAGGACGACGATCGCCGCTGCCTGGGCTTGCCGGTTGGGGTTCGGGAGGTCGCGAAAAGGACGCGATTATAGCGCAGATGCCGCCTTCGCACGCCGGCTGCGGCGCGGAAGCTGTTCGCGGTACAGGGCGAGATAGGCATCGGCGCTGGCGGTCCAGCCGAAGTCGCGCGCCATGCCGTTGTGCATCAGCTGTTCCCAGTGGCCGTCGCCGCGCGCGGTATACAGCGCCAGGGCGCGCTCCAGGGCGGCGCCGAGGGCGGCGACGCTGTCCGGGGTGAAGCTGAAACCGGTGGCGGTGCCCGCCTCCAGGTTCTCCGGCGTGGCATCCACCACGGTGTCGGCCAGACCGCCGGTGGCGTGGACCACCGGCGGGGTGCCGTAGCGCAGGCTGTAGAGCTGGTTGAGCCCGCAGGGCTCGAAGCGCGACGGCATCAGGAACAGGTCGGACCCGGCCTCGATCTGGTGGGCCAGCGGCTCGTCGTAGCCGATGTGCACGCCGACCTGGCCGGGGTAAGCGCGGGCGAGGGCGCCGGTGGCGTGTTCCAGGTCCTTCTGGCCGGAGCCGACCAGCGCCAGCTGGATGCGCCCAGCCTCCAGCAGCGGCGTGCAGGCGGCATGCAGCAGATCGACACCCTTTTGCTCGACCATGCGGCCGACATGGCCCAGCAGCGGGGTCTCCGGGTTGGTCTCCAGGCCCATGCGGGTCTGCAGCGCAGCCTTGTTGGCGGCCTTGCCCGCGAGGTCCTCGGCGCTGTAGCGCGCGGCGATGTGGCGGTCGCGCGCCGGATCCCAGTCGCTGTAGTCGACCCCGTTGAGGATGCCGTGCAGGTCGGCGCCGCGGGCGCGCAGCACGCCGTCCAGCCCCATGCCGTAGGCCGGTTCCTGAATCTCGCGTGCGTAGGTGGGCGAGACGGTCGTGATCGTGTCGGCGAACACCAGGGCCGCCTTCATGAATGAAAGCTGGTCGTGAAACTCCAGGGCCTCCGGGTGCCATAGCTCCGCGGGCAGGTTCAGATCCTGCACGGTGTTTGCCGGGAACAGGCCCTGGTAGGCCAGATTGTGGATGGTGAACACCGTCCGCGGGCGTTCAACGCCGGTGCGCTCCGGGTCCAGCAGCAGTGGCACGAGACCGGTCTGCCAGTCGTTCAGGTGAATCAGCTCCGGTGCCCAGTCCAGCCCGGCCTCGTCCCGCGCCAGCGCCACGATGGCGCGTGCGAAACCGGCAAAGCGCTGGGCGTTGTCCGGCCAGTCCATGCCATTGCTGGCGCTGTAGGGGTTCCCGGCGCGCTGGAAGTATTCCGGCCAGTCGATCAGGTAGACCGGGAGCCGGGTCCCGGGCAGGCGGCCCTCGAGGATCTGCCAGGGGGCGCCGTCCGGGCCCGGGCGCGGGGTGGCATCCACCAGGTTGCGGCAGGCCTCGGGGTAGCCGGGCAGCACCAGACGGGCATCCTGGCGCCGCCGGCGCAAGGCGGCGGGCAGGCTGGCGCTGACATCGGCGAGCCCCCCGGTCTTGACCAGGCCGTGGGCCTCGCTGCTGGCGAACAGGATGCGCATGCAAAAAATCCCCAAGTGCGGAACCGGCGGCGCCGGATGACTTTCTGCTAATTGTAACGCAGGGGCCGGGGCGGCACTCTGGAGGTCTAGAGAGACACTGATCAATATACTTTGCGTTGATGCCTTGTGGCCCTCGATCCGGTGTGCAGCCCCTGCCCAAAGAATGGGGGACCATTGGACATGGGGCACGAACGCGAATGTGTACATTGATCAGCAACTCCTAACAACCGAGGGAAAAGAATGGCGGCAGGAGTGGGTGCGGTGATGGAGAGTGCCTTGCGGGTCGAGGCCCGACGGCTGGCGGACGAGCCCCTGCGCGAGCTGTTCGCGCGCGATCCGGATCGAGTGCAACGCGACGTACAGGAGGTCGCCGGGTTGCGCCTGGACTGGACGCGCCAGCGCCTGGACGGTGCGGCCTGGGATGCCCTGTACGAGCGCGCTGCGGCCTGTGAGGTATCGGAGGCGCTGCGCGCGTTGTTTGCCGGCGAGCGGGTCAATACCACCGAGGGGCGGGCGGCCCTGCACACGGCCCTGCGCCTGCCGCGCGACGCCCACTGTGAAGTGGATGGCGCGGACGTGGTTCCGCAGGTGCATGCGCAGCTCGACCGGGTCGAGACGTTCGTGCGGCGGATCCACGATGGGGTCCACCGTGGCTACAGCGGGCGTCCGATCCGTCGCGTGGTGAACATCGGCATTGGCGGCTCCGACCTCGGGCCGCGCATGGTCTGCCGGGCGCTTGCGCCGCATGCACAGGCGACGGCCGACGGCGTGCCGCTGACCGTGCAGTTCGTCTCCAACGTGGATGGCGCGGCGCTCTCCGCCGTGCTGCGCGAGGCCGATCCGGAAACCACGCTGTTCATCGTCGCATCGAAGACCTTCGGCACCCAGGAGACCCTGACCAACGCCCGTGCGGCCCGTGCCTGGCTGCTGCGGCATGCGCCGGACGACACGGCCGTCGCGCGCCACTTCGTGGCGGTCTCCACCGCCCGCGATCGGGTAACGGAGTTCGGTATCGACCCGGACAACATGTTCGGCTTCTGGGACTGGGTCGGCGGGCGCTATTCCGTGTGGTCCACCATCGGGTTGCCGGTGGCGCTGCTCCTCGGCATGGACGGCTTCCGTGCGTTTCTCGGCGGGGCTCATGCCATGGACGAGCACGTGCGCCAGACGCCGGTCTCCAGCAATGCCGCGGTGCGCATGGCTTTGGTGGATTTGTGGAACCAGAACCTGCTGGGGGCACAGTCGCGCGCGGTACTGCCCTACGACGAACGCCTGTCGCTGCTGCCGCCGTACCTGCAGCAGGCGGAGATGGAGAGCCTGGGCAAGCGCGTGGGGCTGGACGGGCAGGTCGTCACGGACGCAACCGGCGCGGTGGTCTGGGGTGCGGTGGGCACCGATGGCCAGCACGCCTTCTTCCAGTTGCTCCACCAGGGCACGCGCTTCATCCCGGCCGAGTTCATCGGCGTGGCCCGCCCCGAGCACGACCTGCCGGCGCAGCACCCGTTGCTGCTGGCCAACCTGGTGGCGCAGGCCGAGGCGCTGGCGATGGGCAAGGACGAGGCCGCGGTGCGCGCCGAGATGACGGCGGCCGGGCAGTCGCCGGAGGCGATTGATGCGCTGGCGCCGCATCGGACCTTCCCCGGCAATCGGCCGAGCACGCTGATTCTGCTGGAACGCCTGGATCCGGTCACGCTGGGCGCGTTGATCGCGCTGTTCGAGCACAAGATCTACGTGCTGGCCACGCTGTGGGGGATCAACGCCTTCGATCAGTGGGGGGTGGAGCTGGGCAAGCAGCTGGCCGGTCAGGTGCTTGAGGACCTGGCGCCCGGCGCGACCGCCGGTGAGCACGATCCGGCAACCACCGCCACGCTCGACTGGCTGCGCCCGCGGCTTCCGCCGCGGGACTGACCCGCGTCCGTTCCGGCTCTGCTCAGACGGTCAGGGCGTCGTCGGACTCCTCGATCTCGGGGACGTCCGTGGGCAGCGTGATACTGCGGGTCTCGCCATCCAGCCAGTAGCGGATTTCGGCGGGCTCGCCCTCCGGTGTGGCGGAGATCGCCTCGAGGAAGTCCATCGGGGTGGTGGGCGTGCGCCCGTTCACTTTCAGAATCAGGGCGCCGTGGGTCAGGCCCGCGGCGGCGGCGCGGCCCGCGGCACGGCTGACCAGTACGCCGGATTCGTCCGGCAGTTGCAGGGCTTCGCGCAGGTCGTTGCGGGCCTCCACAACGGTGATGCCGAGGGCGGTGACGACCTCGTCCTCGCCCGGCGGGGTGTAGTCGAAGGCGACATCGGCCTCCAGGATTTCCGGCGCGACATGGATGGCGGCCCCGCTGCGTACCGCCAGGGCGAGCCCGTCGCTGGGGCGGGTGTCGATCAACCGGGGTTCGGCCTCGCCGGCGATCCGTACCTCCAGCCAGCCGAGATAGGTACCGTTCTCCAGGCCGTCAATGATCACCCGTTCCAGGCGCGCATCCATCTGCTCCAGCAGGTCGATCATCAGGTCGTGGGTCTGCGGGCGCGACAGTGTTATGTCGTGCATGGCCAGCAGGATCGCGCGGGCCTGGTCGGTCCCGATCACGATGGGGACCACCTCGCCGGACGCCGGGTGTCGCAACAGGGCGATGGGCGTGCCGGAGCCGGCATCCACCCCGACGGTGGCCAGTTCGACCGGCAGCAGGCGCTCCGGGTCGGTCGCCATGTCGCGGGCCAGCGCCTCGCCGCCCATGACCAGCAACAGGACAAGCAGGGCGGGCAGGAACAACCGGAAGCGGGGTGTCATCAGGGCAGCCTGGAAATAGGGTGTGTCCCGATCATGGCAGTGCGGTTGCGGGGCGTCCAGAATACTGCCTTGTCCCCCGTGAACGGATCGCTGCGATGACCTCCGACAAGCCCTATGCCCCGGCCGCGGATCAAAACCGCGCGCCGATCCTGGCCCAGCTGCGCGAGCAGTTCCTTGCGCATGGACGGGTGCTGGAGATCGGCGCCGGCACCGGGCAGCACGCGGCGCATTTCGCCGCGGCTTTGCCGCATCTCGACTGGTATCCCAGTGACGTGGCAGAGAACCTGCCGGGCGTGGAGGCCTGGCGACGCGACGCGGCCCTGCCCAATCTGCGGCCCCCGCTGGAACTGGACGTGCTGCGGGATGCCTGGCCGGAGGGCCCGTTCGAGTACGTCTACAGCGCGAATACCGTGCATATCATGCACTGGCCGGCGGTGGAGGCGCTGTTTGCCGGCGTGGCCCGGGTACTGGCGCCGGGTGGGCTGTTCGCGCTGTACGGCCCGTTTGCCCACGACGGTTCGCATACTGCCGAATCCAACGCCCGGTTCGACCAGATGCTGCGGGCGCAAGATCCGGGCATGGGCGTGCGCGACCGCGCCGACCTGGATGCCCTCGCCACGGCCGCCGGCCTCGAGTCCGCGGCGGTCATCGACCTGCCGGCCAACAATCAGATCCTCCTCTGGCGCAGGGCTTAACGACCACGAAGCACACGAAGAAGGGCCAGAGCGAAAGAATATTCACCACGGAGGTCACAGAGGGCACGGAGAAGAAAAACGATCTGTAAAGAGGCACAAGCAGGGATCGCGACTTGCGTAACTTCAGCCCCCGGACTTTTCTTCGTGCGTTTCGTGGTGAATACAGGGGGTCAGCAGTCGCCGATGCGCTGGCCGCGTATCTCCATGCGCACGTTCATCCGGCCCATCGGGGTATCCATCTCGCTGGTCATTTCGCCCTCGGTGCGATCGCCCATGAAGCGCATGCTGCCGTCCATCTGCATGCGTCCGCCCTGCGGGCCGGGGCAGCTCATGGTGTAGTCCATGCGGTCGGCCGTCATGTCCATCTGGTCCAGGGTGCAGCCTTCCGGCGCCTCGATGATGTTCTCGCCGCGGTCGAGGTCTTCCTGGGTGACGCACTCGGTGGTGGTCTCGGTCTGGTCCGGCATGCCGCCCATGCCTTCCATGATCATGGTGGTCTGGTTTTCCCAGAGACCGGGCTGGATGTTCGGGGTCTCGGCCTGGACGACGAGCGGCAGGGCAACGAGCGGCAGGACGGCAAGAAGGATGCGCAGCATGGCTGTCTCCTGAAAGGGGCGTGAGTGCGTCTTGCCCAATGGTGCCTGGCGCGTCATGACGGGGCAAACGCGGGTGGCGGTGCCCGCTGGCTGGTACCTTGGGTGTGTGCGAGGGAGGAACTGTAATGGCAATACCGTTATGGCTGGTCGGCGGTGTCGGGGCGCTCGCGCTGGGCGGTGTCCTGTGGCAGGAGGGGCAATTGTCGGGCGGCTCCGCGGGGCATGCGCACTTGGCCGCGCCGCGCTGCGAGGTGCCCATCACCCTGCATCTGGAGGCTGTGGACCCGCGCTTCCGGCTGGAGCGTGACGCGGTGCAGGCGGCCCTGGATGCGGCCGTGAGCATGTGGGACGGGCAGACGCCGGAAACACTTTTCCGTCAGCGCGAGGGCGAAGGCATGCCGGTCCGGCTGGTGTTCGACGAGCGCCAGGCGGGTGCCGAGAGCCGCGACCGGGCGCGCGCGGAGCTGGACCGGCTCAAGCGGGGGATCGCCGAGCGCGAGGAGCGCCTGGATCACCGTCACTCGGCGCTGGCGGCGGATGCCGCGGGCTATCAGCGACGCCTGGAAGACCTTCAGGCGCGCCAGCGCGAGTACGAAGAGGCGGTGGCCGCCTGGAATGCCGGCCGCATGGCGCACAGCGCGGGGAACCGCGAGCGGCTGGAACGGCAGCGCCGGGCGCTGGATGCGGCGCGGGACGACCTGGAGCAGCGCCGCCGCACACTGGAGCGTCGGCGCGACGAGCTCAACCGCGAGATCCGCGACCTCGAGGGCGAGATCGATGGCTTCAACGAACGGGTCGCGGAACTGAACCGCGAGATCGGCGCGACCGGGGCCTTCGATATGGCGGTCTACGAGCAGCAGGGCGCGTGGCGCTCCATCACCGTGTTCAAGGCCAGTGACGCGGACGAGCTGCGCCTGACGCTGGCGCACGAGCTGGGGCACGCCCTGGGGATCGAGCATGTGGACGACCCGACCGCGGTGATGCACGCGATCCTGGGCGAGGCCAACGCCGGGCGGCGCGATCTGAGTGACGCCGACCGGCGCGCCCTGGCGGCGGCCTGCGAAGTGGAGCTGGAGCGGTGATGAACGGGGCGGGGCGTATGCCCGGCCCCGGATTCGGCGCTAGAAGTGGTAGCGCATGGCGGCCGACAGGACGTGCACGTGACCCTTGGTCGTCCCCTGCATGTTGATGTCGGTCCCGTTAAAGCTGCGCGTGATGTCGAGATCCTCGCTGGCGATGTGGATGTAGCTGTAGCCCAGGTCGAAGGTGAAGCGCTCGCTGCGGGCGTAGCTGGCGCCGAAGGAGAACCAGGTGCGGTCGCCATCCGGGGTGCGCGTGCCGCGCCCGTTGGTCTGCGTCGGGGTCTGGTCGTACTGGATGCCGCCACGCAGGGTCCAGCGCGGGTTCATCGCGTACTCGGCCCCCACCGCCAGGGCGTAGCTGTTGCGGTAGTTCTGTTCCAACACCTGCTCGTTGCCCTGGGGCAACTGGATCCGGATCTCGTCGAAGTTCGACCAGTTGAACCAGGTGTACTGGGCGAGGCCAGTCCAGCGGTCACTGAAGCGATGACGAATGCCAATCGAGGCGATATCGGGCAGCTTCAGGTCGGCCTGGCCACCTTGAACGATGGTGTCGCCTACTTGGGCGCGTAGGGGGTCGTTTGTCGATAGCGTCGCGGTGGCTGTGCCCTGGAGGGTATGGGTGACGCCTTCACGGTAATGGATGCCCAGGCGGGTCGCATCGCTCAGGTCGAACAGCATGCCGATGTTGAAGCCGACATCCCAGTTGTCGCCCTCGAGTTCGAATTTCCCGTCGGTGTCCGGATTGAGACCGGCCGGGTCCGGCGTCGCGCTGCGCAGGGTGGCATCGGCGTACTGCAGGTCGAGGCCGCCGCCGATGGAGATCCGGTCGGTCAGCTCGAACGCGATGCTCGGTTGCAGATTGAGCACGCGCAGGTCGGATTCCAGTGAGTCGTAGCGGGCGAAGAAGTTGTCGTTGTACTCATTCTTCAGGCCGAACGGGGCGCTGAGGCCGAAGCCCAGCCAGACTCGGTCGGAGTACTGCTGTGCCCAGTACAGGTTGGGCACCGGGGTCGGGTCATAGGGGTTGCTGCTGTCGCGCCCGGGGATCTGGGTGCTGCGCTGATTGACCTCGGAGTTGGGCATCAGCAGATGCACACCGGCCTGGAGTTCGTTGCCCTTCAGGCGGGTCATGCCGGCCGGATTGAAGTAGATGGTGGAGGCATTTGAGGCGACGGCGACATCCCCCGCATGGGCCCGGCCGAGGCCGGACGCGCCCTGCGTCTGGATGTAGAAGCCGGCGGCCATCAGGGTTGCGGGGGCGGCAAACAGGGCGGAGCTAACGGCGATCGAGAGCGCCAGGCGGCGCGACGGTGTCAGAGTCATGCGGTCTCCCCTCGTTTTTTGTTCCAGGGGGGCCGCAGCGATGCCGCGTCCGGTGTCGGTCGCAGGCTCCCCCGAGGCGGACCCTACCGCCTCGGGAAGATCACGCCAACCGCATCACATTTTCGAGGTCATCAGGATCAGGCCGATCAGCGCGGCCACGCCGCCACCGATAAGCAGCGCGAGGGTGCGCCGGGTGAAGCGGCCAAGGAACAGCCGCGCCGCGCGCTCGCGCATGCCGAAGGCGTCCTGAACACCGACCAGGGCGGCGATCAGGCCGCCAACCAGCAGGATGATGCCGAGGATCTGGATCATGAGAACTCCTTGGATCGGGTGGATCAGGCCTTTCGGATCAAGCGAAGCAGACCGAGAAGCAGCACGGCGCCCACGGTGGCGGCGGCAAGGCTGCCGATCAGTCCGGCTGCCTGCACCCCGAGCTGGGTGAACAGCCAGCCGCCGAGGAAGGCGCCGATCACGCCAACCACGATATTCAGCAGGATGCCCTGCCCGGACCCGTGTACCAGCAGGCCTGCGAGCCAGCCGGCAATGCCGCCGATGAGCAGGAGGAGGAGAAGGGATTCCACGGGCATGTTGTCGCGCTCCTGGCAAGTGACGGGCGATTGGATCGCGCGGATGTCGAGGCGTTCCCCCAGGGAGGCACTGCTCAACTCGAGCACGGGCGTGCGAATTGATCAGTGCCTCCCAGGCCTCAAGGATGCCCGCTGGGTTTGGCGGAGCCTTTGGCCTTGTTCCTGGCCGCGGTCGTTCGCTCGGCGATGGGCCGGACTTCGACTGTACAGGGCGTGTCGCCCTTGTGCCCACCGGCACGGGTGAGCCGAACATCCGTGAACGGATACTTGGTGATTCTGCAACCCCGCGAGTGTGGGTATTTTTGAGAACCATTCCGCAAAACCCTAGTCTCGGTATCGGACATTCATGGATCCGTCATGGAATCGGTTGGCGTTTGACGCCGGCTGCCGACGGGAAGGAAACCGGTATGACCGAACAATCGAAGCGCAAGGGACGGGTCACTCGCTCCGCGCGCTGTGGGCGAGCCTTCCGGGCATTGATCCCGGCGGCCCTGCTGGCGTTACTGGCCGGGTGTGGTTCGGAGAACGGGCAATCCGGAACGATGGTTTCCAACGCGGCTGCGGGCGATCGCCTGGCCTCCGTGGAGGAGACCGGGACGCTGCGCGTGGTGACCCGCAACGCACCCACCACCTGGTACTTTGACCAGCATCTGGAGACATCCGGCACCGAGCACGACCTGGTCGAAGGCTTTGCCCTGGCGCATGGCTGGAAGGTGGAATGGGTCATGGCCGACTCGGTTTCCGGTGTCCTCGAGTCGCTCGAATCCGGCGCGGCGCACATGGCGGCAGCGGGTCTGACCCATCTGCCGTCGCGCGATGAGCGCTTTCGCCGCGGTCCGCACTACATGGAGGTGAGCGAGCAGGTGGTCTGCCATCGCGACTTGTCCGGCCTGCCGGGTTCGACGGACGAGCTGGAGGGCGTCGATCTGGTCGTCTCGGCCGGCAGCAGCTACGTCGAAACCCTGGAGGAGGCGCTGCCGGAATCGGTCGATTTCGAGGTGCGCGAGATCGGCACCGAGCGCCTGATGGCGCAGGTCGCCCGGCAGGAGATCGGCTGCACCGTGGCTGATTCGCACATCGTGCGTTACAACCGCCGCTCCTTCCCGCATCTCGACATCGCCTTCGATCTGTCCGCGCCGCGCGCGCTGGGGTGGTATGTCGATCCGGAGCATGCCGAGCTCGCCGAGCTGGCTGCGACCTGGATGCAGGGCGCCGGTGGCCGCGAGCTGCGCGACCTCGTGGACGAGCGCTATTACGCCTACATCAACCAGTTCGACTTCGTCGACCTGCGCGCGCTGAACCGGCGCATAGAGGATCGCCTGCCCCAGTACCATCCCCACTTCGAGGAGGCGGCCGAGCGCACGGATTTGCCCGCGGATCTGCTGGCTGCACTGGCCTATCAGGAGTCGCACTGGGATCCGGAGGCGCGCAGCCCGACGGGCGTGCGCGGGCTGATGATGCTGACCCGTCGCACCGCCGAGTCGCTGGGCGTGGATCGCCTGGACCCGGTGGAGAGCATCGACGGCGGGGCCCGCTACCTGCAGCGTCAGCACGGGTTGCTGCCGGATGACATCGTCGAACCGGATCGTACCTACCTGGCGCTGGCGGCCTACAACATTGGCCGGGGCCACCTGCTGGATGCGCGCCGCCTGGCGCGCGAGCTGGGACGGGACCCGGATCGCTGGGCCGACATGCGCGAGATCCTGCCGCTACTGACCGAGGAGCGTTACTACAAGGATCTGCGCTACGGCTATGCGCGCGGGTATCAGCCGGTGTACTACGTGCAGCGCATCCGCAATTACCGCGACGTGATCCGCCCGGTGTTCGTGGCCGAGGACGAGATGTCGGATCGGGTCGTCGTCAGCCGCGACTGACCCGTGGCCTCTTGCGGCTGCCCGCGACGAGGTCGTCCAGCATTCCTTGCCAATCCGGCTCCAACCGCTCCGGCGTCCACGCGCAGACGTCGGGTGCGGGCGGGGGCCCTTGTTGCAGCCATGCCTGCAGGCGGTCCGTCAGCGTGTCTACATCGCCTTGCGGGTAGCGACAGGCATCGGGGTATTGTTCGCGGTAGGCCAGGGCATCCGGGACCAGCGGTGTGGCACCAGCGGCGCTGGCCTCCAGCACTGCCAGGCCCTGGAACTCGTGCCGGGCGGTACTGACGACGATGCCTGCGAGGCCCAGTAACGCGTCGTATTCGCTGCGGGGCAGCTTGCCATCGGCGATGATCCGGTTCCCCAGGGCCTCGCGCAGCTTTTGCAGGGGTTCGGGGGCATTCGCCGGCCGCGGCCCCAGCAGGGCAAGACGGAAATCCACGCCCGACCCGGCCAGCGTCAGCATGGCCTCGGCAAAGACCTCCGGGGCCTTGTCGTATTCCCAGCGGTGATTCCAGAGGATCAGGCCCGGATCGCGAGTGCCGCCGGCCACGGCCGTTGGCTGGATCGGCACCGGGAGGATCGCGCTGCGCTGCGTCAGTCGGTCGCGTATCCCGGAAGGTACCGCATCCGGCATGCGTCCGAGCAGGGTCGCCATCCCTTCCAGGAACGAGTCGCGGTTGAACGCCGAGTTGAAGGCGATGCGGTCCGCGGCCAGCGCCGCATAGATCTGCACCATCTGCGGGTCCACCGAATCCACCTGTTGCGGGCCCAGCGGATAGGCAAACTGGTTCTCGTGCACATAGTAGAGCGTCGGCAGGGCGGCGAGGTGGGGCTGGAGTCCGCGCAGGGTGGCGAGATCCACCATCGAGGTGGCGATGACTGCGTCGGCTTCCGTGGTCGCCAGTGCGTCCAGCCAGGAGATCGGGTTGCCACGGATGCGCCAACGGAAGTGGCGCCCAGGCAGTTCCAGTAGCCGCCAGTCGAACGCATCGAAGGTGCTGGTTAACCAGTCCGCCCAGGCCGCGTGGCTGTCGGCGCGATAGGAGGACAGCAGGAGGATGCGCTTGCGATGGTCCGGCACGCCCCTGTACGCCTCCGGTCGGAGAGGGGCCACCGGTGCGGCCCCTCGGGTGATTACCAGGTCAGGACTTTGCCGGCCGACCCCAGCGAAGGCAAGGCCTGCGAGGGCGTAAGCAAGGGGAGGTCCGGGTAGGCCAGATCCGATTCATCCATTCCGTTCAGCTCAAGCGATTGCCGGCAGCCCATCATCTGGACGCCGTTGTCCATGGCGTTCTTCATGAAGTCGGCGATGCTCTTGCCGCCCTCCATGGGATGGATGTTCTCGGCGACGCCGGTTTTCAGCAGTTCCGTGGCCGGCCCGGTGAAGTACATGATGACGTTCTGTTCGCTTGCGGCGGCGGTGGCCGCCAGAAAGAAGGCCGACGGCAGACGACGCTTGTTCTCCGGCCCGGTGATCATGATGACAACAAGATCGGCGGTTTCTTCGCTCATGTTGGTTTCTCCTTCGGGGACGTTGGGACGGCGTGGTTATGCGCCCGGTGCCGTCCAGCGCTCGCCGGCCATGGGCTCGTCGACCGGGGTGCCGGCGATGTGGTTGGTGTAGTTGGACAGGGTCTTCAGGCCGATCGCCAGGATCACCTCCAGCATCTGTGGATGCGTGTAGCCGGCGTCCAGGAAGGCCTGCTGGGTGGCCTCGTCGACCCAGCCACGCTGTTCGATCATGGCGTGGGTGAACTGGCGCAGTGCCTCCAGCTTCGGGTCGTCGATCGGCCGGTCCTCGCGCAGCGCATCGACCACGCTGTCCGGAACGCCGGTCATGCGGCCGGTTATGCTGTGCGCGGCCATGCAGTAGTCGCATTCGTGATAGCGGCTGACCGTCAGCAACAGGGTGCACTGCTCGGTCGGGCTCATGGAGGTCTGCTGCAGCAGGGTATTGAGGGACAGATAGGCCTCCGCCAGGACTGGCGCGCTGGCCATCTTGCGGATCAGGTTGGGGACCATGCCGAAGGTCTGCTCGGCCTGCTCGAAGGCCGGCTTCGCGTCGGGGGCGCTGGCGGCGTCATGCAGGGGGAAGTGTTCATCGCTCATGGTGGACCTCCGGGGTCGGGTTGAGCAGGAGCGCCCCGAGCGCGGGGCCCAGGCGCAGGATCGTGGCCGGATCCTGATCGGCCTTGGCCATCACCAGGATCCCTTCCATCAGCGCCAGCCACTGTTCGGCGGCAGCAGCGGTGTCGGTTTCGGGCGGAAGCTCGCCGTTCTGTACGGCCGCGTCCAGCACGGCGCGAAAATGTGCGGTGACCGCATCCAGGTGCTTCCGGATCGCCTGGCGCAGGGCCGGGTTGTGGGTACCCATCTCCACCGCCAGGTTGCCGAAGGGGCAGCCGGGCAGCTGTCCGGATTCCGACTGCATCCGCGCCTCGAAGGCATGGATCGCCTGGACGAACGCGTCGATGCGAGCGCGGAGCCCGTTGGCGCCCGACAGCCCGGGGATCAGCACCTCGCGCTCGAAGTCCGCGTAGAGCGCGTCCAGCATCGCCAGGGTGAGCGCCTCCTTCCCGGGGAAGAAGTGGTACAGACTGCCCTTGCGCACGCCCGCCTGCGCGCAGATCTCGGCGATGCCGACGGAGGCGTAGCTGCGCGTGACAATGAGGTCGCGGGCGGCCTGCAGCAGGGCTTCGCGGCTTGCGCCGCGGGTGTCGTTGGGTGTGATGGCTTCCATGTCTTTGCACACTAGTTGACCGGTCGGTAAAGTGCAAGGACGACACCTGGTACGGAGACGAGCCAATGACGCGCGAACGGGGTCTGCAGGATAGGGACGAGGGTGGCGTGGCCATCCCGGCGCACTACGCCGAATCCTGGGCGGATGGCTTTGGGGTGCGTGGCTGGAAGCTGGATCTGCCAGGACGCGGCACGGACGTGATCGCGGCGACGCCCTTCGCCGGCGAGCGCATCCCGACGTCGGTGTTCGTGCACGACATCGTGGATCATCACTTGTGCGGGTTTGCCCTGTCCGGTTATCGCGACGAGGCCGGGGCATTGATCCAGCTGGCGCAGCGCACGGGTTCCGACCCGGTCCCGGACTTCGTTCAGATTATCGACGAGGATTTGATGCCGGGCGCTTTCGAGAGCGATGACTGGCGCGAGCTATTGCCCGCATCGCTGGTCGCGACGGTGGAGGCCGCCGCGGATACGCGTTCCGGGATGGCGCAGTTGCGCCAGCAGTGGGGTGATGGGGTGCTGCGCGCGCTGTGGATTGCCGGGTTCGTCGAGACCGGCTGGAGACTGGCGGATGCGGCCCGTGCCGGATGGGAGCGCCACGGCCTGGAATACGCGGCCCGGGGTGCCACTGCGTTGGCGCTGCAGCGGCTGTTCGAACGGGTCGACGCGAGCGTCCTGGAGCAGGGCTGGATACAGGCGGAAGGCGAGTTCCGGGTCGCGACGGATGCCGTCGGCTTTCGTTTCGAGGGGGGTGGGGCGGAGCTCGTTGAGCGTGTCGAAGTGATGGACTGAGCCGCTTTCCGGAAAGGAACGCTGGGCCTATTCCGTGTCGCTCCGTTCGCGGGGGATCTCCAGGGATGGCCGGTGCAGGTGATAGCCCTGCGCCATGTCCACGCCCAGTTCGGCCAGCATCGCGAGGGTCGGGCCGTCTTCCACGCACTCGGCGACGGTGCGTTTGTCGAGACCGCGGGCGACATCGACCATCGCGCGGATGAAGGCCTGGTTGTCGCGGTTGTTGGGCAGGTCGCGCACGAACATGCCGTCGATCTTGAGGATCTGCACGCCCAGGTACTTGAGGTAGGCGAAGGTGGAGAATCCGGAGCCGAAGTCGTCCAGGCAGACGGTGCAGCCGGTTTGTTGCAGCGCCTCGATGAAGCGCTGGGCGTCCTGCATCTCGGACACCGCGGCGGTCTCGGTCAGCTCGATGATCAGCCGGCGGGGTTCGACCGCATGCTGTTCCAGCTGTTGGGCGATGTACTGCGGAAGGCTGGGTTCGTCGAAGCTGCGCCCGGAGATGTTGATCGCGATGCCGGCGATCGTCGGGTCGCCGGCCAGGCGGGCGATGCTCTCGCGGATCACCCAACGGTCGATATCCAGGATCTGGCCGGTCTTCTCCGCGGTCGGGATGAACTGGCCGGGCATGGCGATCTCGTCGGGTTTGGTCGGGTCGCGCATGCGCACCAGGGCCTCCAGGTGGTGCAGGTGGCCGTCATCGATGGCGTAGATCCCCTGGTAGTGCAGCTCCAGGTGGCCCAGCTCCAGGGCCGTAGCGATGCGCTGGCTCCAGGACATCCGCTCCAGCATGTGCTCGGCGGTGTTGCGGCTGCGGTCGAATACCGCCCAGGTGTTCTTGCCCAGGTCCTTGGCCTGGTACATCGCGGTGTCCGCGTGGGCCACCAGATCTTCGACGTTGTCACCGTGCTCGGGGTAGTGGGCGATGCCGATGCTGGCGGTGAGCCGGTAGTTCTGGCCGCGGAAGCGGAACGGGATTGAGGCGATTGCGCGGCCGACGCGTTCGGCCAGCTCGATCGGTTCCTGATCCGATTCGCGGTCGACCAGGATCGCGAACTCGTCGCCGCCCAGGCGGGCGAAGATATCCTGGCTGCGAACCAGCGCGGCGATCTCGCCGGCCGCGCGTACCAGCACGGTGTCTCCGGCGCGGTGGCCGAAGGTGTCATTGATGGTCTTGAATTCGTCGAGATCGAAATACAGCAGGGCAAAGCGGCCGTTGCGGCGGCGTTCGCTGTGGATCATGTGTTCCAGGTGCTTCTGGAAGTGATGGCGGTTGTAGAGCCCGGTCAGGGCATCATGCTCGGCCAGATAGACCAGCTGCTGGGCGGTCTGGCGCTCGTGGGTCACGTCCTCGTACAGCCACAGGCGGCCGATGGTGCGCTCGTCGGTATCGTGCACCGGGTAGGAGACCTGGGTCAGGATGCGCCCGTCGTACAGGTCGACCTCGAAGCGTTCGCTGATCTCGTGGGTGTCCAGCACATGCAGCACATGGCGCGAGGCGTGGTCCGGCCGGGCGAAGCGGTGGGTGGAGTGCTCCAGCACCTCGCGTGAGGCCCGTCCCACCAATTCCAGTTGGTTGTCGATGGCCCACATCCGGCGGAAGGCCGGGTTCACGTATTCCACTCGGCCGTCGCGGTCCTCGAACAGGATGCCGATGCTCATCGCGGACAGCAGGGCGGCCATGCGCCCCTGTTCGCGCTGGGTCAGTTCCAGCAGTCGGGATTGTTCGTCGCGCGAGGTCTCCAGCTCGGCCAGGGCCTGCAGCAACGCCTCTTCGTTGCGCTTGCGCTGGGTGATGTCGTGCGAGATCGCCACATACCGGGCCGTCTCTCCGCGGGGTGCGACCAGCTGCAGGGAGATTTCGACCGGCACATCGAAGCCGTCGCGATGCCGGTGGCTGGTATCGAAGCGGAGCTGGTCGCGTATGCCCCGGCGCAGCGGCTCGATCAGCTGACGAAAGCGGCCTTCAGGGAAGTCCGGCTTGATATCAAAGGGGTGCAGGGTCAGCAGTTCCTCGCGCGGGATGCCGGTCTGGTCCACCGCCCCCTGGTTCACGTAGATGAAGCGCAGGGTCTCGACATCGAACAGGAAGACCGCGTCCAGGGTCAGATCGAGGGTGGAGCGAAAGGCCTCCAGTTCGTCGGTTTTGGCGCGCAGGCTCTCGCTGGTGGTGACCAGTTCGTCGGCATCGATCACGTGGCCCTGGATGTACCGAAGCCGGCCCCGGTCGTCGTAGGTGCCGGCCCCGCGTTCGAAGACCCAGCATACGCCCCCATCCTGCCGCATCATGCGCCACTGGATCTGAAACTGACCGGAGCGCTGAAGGCCCTCCGAGACCTCGCGCCATACCCGTTCGCGATCATCCGGATGGACCAGGTCGCCGAACGTCATGCCGCCCTCGACAAAATCCCCGCGCCGGTACCCGGTGAACTCCTCGAGTGCGCCCTCGGCATTGATCACGTCCCAGGTCGGGTTGTTGCGGCAGCGATAGACGAAGCCGTTGAGGGTGTCGAGGATGCGCAGCAGGTCGTTGCCCTGCTGGGTGCCGAGGGTGCGGGTCAGGCTCATCAGTGCGATGCCGGCGAGGAGGGCCGTGAACATGCGCAACAGCTGTACCGGCAGCCCGCTCGCCTCGAGGAAGTCGCCATAGGTTGGCAGCCAGCCGGGCAGCCCCGGATCGACGGTCCCCGGGAACGGGGTCAGCAGGGCATAGCCGAGGAAGGCCAGTGCCAGGGTGGCTACGGCCGGATAGTGGCGGCCATGATCGCCGGGTTGCGGGGCGCGCAGGGTGGGGCGCCGCAGCAGGAACCAGAAGGCCAGGCCGACGAGCAGCGCGCCGGGGAAGCCGACCAGATAGCGCCCGCCATTGGCGAGGCCGCGGCCCGGGTCCTCCGCCATCCCGATGACGAGCAGCAGCCCGGCAACGATGACCGGGTACAGCCACAGGGCATCCAGGCGGATGCGCGCATGGCTGGCGATCAGGGCGCGCCGTCCGAACTCCAGCAGCGGCACATAGGAGAGCAGTTGCCAGGTGGCGTTGAGCCACAGGTCCCGGGCGGGCGGATAGTGAAGGCCTGCGGCCTGCAGGAATTCGTAGGTGCCATGGACCAGACCGAACAGGGCCAGGAGCCAGAAATGCCGGGCAAATGGCAGCGTGCCATCGCCCCGCGGCAGGACCAGGGCGACCACACCCAGCGAGAAGAACGCCAGGCCGTAGACCAGGTAGAGGATGGTGAAAGCGGCGGGCGAGGGGTCCATCAGCGGCCGACTCGCGAGTCGGGGCGTGGGTCGCCGGAGGCGATGCGGCGAGACGGCCGGGATGAGTGGTCAGGCACGCACATTCCTTTCGGCCACGTTCGGCAAGAGTGAGGCCGGTTTACGGAATTGAGGGTCTAGCTTGCGGGGTGGTGCGGCGGGGATGCAAGTCGCAGCGGGGGAGTGCTGCGGGAGGCCAGCGTCCGGCCCGGATACCCGGGCCGGACAGAGGTGTCAGGATCAGGCCCCGACGTACTCGTCACACCAGCCAGACGCGTTCACCTGAACACCCTGGAAGTCGGTGTGGAAGCACTGGCCCCATTCGGCGTCGCCGCCGCCCCAGAAGGCGCAGTTCTTGCACTTCTCGCCTTCCGAGTAGTCCTCGTGACCGGCAGCGTCTGCTGCATTGTTCACGTAGTCGTGGCGGTGGCCATCCTCGGCCTTGGGGTTGTCGGCCTTGGCCGTGGACATCCCAGCCAGGCTGATCACCGGGATGGCCGCCACGGCCGCGGATGCCTGACGCAGGAACTTTCGACGGTTTGCATTCGGTTGGTCGGACATGAGGTCCTCCGTTTGCTTCTGAGTGGATGGCGTTTGCTTCTGAGTGGATGGTTCTTCTTGTTGCTTGGAACAGCGAACTTCGCCTTTTCGGGTTGGGCGGGTTCACCCCCTTCGAGGCCTTCGGCCGCCGAGGGTTCCCCTGAATTTTTCAGGGATCAGGAAAACCCTTCCGGGGTCGAGCTTCGGCTGAGAGATGCAACTGCGGGGAGGAAAATTCCATTCCGGGCCACGCGTTCCGTGAGCGCGTGATGAAGATCACGCCATGCTGGTCTACCATTAGCGTCTGCTTATTCATGTTGATCAGGAGGTGTGCGATGCAGCACAAGAAGACGATGTCGATGTTGGCCCTGGGTGCATTCGTGCTGGTGCCGTTCGCGCAGGCCAGCGCGGTCGAGCGCGGCATGGAGCCCAGCGTGGCCCTGTTGGGCGGGGTGGTTTCTCCGGATCTCTCCGATGCCAGTTCCGATGCGGCCTATGGAGTCGAGATCGGTGCCAACTGCCAGTTGTTTCAGCCGGCCACCGGGGTGCTGCGTCATCACTTCAGCGTGAGCCGCTACAGCGACGATCCACTGAAGATGACCAGCGCCGAGATCAACAGCCACTGGATGTTCGAACCGAACGAACGTCTGTCGCTGGGCTTCGGTCCGGGCATCGGTTACGTGCGGGCCGAACTGGATGACGAGACGAACGGCCTGTGGGCGGCCCAGGTGGGCGGCAGCCTGAAGTACCAGCTGGATCGCCAGTGGTTCCTGGGGCTGGAGGCGCGCTACCAGTTCACCGAGAACGACCGTTTCGACGGCCGCCGCGCGGATGCCGACAACATGCGCGTGATGGGCAAGGTCGGGATGCAGTTCTGATCCGTTCGCCGAGGCGACAGGCAGGCATCCAGGGATACACCGATCAGGGTGTCCCTGGGGCTTGCCGTCCCCCGGGTGCCGGGGGACGATAGGGCAACGCTGACACGCGAATGGGTTGCCCATGGCCGAAGTTTCCGACCCCCAGTCCCCCCGTGCGGATCGCGATGTCCCGGCATGGCACAGCCAGAACGCGGATGCCGCGTTCGAACACTGGGGGACCTCGCGCGAGGGGCTGACGGCAGAACAGGCCGAGGAGCGCCTGGCGCACTACGGCCCCAATCAGTTGCGTCCGCCCGAACGGGCGGGTGTACTCCGGCGCTTCCTGCGCCATTTCCACAATGTCCTGATCTACATCCTGCTGGTAGCCGCGCTGGGGACGGCGCTGCTGGGTCACTGGGTGGATACCGGTGTGATCCTGGCCGTGGTCCTGATCAACACGCTGATCGGGTTCGTCCAGGAGGGCAAGGCGGAGAAGGCCCTGGATGCCATCCGCCGCATGCTCTCCCCGCGCGCGCTGGTGGCGCGCGGCGGCGAGCGGCGCGAGATCCCCGCGGAGCAGCTGGTCCCCGGGGACATCGTGTACCTGCAGGCCGGGGACCGGGTACCTGCGGACCTGCGCCTGTTCGAGACCAAGAATCTGCGCCTGGAGGAGGCCGTGCTGACGGGCGAGTCAGTGGCGGTGGAGAAGGACACCGCCGCGGTAGAGTCGGAGGCGGATCTGGGGGATCGCCGCGGGATGGCCTTCTCCGGCACGCTGGTCGCCTTTGGCCGCGGTATGGGCGTAGTGGTGGCGTCCGGCGAGCACACCGAGATCGGGCGTATCTCCACCATGCTCGGCGAGGTCGAGGGGCTGGAGACGCCGCTGGTGCGCCAGATGGAGCAGTTCGGCCACTGGCTGGCCGCGGTGATCGTGGTGCTTGCGCTGGCCACCTTTGCCTTCGGCTACTGGGTGCGCAGCTATCCGCTGGACGAGATGTTTCTGGCTGCGGCCAGCCTGGCGGTGTCCACCATCCCCGAGGGATTGCCAGCGATCATGACCATTGCCCTGGCCATCGGGGTGCAGAAGATGGCGCGGTGCAATGCCATTATCCGCCGCCTGCCGGCGGTGGAGACCCTGGGTTCGGTCTCCACGATTTGTTCCGACAAGACCGGCACGCTCACGCGCAACGAGATGACCGCCCAGACGCTGCGTACGGCCACCCGCGAGATCCTCGTCAGTGGCGTGGGTTACGCGCCGCAGGGTCAGTTCTCCGAGGACGAGCGGGACATCGACCCGGATGACGACCCGCTCTTGAACCAGGTGCTGCGGGCGGGTCTGCTGTGCAACGACGCCCGGCTTTACGAGAAGGACGGCGACTGGGTGATGGAGGGTGACCCGACCGAGGGCGCGCTGATTACCCTGGCGCGCAAGGCCGGGCTCGACCTGCACCTGGAGGGCGAACGGTTGCCGCGCACCGATGTGATCCCCTTCGAGTCGGATCATCGCTACATGGCCACCCTGCACCACGACCACGAGGGGCATGCGTGGATCTTCCTGAAGGGCGCGCCGGAGCGCGTGCTGGAGCTTTGCAGCGAGCAGCAGGTGGATGGCGAGACCCGCGAGGCGCTGGATCCGGATCACTGGCACGCGGCGATGGAGGCGGTGGCGGCCCGCGGCCAGCGGCTGCTGGCGGTCGCGGTGCGCGAGGCCGAAGCGGATGGTGGCGAGCTGCGCTTTGACGATGTCGAGGCCGGTGGCTTCACCCTGCTGGCGCTGGTGGGCATCATCGACCCGCCGCGCGAGGAGGCCATCCGCGCGGTGGCTGACTGTCGCGCGGCGGGGATCGACGTGAAGATGATCACCGGAGACCACCTGGCCACTGCGCGGGCGATCGGTGAGCAGCTGGGCCTGGGGCGGGAGGCCGAGGCGCGCGCCGGTCACGAGCTGGATGCGCTGGACGATGCCGCGCTGGCGGAGATCGCGGAGCGCACGGATGTCTTTGCGCGGACCTCGCCGGAGCACAAGCTGCGTCTGGTGAAGGCGCTGCAGACGGGCGGACGGATCGTCGCCATGACCGGCGATGGGGTGAACGACGCCCCGGCGCTGAAGCGCGCGGATGTGGGCGTGGCCATGGGCGGGAAGGGTACCGAAGCGGCCAAGGAGGCCTCGGAGATGGTGCTGGCGGACGACAACTTCGCGTCCATCGCCCATGCGGTCGAGGAGGGCCGCACGGTCTACGACAACATCCGCAAGGCCATCCTGCACATGCTGCCGACCAACGCCGGGCAGTCGCTGACCATCATGATGGCCATCCTGATGGGCCTGGCCCTGCCACTGACCCCGGTGCAGGTGCTTTGGGTCAACATGGTGACCTCGGTGACGCTGGCGATGGCGCTGGCCTTCGAGCGCGCCGAGCCGGGGGTGATGCAGCGCCCGCCCCGCGCGCCGAATGCCCCGTTGCTGTCCGGCTTCCTGCTGTGGCGCATCCCGTTCGTTGCCTTGCTGCTGTGGGCCGGCACCTTCGGGCACTTCGTCTACATGGAGAGTCTTGCCGGGGTCGCCGACGAGGTCGCGCGCACGGTGGCGATCAACACCCTGGTGGCCGGACAGGCGTTCTATCTGCTGAATCTGCGGCTGATCCACCAGCCGGTGCTACCGGGCGGGGAGCTGTTCCGCTCGCGCGCGATGTGGCTGGCGATCGGGGTGCTGGTGGTGCTGCAGCTGGCGTTTACCTATGTCCCGCTGATGCACACGCTGTTCGGGACCACCGCCATCGGTGCGGACGACTGGGCGCGCATCCTGGCTTTCGGGCTGGCGGTGTTCGTGATTGTGGAGCTGGAAAAGCTGGTGGTGCGTCAAGTGATCGCGCGCCGGCGTGGGGTGGCACCGCAGGCCGTGTGACACGCACCCCCATGCTTTTCCGAGTCCATGCAGCCGTCGGTCGTTCTACCGACAGCCCACCAGGGCATCGCCGGAAAGCAGGGCCGTGGCGCTGGCGGCGTCCACCGGTGGGGAATAGTAGTAGCCCTGGGCCAGGGTGCAGCCGAGGGCGCGCAGCGTCGCGGCGTGGGTATGGCTTTCGACGCCCTCGGCCACGGCCTCCAGACCCAGGTTGCGGGCCATGTGGATTACGGTCTGAACCAGGCGCTGGCTGTATTCGTCGTGGTCCAGCCCGGAGACGAAGCTGCGATCGATCTTGAGGATGTCCAGCGGTAGCCGGTGCAGGTAGCTGAGTGACGAGTAGCCGGTGCCGAAGTCGTCCATTGCCAGGCTGATGCCCAGGGCCTTGAGCCGGTGCAGGGTCTCGATCAGCTCGTCGAGATTGCCGAGCGTCGCAGTCTCGGTGATCTCCAGGCGCACCTGGGAGGCCGACACCCCGGTGCCGGCAAGAATGGTCTGCACCTCGTCGACCAGTCCCGGGCGCGTGAGCTGCCGGGCGGAGAGGTTGGTGCTGATGGTCAGCGGCATCTCCGGGTAGTCGATACCCCATTGCACCAGCTGACAGCAGGCCGTGTAGAGCACCTGCATGTCGATCAGGTGGATTTGCCCGGTGTCTTCGGCGATGGGAATGAAGTCGTCCGGCGCGACCAGCTCGCCGTTGCGCTGCCAGCGCACCAGGCCCTCGAAGCCGGTGATGCAGTCCTCGCCGAGTGACACGATGGGCTGGAAGTGGACGATGAAGTCGCCGCGCTCCACCGCATGGCGCAGGTCGGTCTCGAGGGCCAGACTTTGCAGCGCCTGGGTCTGCATGCCGGGGTCGCAGAACTCGCAGCGGGCCTTGCCCAGTGACTTCGCGCGGTACATCGCCATGTCTGCCTCGCGCATCAGGTCGTCCGGCGTGGCCGGGCGCGCGGGGTCGTCCGCCGCGTGGGTCTCGCGGGCGGGGCAGCTCTGGCCGTAGGGGCGGGTGGCAATGCCGATACTGACGGTGACGTAGATGTCCTGTCCGGCGATGGTGAACGGCTCGTGCAGCACGGCCTGCAGGCGTTCGGCCACGCGCAGGGCGTCCACCGGCTCATGCAGGCCCTCCAGCAGGATGGTGAATTCGTCGCCGCCCAGGCGCGCGAGGGTGTCGTCCGGGCGGTTGGCCTCGTCCCCCTTGGGCCGCGAGACGGTATCGTTCCGGCGCAGGGCGTTCAGCAGGCGCCGCCCAACCCGCACCAGCAGTTCGTCGCCGGCCGGGTGCCCGAGGCTGTCGTTGACGACCTTGAAGCGGTCGATATCCACGAACAGCACGGCGAACAGGTTGAAGGGTTCGCGGGTGGCGCGGGCAATGGCATGGGCCAGGCGGTCGTGGAACAGGCGGCGGTTGGGGAGCCCGGTCAGCTGGTCATGGGAGGCGTTGTGGAGCCGGTGTTCTTCGTGGCGGTTGCGCTCGATCACGCGGCCCAGTTGCACGCCGATCTGCCACATCAGCCACAGCAGGTCGGGGTCGGTGGTGGTGGGTTCTGTGGCAAAGAACTCGAGGACGCAGGCGACCTCCTGGCCGACCATGACCGGGAAGGCGAATCCGGACCGCAGGCCGCTGGCGGCGGCCTGCGGTGCCCGCGGGAAATTGTCGTCCGCGGCCAGGTTCTCGATCCATGCCGGTTCGCCGTTCGTCAGTACCCGGCCGGGTAGCCCGTGGCCACTGGCAAAGGGCGTGTTGTCGGTGTTCTCGCGGAACTCGGTGAACGGCTCGGCGGCGGCGAGGTGCCAGATGCCGGTGGGGTTCAGCTCTCTGTAGTCGCTGTTTTCGTCGTGTCGGGCCAGATAGGCATGCCCCACCGGCCAGTCGAGGTACTGCCCGATGGCCGCGAGGGCCGAGCGCAGAACATGCGCGATGGAGTCCGACTGGTTGGCCGTCGAGGCAATGGTGTTGAGCAGCTCGATCTGTTTCTGCTTGGCGTAGACGTCCTGCAGCCGGGTCTCGGCCAGGGTCTCGGCGCGGCGCCTTGCCTGGCGTTCCTGCTCGACCAGGCCTTGCAGACGGGCTTGTTCACTAACCGCCGCGAAGTCGTTGGCGCGTCGATTCACGCGCACCCCCGGTGCTCGCTGTGACACGCGCGCTGTTTGGCGTCATGCATGGGCCCCTCCCGGCCGTCCTTGTTTTACTGCATTCCCTGCCATGCGGTGACCGCGCAGCGTTCCATTCAAATGACGCCGGCACAGGCCGATGCATTCCGTGTGCATTGTATCGGGGCTGCGGCGGTGTGCGTATGGCTCGGCGTCGGGTTAGCCGTCGGGGTGGGTCACCCAGGGTTCGCCCATGGCCTCTTCCCAGTCGGCCTGGGTGGGGTGGTTGCGGTCGTAGCGTGTCCAGGCCTCGAAGATCTCGTCCGGCCAGTGCGACTGCAGCCAGGCGATGATCGCCTCGACATCCGCTTCCGAGAGCGTGTCCTCGAAGCTTGGCATGGCGCCGCCACGCGCCTCGGCGCCAAAACGGATCATGTCCTTCAGTTGCCAGTAGGGGTGGTGCCAGGTATGGGCGCTGCCATCCAGCGGGGGCGGCGGCAGGGTGCCGTCCAGGTTGCGCTGGCGCCAGTCCTCGGCGCCCTCGCGCTGCGCCCCGTGGCAGGCGATGCAGTGCTCCTGGTAGAGGCGCTCACCGCGCTGGAGGACCTCCGGATCCGTGGTGCGCTCGAGGTGGTCGGGGGTCCCGGACGCGCCGCCGAACCCGTCGCAACCGGTCAGGCTGGCGGACGCGAGGATCAGTGCCACGCTGCCGATCCAGGGGGTGAGCGATGGGTGTCGCCGCATCAGTCCTGAACGTCCGGATCGCCCGCATTCCCGGCTGGTTCGTCGCCGCCGCGGAAGGCGTCACGCACCGAGCCCCAGGCCTTGCGCGAGCCGTCGCGCACGCCGCCCCAGGCGTCCTTTGCCCCGTCGCGAATACCGCCCCAGGCGCCGGAGGAGCGCTCGCGCATCTCGCCCGACCATTCGGCCAGGCGGTCACGTTCCTCGACCAGTCCGTCGTAGGCGCGTTCGCGGCGCTCGCGAGTCGCGTCGCTCAGGTCATCCCAGCCCTCGCGGAGGTTGTCGCCCAGGCGGCCGAGTTCGCGGTCCATCGCGTCCAGGGTCTCGCGGGTGCGCGAGCGGGTGGCCTCACCGGCCTCGGTGCTTTCTTCCTGGATCTCCTCGCGGGTCTCGGCCCAGGATTCGCGCAGTTCTTCCATCTCGCTGGCGGTGGTGTCGTCCTCTGCGGCGGACGCATGCTCGTCGGAGTGGAGCGGGCTTGCGGCCAGCAACAGGGCGCACAGGCTCGTCATCAGGATGTAGCGCAGCTTGAGCAGTTTCATGGTGTCTTCCTCCCGGTCCGCGCAGGGCGGCGGACTGATCTGGTCTTTCTTCCATGGTAGGACGTTTGACGGTCCGGTATGTTCGTGCGCAGGGAAATTTTTGCGAGAGGAACCACGGGATGCGATGGGGATGGCGGGTTGCATGGGGGTGTCTGACGGTACTGCTGGCGGGCTGTGCCACGTCCGCTTCGGCCCCGAAAGCGGGCACTGCGCCGGACGGCTGGGAGCCGGCGCCTACCGCCTTCGAGGCGCAGGTGGTGCCTTCGCAGGCGCCCACGGTGATGCCCGGTGCCGCGGTGATGGCGTGGCTGGCGGTCAGCCCCTGGCATTCTGGACTGGCGGTTGACTACGCCGGGCTGGAGATCGACCAGCCGCGTCCGGAGCGCGCCGAGGTCCGCCTGACCGGGTTACGCGACGATGCCGTCAGTGCCTACGAATTCCGCCTGGAGCTGGACGAGGTCGAGGCGGGCTGGGTGGTGCAGTCAGTGGAGCGCCGTGCCATCTGCCGCCGTGGCCTAGGCGACAGCGGCCTTTGCCGGTAAGGCTTCGTGGAGGATTCGCCCTTGACCTGGCCCTTCTCCATGCGCTCCGGAGGCTTTGTGGTGAATCCAGGGCAGCCTCTGCTTCAGCGGCGGCGGGCCAGGGTCAGGCCGTCGCCGATGGGGACCAGCGAGAGGTCGATGCGTTCGTCGTGATGCAGGGCGTCATTGAAGGCGCGGATCGCGCGGGTGTCGTCGCGCTGGTCGTCCGGGTCGGCGACGGTTCCGTGCCACAGGGTGTTGTCGGTCAGGATGAGGCCGCCGGGGCGTACCAGGCGCAGGCAGTGTTCGAAATAGTCGGGATAGCCGGTCTTGTCGGCATCGATGAAGGCCAGATCGAAGCGACCGGTCTCGCCGGCGGCCTCCAGCGCCTGCAGCGTGTTGCGCGCCTCGCCCAGCTCGAGCCGGATGCGTCCGGCGACCCCGGCGCGCTCCCAGTAGCGCCGGGCCGTGGCGGTCCAGTCCGCGCTGTTGTCCAGGGTGACGACCTCGCCGTCCTCCGGCAGGACGAGGGCGATGGCCAGCGCGCTGTAGCCGGTGAAGGTGCCGATCTCCAGATAGCGCTGTGCGCCCATGAGCTTCGCCAGCAGCGCCATGAACTGTCCCTGCTCCGGGGCGATCTGCATGTTCGCCTCGGGCAGGCTGGCCGTTTCGGCGCGCAGCTGCGCCAGCACGTCGGGCTCGCGCAGCGAGTGCTCCAGGAGGTAGTGGTACAGCGGTTCATCGAGTCCGATGGAACGATTGGACATTCACGCGCTCCGCGGGTGTGGGTGAGGGATCAGGCGGTCCAGCCACCGGCGCAGGACCGGTGTGGCCAGGACGATCAGGATGGCCAGGGCGCTCCACTCGAGCCAGGCGGGCAGCAACTCGCCGGCGGCGCCCATCTGGGTTGTGATGTCGACCCCGGTACGGGCCAGTCCGGCGTCCAGGGCGAGCCCCAGCGCGATGGTGGTGGCCGCGATTCCGGCCAGGTAGAGCACTAGCGCCGGGGTGCCGAGTTCGCGGCGGAATACGCCCAGCGTCGCCAGGCTGGTGATCGGCGCGGCCAGCAGGAACACCAGCACCGTGCCGGGCGAGACCCCGGCCGCGATCAGGCCCACGGCGATGGGCGTGGCGGCGGTCGCGCACAGGTACATCGGGATGCCGATGACGGCCATCACCAGCATCGCCGCCAGGCCCGAGCCCCAGGCGGCCAGGGTGGCCGGCGGGACCAGGGCGAGCAGGGTGCCGGCGACCAGCAGGCCGATCACCAGCCACAGGCGGATATCGTCGAGGACGTCGTGGAAGGCGTAGTGCAGTCCGCTGCGGAGCCGTGCGGAGAGGCGTTCCGGGGCTTCGGGCGTGGCGCAGCCCGTGTCGGTCCCGCAACATCCGCCGCAGGTGTCGGGTTCGGCCCTGGTTGCCTCCGGGGGGGCCGTCGCGGCGCGCGTGCGCCCCACCAGTAACCCCGTGGTGATGGCCGTGACGATGGCGCCAAGGGCGCGGGCCACGGCCATTACCGGGCCCAGCAGGGCGTAGCTGATGGCAAGCGAGTCCACGCCGACACCCGGCGTTCCGATCAGGAAGGCGGTGGTGGGCCCGCGACCGGCGCCGCCGCGATGCAGGGACAGGGCGGTGGGGATGGCCCCGCAGGAACAAAGCGGCAACGGTGCACCGACGACGGCGGCACGCGCCGTGGCCGCCAGGCCGGCGCCGCCGAGCCAGCGCTGCAGGGCGGCCTCCGGGATCAGGGCCTTGACCGCGCCGGCGGCCAGCAGGCCCAGCAGCAGCCAGGGCGCCGCGGTGAGCGCGACGCCCAGTGTTTCGTTGAGGATGTCGGCGATCATGCCTCGATCTTCCGTTGCGCACGGGGCGCCTGCAAGAAGCCCGCCCGCCGGGTGGCGGATCAGCGGGGACGTTGCGTGTCAGCCGCGCTGGCGCGAGATGCGCAGGACATCGGACAGCCGCCGCAGGCCGCGCATGATCTGGGCCAGGTGCTGGCGGTCACGTACGGTCAGCAGGAAGGTCATCGCGGTGGAGTGGCCGTCCTGCTCGTTGAACGAGATGTGCTCGATGTTGGAGCCGTGATCCGCGATGACCGCGGCCATGTCGGCCAGCGCCCCGCGGCGGTTGGCGGTGCGGGTGCGTACGGCGGCGGTGAATTGCAGCTGGGGCTCATGCGACCACTCCAGCGCGATGGTGCGGTCGGACCGGTCGCGGCTCTCGTGCAGGACGTTGCGGCAGTTCTCGCGGTGGACCACCAGGCCGCGCCCGGCGCTCAACTGGCCAATGATCGGGTCGCCCGGGATCGGGTGGCAGCAACGGGCGTAATTCAGCACCAGCCCTTCGGTGCCGTTGACCGCGAGCGTGGTCGTAGTGGCGGGCTCTGTGGCGGTCGGGTCGGGGCTTTCCTTGCCGACCATCTGGCGGGCCACCAGCGAGGCCATGCGATTACCCAGGCCGATATCGATCAGCAGCGCGTCCAGGTCTTCCAGCTGCATCGCGTCCAGCATCTGGTCCAGGCGGGCCGGCGAGATGCGGGGCAGGCTGGTATCCATGGATTCCAGCGCCTTTTCCAGCATGCGCTCGCCGAGGGTGCGGGCCTCCTCGGACTGCATGGACTTGAGGCAGTGGCGGATGCCGGTGCGCGCCTTGCCGGTGACCACGAAGGACAGCCAGGCCGGGTTGGGGCGGGCGCCGGGCGAGGTGACGATCTCCACCGTCTGGCCGCTTTGCAGGCGTACCGACAGCGGGGCGAGCTGGCGATCGATCTTGGCGGCCACGCAGCGGTTGCCGACGTCCGAGTGCACGGCGTAGGCGAAGTCGATCGGGGTGGCGTCGCGCGGGAGCACGAGGATGTCGCCCTCGGGGGTGAAGGTGTAGACCTCGTCGGGGAACAGGTCGACCTTGACGTTCTCCAGGAACTCGATGGAGTTGCCGACGCTGTTCTGGATCTCGAGGACATCCTTCAGCCATTCGCGTGCCCGGCTCTGGGCCGTGCGGCTGGATTCGCTGCCGGCCTTGTACTGCCAGTGTGCGGCGATCCCGCTCTCGGCCACGCGATCCATCTCGGTGGAGCGGACTTGCACCTCGATCGGGGCGCCCTGCGGACCGAACAGGATGGTGTGCAGCGACTGGTAGCCGTTGGACTTGGGGATCGCGATGTAGTCCTTGAAGCGTCCCGGAACCGGCTTGTAGAGGTTGTGCACCACGCCCAGCGAGCGGTAGCAGGTGTCCACGTCGTCGACGATGATGCGGATGGCGAAGACATCGAACACGTCTTCGAACGAGTGGTGCTTGTCGCGCATCTTGCGGTAGATGCTGTACAGGCTCTTCTCGCGCCCGGAGATGCGCCCGATGATCCCGGAAGCCTCCATGCGCGAGCAGATCGCCTGTTCGATGTTCTTCATTGGCTCGCGGCGGTTGCCGCCGGCCCGGTGTACTGCGCGTTCCAGTACCGCGGCGCGCCAGGGGTGCTTGGCCGAGAAACCGAGTTCCTCCAGCTCGCGGCGCATGGCATTCATGCCCAGGCGCTGCGCGATCGGGGCATAGATCTCGAGGGTTTCCTTGGCGATGCGGCGGCGCTTGTCCGGGCGCATCACACCGAGGGTGCGCATGTTGTGCAGGCGGTCGGCCAGCTTGATCAGAATCACCCGGATGTCGCGGGTGATCGCCAGCATCATCTTGCGGAAGTTTTCCGCCTGCGCCTCGGCCTTCGACTGGAACTGCAGGTGGGTCAGCTTGGACACGCCGTCCACCAGCTCTGCGACCTCCTCGCCGAACTCGGCGCGGATACGGTCCTTGCTGGTGGCGGTGTCCTCCATCACGTCATGCAGGATGGCGGCGCTGATCGCCTGGTGGTCCATCCGCATTTCGGCCATGGTGCGAGCCACGGCGAGCGGGTGATAGATGTAGGGCTCCCCGGTCTTGCGGGTCTGGCCCTCGTGCGACTCCGCGCCCAGGAGATAGGCGCGATAGACCTCCTCGACCTCTTCCGGCTCGAGGTAGGCCTCGAGTTCGGAACATAAATCGCTGATCAGGAATCGGGTCGAGTCGCCTGGTACCGAGGAGGGGGCCCCGGGCGAAGCTGGCTGCCCAGCGGCCATTCAGAAAATCTCCTAGCGCTCGTCGGCTTCCAGCTGTTCCAGATGACGGATGGTGCTGAAGTCCAGCATCTGGTTCTGGGGCCGTTCGTCGTGTTCGTCGAACACCTCGATACCGACCACGCCGGCGGCGATTTCGCGCAGGGCGATTACCGTGGGCTTGTCGTTGTCCTCGGGTACGCGGGCTTCCTTCCCGTGGGCAATGTGGCGGGCCCGGCGGGCAGCCATCAGCACCAGCTGGAAACGGTTTTCGACATTTTCGAGGCAGTCCTCGACGGTGACGCGTGCCATCGGATACTCCGGTCAGTAAATTCTTGAAACTTGCATGTTACGCCGACCCATGCGCGCCCGCCAACAGATTCCCGATCGTGGATGCGGATCGGATCTCCTGTTCCACGGTGCGCAGGCGGTTGGCGCGGAAGATACAGGCCAGATCGCGCACGGCCTGGTCGAAGTCGGCATTGACCACGGTGTAGTCGTACTCGCGGAAATGCGTGCAGTCGGATTCGGCATCCCGCAGACGGCGCTGGATCACGTCTTCCTCGTCCTGCCCGCGGCCGCGCAGGCGGCGTTCCAGCTCGTCGCGCGAGGGCGGCAGGATGAAGATGGAATGCGCATCCGGCACGGCGGCGCGCACCTGGCGCGCACCCTGCCAGTCGATCTCCAGGATCACGTCCACCCCGGCGTCCAGGCGTTCGTCGACACTGGCGAGCGCGGTGCCGTAGAAGTTGTCGAACACCTTGGCGTGTTCCAGCAGCTGGCCGTCCTCGATCATCCCGAGGAAGGTCTCGGCGCTGACGAAGTGGTAGTGCTGTCCGTCGACCTCGCTGGCGCGCGGCGTCCGTGTGGTATGCGAAACCGAGACCTCCACCGCCGTCACCGATTCAAGCAGGGCGGCGACCAGGCTGGTCTTGCCGGCACCCGAGGGCGCGGAAACGATATAGAGGGTGCCGCGAACGGCCGGGGTATTGGCGGTCATGGACGTGTCCGCAGGGCCTGAACGTGATCGGGATCTGGCCGCTTCCGGATGGGCCGCTTGAATCGGGCCACAGGCCGGAAGACCAGGGTCAAGAAGAAGGTTGGTCGGAGTGAAAGGATTCGAACCTTCGACCCCTGCCTCCCGAAGGCAGTGCTCTACCAAGCTGAGCTACACTCCGAACCGAGCCCGCTATTATGCCGAGCCTCCCGGGGCGTGTCCATGCCCCAGGCGCTGAAAATCCTATCGGTAACGGTCGACCCGCCATGCGGCGTGGGTCGCGCCGCGTCAGTGGTTGCGCCCGACGGCGAAACGGGCGAGATCGATCAGGGCCTGACGCTGGGGCGAATCGGGCAACGTGGAGATTGCCTCGATGGCGGCGTCGGTTTCGGCCTCGGCGCGAGAGCGGGTGTAGGCCAGGCCGTCGGTTCCGTGTACGGCCTGCAGCACGGCGTCGACCTGATCGCGGCCGCCTTCTTCGATCGCCCGGCGCACGACGGCCTGCTGCTCGGGGGAGCCCACGCGCAGCGCATGGATCAGCGGCAGCGTGGGCTTGCCCTCGGCGAGGTCGTCGCCCATGCGCTTGCCGGTCACCTCGTCATCGGAGGAGTAGTCCAGGACGTCGTCGATCAGCTGGAAGGCGGTGCCCAGGTGCATGCCGTAGCGGGCCAGCGCCTGCTCGTCGTGTTCCGGGCGTTCGCCCAGAATGGCGCCCAGCTGGCAGGCGGCCTCGAACAGCTTGGCGGTCTTCGACTGGATCACGTGCATGTAGCGCTGTTCGTCAACGTCGGCGTCGTGGCAGTTCATCAGCTGCATCACCTCGCCCTCGGCGATCACGTTGGTCGCGTGGGAGAGGATCTCCATGACCCGCATGGAGCCGACCTCGACCATCATCTCGAACGCGCGCGAGTAGAGGAAGTCACCGACCAGGACGGCGGCCTCGTTGCCGAAGATGTGGTTGGCGGTCTCGTTGCCGCGGCGCAGCTCCGAGGCATCCACGACGTCGTCGTGCAGCAGGGTCGCGGTATGGATGAACTCCACCACCGCCGCCAGTGTCACCGGGTCCTGGCCCTGCACATGGCAGGCCCGCGCTGACAGGGTGGCCAGCAGCGGCCGCAGGCGCTTGCCGCCCGAATGGATGATGTAGTGTCCGAGTTGGTTGATCAGCACCACCGGCGAGCTGAGGCGCTCACGGATGCACTGGTCGACGGCCTGCATGTCGTCGGCCGCCAGTTCTCGGATTGCTTCAATGGGCATGGGGGTAGGCAAGCAGGCTCATGTGAGGTGGTCGTGAGGGGCGAAGGCATGCTAGGGAAACGCTGCCTAATGTACAAGTTCGGGCGCGCGCCGGAGCGGTTTGCGGGCCGGATGGGCCAAGGGCCGTTGCCGCGCGCCCGGGATCGAAAAAACGGGGTGTCCAGCGTGTACCCGTCCATGAGCGTTCCCGCGGCCTGGCCGCTTCCCGGCATTGACCCGAGCGAGAAGCGCTGCTAGCATTTCCGCCCTTTCGCGAGACCAGCTCCCAGTCAGCTGGTCCACACAAGGTATCGCAACGGAGTCCCAGGGAAATGTACGCGATCATCGCAACAGGTGGTAAACAGTACCGCGTCGCCGAAGGCGACGTGATTCGCATCGAGAAGCTCGAGGCCGAGGCCGGTTCCGAGGTCGAGTTCGACCAGGTGCTGATGGTCGGTGCGGGTGACGATGTCCGCGTCGGGGCCCCGCTGGTGGACGGTGGCAAGGTCACCGCCAAGGTCGAAGACCATGGCCGCGCCAAGAAGATCCACATCATGAAATTCCGGCGGCGCAAGCACTCCCAGAAGCAGATGGGACACCGCCAGCATTACACCACCGTGCGCATCACCGGCATCGCCGGTTGATCGCCGCAGGCATTCAGGAGAGCTGAACCATGGCACATAAAAAGGCAGGCGGCAGTACCCGCAACGGGCGCGATTCCGAGAGCAAACGCCTGGGCGTGAAGCGCTTTGGCGGTCAGGTCGTGCGCGCCGGCAACATCCTCGTTCGTCAGCGCGGGACGCAGTATCATCCCGGCGAGGGCGTGGGTTGTGGCAAGGACCATACGCTGTTCGCCAAGGTTGACGGCCAGGTCGTCTTCAAGGTGGGTGGCCCGCACAACCGTCGTTTCGTGAGCATCCAGCCGCAGCAGTAAGCCGGCCGGACAGCGAAGCGTTCGCGAAAAGCCCCGTTCGACGGGGCTTTTTTTGTTCTGTACTTCGGGAAGCAAGCAATGAAGTTCATCGACGAGGCCACCATTACCGTAAAGGCCGGCGACGGCGGGAATGGCTGTGTCAGCTTCCGCCGCGAGAAATACATCCCCTTTGGCGGGCCCGACGGGGGTGACGGCGGAGATGGCGGCTCCGTATGGCTGGTGGGCGACGAAGGCCTTAACACCCTGGCCGATTTTCGCTACCAGCGCCGGTTTGATGCCGAGCGTGGCGAGAACGGCAAGGGGCGCAATCGTACGGGGTCTTCCGGCGAGGATCTGGAGATCGCAGTGCCGATCGGCACTCAGGTGCGCGATGCCGAGACCGACGAGATCCTGGGTGATGTGACCCACGAGGGGCAGCGTCTGCTGGTCGCTCAGGGTGGCTTCCACGGCCTCGGCAATACCCGGTACAAGTCCTCCACCAACCAGGCGCCCCGTCAGAGCAAGCCGGGCACCCCGGGCGACCTGCGCAAGCTGTCGCTGGAGCTGATGGTGCTGGCCGACGTCGGTTTGCTGGGCCTGCCGAATGCCGGCAAGTCCACGCTGCTGGCGCGGGCCTCGGCCGCGCGCCCGAAGATCGCCGACTACCCGTTCACCACCCTGATCCCGCAACTGGGCGTGGTGCGCATCGGGGTCAACCAGAGCTTCGTGATCGCCGACATCCCCGGGCTGATCGAGGGCGCGGCCGAGGGCGCGGGTCTGGGTACGCGTTTCCTCAAGCATCTGGCCCGCACCCGCTTGCTGCTGCACGTGGTGGACGTGTCCCCGCCGGACCCGGAGGCCGATCCGCTGGTGGACCTGCGCACCGCGATCACCGAACTGGAGCACCACAGCGACAAGCTGGCGGCCCTCCCGCGCTGGATTGTGCTGAACAAGAAGGAACTGCTGGATGCCGACGAACTCGCGGCCCTGGTCGAGCGCGTGCGTGCGGACCAGGGCGAGGCGCATCCGGTGTTTACCATCTCCGCGGTGACCGGCGAGGGCGTGGACGCCCTGCTGCAGGCGGTGATGCGCCATGTCGAGGAGGCCGCGCAGGCGGCGGCCGAGGCCGATCGGCGGGGTGCGATGGGGACGCCGGAGGACAAGCCGGAGGACCCCGCGTGACAGCGTCTGCCACACGGGCGCTCCCCGCCATTCGCCGGGTCGTCGTCAAGATTGGCAGCGCGCTGATCACCGCCGATGGTGCCGGGCTCGACCGCCCGGCGCTGGAGTCCTGGGCGCACCAGATCGCGGCGCTGCGCCGGCGCGGGCTGGAGGTGATCCTGGTCTCCAGCGGGGCGGTGGCCGAGGGCATGCGTCGGCTGGGCATGACCGAGCGCCCGCACCAGTTGCACCACGTGCAGGCCGCCGCCGCGGTCGGACAGATGGGCCTGGTTCAGGCCTACGAGCGCGAATTCGCCAGCCACGATCTGCATGCGGCGCAGGTCCTGCTGACCCACGACGACCTCGCCGACCGCTCGCGCTACCTGAATGCCCGCAGCACCATGCTGGCCCTGCTCGAGATGGGGACGATCCCGGTGGTCAACGAGAACGACACCGTGGCCTACGAGGAGATCCGGCTCGGCGACAACGACACCCTGGCCGCGCTGGTGGCTAACCTGGTGGTGGCCGACCTGCTGCTGATCCTGACCGACCAGGATGGCCTGTTCGACCGCGATCCGCGCAAGCATGCGGATGCCCGCTTGATCCAGGAGGGCCGGGCCTCGGATGCCGAGCTTCACCGCTATGTGGCAGCCGATTTCGGTCGCCTGGGCCGGGGTGGCATGGCAACCAAGCTGCTGGCTGCCGAACGCGCGGCCCGTTCCGGCACGCATACCGTGATTGCCTCCGGACGCGAGGCGCAGGTGATGGGGCGGGTGCTGAAGGGCGAAGCACTGGGCACCTGGCTAAAGCCGGACCGCGAACCGCTGGCGGCGCGCAAGCGCTGGCTGGCGGACCAGCTGCACTCGCGCGGTCAGCTGCAGCTGGACGCCGGGGCCGCACGCGTGCTGCGCGAATCGGGGAGCAGCCTGCTACCGGTAGGTGTGGTCAGCGTCGAGGGGGATTTTCGCCGCGGCGAGGTCGTGACCTGCGTGGATCCGGACGGGACCGCCGTGGCACGGGGGCTTACGAACTACGCGGCCAGCGAGATTCAGCGTATCCGCGGCCAGCGTGCCGATCGCATCGAGGCCGAGCTCGGCTACCTGCTCGAGCCGGAGCTGATCCATCGGGACAATCTCGTCCTGCTTTCCTGACCGCCACCGGATGCTGCTGTCCTGCGTGGGTCTGTGGAACCACAGCTGTGGGAGCGTGCTTGCACGCGAAGCCCCTGCCCGCGTCAGACTCTGGCAGGGGCTTCGCGTGCAAGCACGCTCCTACGGGATTTGGGGTGTGCTGACCAGGTATCCGGGTTCCCGGCGGTGGGGGCGGGCACGTTGGTGGGGGTGTGCGTGACGGAGGCCATCCCGGCTCTCCGCCGCGTTGCGGCCGGGATGGCCTTGCAGGTGCTGACCCCAGGCTACCCACTTCCTTCTTACCCCTTCGCGCGCTTCCCGTCTTCCTGTTACACGCGATTGTCTGTGTGCCGTCGGTGGTTAAAGGCCGGGAGACCGCGGCTCAGTTGTCGCCGTGTGTGGCGGTGACTTCCAGGTCCAGGCGCCCGCGCGCCAGACGTGCATGCACGCGTTCGCCGCTGGCGGTCTGATCCGCGGCGCGCAGGACTTCGCCCTCTGTGGTCTGCAGGATCGCGTAGCCGCGTTCCAGCACCGCCTCCGGGCCCAGTGAACGCAGCTGGCGCGCAGTGGCGTCCAGCTGCCGCTGGCGGGCGACGAGGGCCTGGTGGGTGGCCGTTTGCAGTTGGCGTTGCAGGCGGGCGAGGGCCTCGCGCCGCTGCAGGATGTCGTGGTCCGGGCGTACCCGTACCAGGCGCTGGCGCAGGTGATCCAGGCGCATGCGGGCGGATGCCAGGCGGGTGCCGGGCGAGGCGCCGGCCAGACGCAACCGGGCGTGTTGCAACCGCACCCGGGCGCGTTCCTCGAGGCGCGACCAGGCGCGCTGCAGGCGTTCGCGCTGGTCGTCCAGGCGTTGGGCATCGCGTTCCAGCATTTGCCGCGGGTGGCGGCGTTCCAGGCGCGTATGCAGGGCGGTCAGGGTCTGCTGGTGGCGCGCCACGCGCTGGCCTAGTAGCCCGCTCAGGCGTTCGCGGGCCCGCGCTAGCTGGTGGCGCAGGGTCGCGGCATCCGGGCTGACAGCCTCCGCCGCGGCGGTGGGCGTGGAGGCGCGCAGGTCGGCGACGAAATCGGCGATGGTGGTGTCGGTCTCGTGCCCCACGCCGCTGACCACCGGGATCGGGCAGGCGGCGATGGCGCGCGCGACGCTCTCCTCGTTAAAGGCCTGTAGATCTTCCAGGGAGCCGCCGCCGCGGGCGAGGATGAGTACGTCGACCCGGCCCTCGGCCGCAGCCTGTTCCAGGGCCGCGACAATCTGGCCGGCGGCCTGGGCACCCTGCACCGCGGTGGGGTAAAGCGTGACCGGTAGCAACAGCGGGAAGCGCCGCGCCAGGGTGCGCTCGATGTCGTGGCGCACATCGCCCTGGGTGGAGGTGATCACGCCCAGGCGGTGGGTCCAGGCGGGCAGTGGCTGCTTGCGCTCGGCGTCGAACAGCCCCTCGGCGGCGAGCTTTTCCTTCAGGCGCTGGAAGGCGGCCAGCAGGCGGCCCTCGCCGGCCGGTTGCAGGGCCTCGACGATCAGCTGGAACTGCCCGCGGGCGCCGTAGATCCCGGCACGCCCCTGGATCTGTACGGCGTCGCCGTCGGCAAAGCGGGCGGCCTGGCGGGAGCGCCCGCGGAACAGCACGCAGCTCACCGAGGCGTTCTCGTCCTTCAGCGAAAAGTACTGGTGCCCGGATGCGTATTGACGCAGGTTCGATACCTCGCCCTCCACGCGCACGAGGCCAAGCCCGTCACGCAGCAGGCCGTCGGCACACTGGTTGAGCTCGGTTACGGAAAAGACGGGGGCGTCGCTCATGAGGGGCTCGATGGTTACAGACGGGTGAAGACGCGCTGGAAGACATCGGTGCCGCGCCCGACGGGGTCGACCCGCAGGCGGGCCTCTTCTTCCGCGAGGGCGTGGAACAGGCCGTCCATGGTGTGGTCCAGCACATGCTCGGCCAGGTCCAGGCGGACGTTTGCCAGAAACGGGATGTCGCGCATCCGCGACTCCAGCTCGCGGTGGGTCGTCATGGCCTCCACGGCGTCCAGGCTGTGCTCGATCGCGGGACGCATGGCCTCAGTCAGGCGCGGTCGCATCTGTGTTTCCAGATGACGGGTGGCGGCGTCCTCGGGCCCCAGCAGGATGCCGCGGGCATCGTCGAGATCGAGCGCGAAGATCGCCCGGATGAAGGGTTCCCGGGCCTGCCATACCGCATCCTCGGCCGCGCGGTTCATGCGCTCCTCCAGGGTGTCCAGCGGCGCGGCCATGCCGAGCCGGCCCAGCGATCGCCGTGTGGTGGCGAGCACCTCGGGCAGGGGGATGCGCACGTCCGGGTTGCCGTAGAAGCCGTTGCGCCGGCTGAGGGTCTCGGAGGCGGCGTGGGTCGCGATGACCAGGGCCTCGTGCACCGCCTCGATCAGCTCGGCGGTCGACAACCCGGCGAATTCCGGTGGCCGGGTGATCAGCGAGCGGAACATGTCCTGACCGAAGCGCCACCAGTCGGCGCGAGCGCTGGACGCAGTGGCCAGGCCGAGGCCGGGGGCCAGCAACAGGGCCAGCGCGGTGCGTCGGGTGATGCGGGCCGTAGGCGCGCGCTCGGGCATGGGTCTCGCCTGGCAGGGGGCTCGGGATGGATTCGCATCCTATCAGGGTGCTGTCCGGGCGTCTGCGCACGGCCCTTGCATGTGTGTCTGTGCTTGTCCCGGAAGGGCCCGAATTCTATACTGAACGGCTATTTATCCGCCCCCGGGGTTTTCTCCCTTGCGTCCCGGCGGGCCTGGCCTGGAGTGGTGCATGCGGATACTCGGTGAAGCCCTTACCTTTGATGATGTACTGCTGATCCCGGGGCATTCGAATGTCGTTCCGCGTGATGTCGACCTGAGTACCCGGATTACCCGCGAGATCACGCTGTCCGCCCCGTTGGTGTCGGCCGCGATGGACACGGTCACCGAGGCCAATCTGGCGATCGCGATGGCCCAGGAGGGCGGGCTCGGGATCGTGCACAAGAACATGTCGGCGGAGGCCCAGGCCGCCGAGGTCCGGCAGGTCAAGAAATACGAAAGCGGTGTGATCAGCGAGCCGATCACCATCGGCCCGGATGCGAGCATCGGCGACGTGGTCGCGCTGACCGACGCCAATCACATCTCCGGCGTGCCGATCGTTTCCGGCAACGACCTGATGGGCATCGTGACCTCCCGCGATCTGCGCTTCGAGACCCGCATGAACGCCCCGGTCTCGGAGATCATGACCCCGCGCGAGCGCCTGGTTACCGTGCCCGAGGGGGCCGACCGCGAGCTGGTGCTGGAGCTGCTGCACAAGCACCGGATCGAAAAGGTGCTGGTCGTCAACGACGACTTCCAGCTGCGCGGGATGATCACGGTCAAGGACATCCAGAAGTCCACCGAGCACCCGCATGCCTCCAAGGACGAGCGGGGCCGTCTGCGCGTGGGTGCCGCGGTGGGTGTGGGTGAGGGCACCGATGAGCGCGTGGCCGCGCTGGTCGAGGCCGGGGTGGACGTGCTGGTGGTGGATACCGCGCACGGGCATTCCCAGGGCGTGCTGGATCGCGTCGCCTGGGTCAAGAAGCACTACCCGGACGTGCAGGTGATCGGTGGCAACATCGCCACCGCCGATGCGGCCAAGGCGCTGGTCGCGGCCGGGGCCGACGGCGTGAAGGTCGGAATCGGGCCGGGCTCGATCTGCACCACCCGCATCGTGGCCGGCGTGGGCGTGCCGCAGATCACGGCGATCTCCGATGTGTCCGAGGCGCTGAAGGGCACGGGTGTGCCGATGATCGCCGACGGGGGCGTGCGCTTTTCCGGGGACCTGGCCAAGGCGATCGCCGCGGGCGCCGATTGCGTGATGCTGGGCTCGATGTTCGCCGGGACCGAAGAGGCCCCGGGCGAGGTCGAGTTGTACCAGGGTCGTTCCTACAAGATCTATCGCGGTATGGGCTCTTTGGGCGCGATGCAGCAGGGCTCCTCGGATCGCTACTTCCAGGATCCGAACAGCTCGGCCGACAAGTTCGTGCCCGAGGGGATCGAGGGCCGGGTGCCGTACAAGGGCTCGATCGTCGCCATCATCTACCAGCTGATGGGCGGGCTGCGCTCGTCCATGGGCTATGTCGGCGCACACAACATCGAAGAGATGCGGACCAAGCCGCATTTCGTCCGCGTGACCGCCGCCGGCATGCGCGAGAGCCATGTGCACGACGTGGCGATCACCAAGGAAGCCCCGAACTACCGCATGGACTGACCCGGCCACGATGGCCGGGTATCCCTACCTGACATACTCCCGGCCCGCAGGCCGGGATACCGGATGACCTCATGACCCAGGATCTTCACGCCCACCGCATTCTGGTGCTGGACTTCGGTTCCCAGTACACCCAGCTGATCGCCCGCCGCGTGCGCGAGGCCAGGGTCTACTCCGAGGTGCATGCCTGGGACATGCCGGCGGCCGACATCCGTGCGTTCAATCCCACTGCGATCATCCTCTCCGGCGGCCCCGAGTCGGTGAATGTCGACCAGCCCCCGCGCGCCGAGGACGCGGTGTTCGAGCTGGGGGTTCCGGTACTGGGCATCTGCTACGGCATGCAGACCATGGCCGCGCAGTTGGGTGGTCGGGTCGAGCCGTCGGAGCGTCGCGAGTTTGGCTATGCCCAGGTGCGCGCCCGTGGCCATACGCCGCTGCTGCGCGACATCGAGGATCACACTACGCCGGAGGGCTATGGCCTGCTGGACGTCTGGATGTCGCACGGCGACCACGTGACCGAGCTGCCGCAGGGCTTCCGCTTGATGGCCTCCACCGATTCCGCACCGATCGCCGGCATGGCCGATCCGGATCGCGGCTTCTACGGCGTGCAGTTCCACCCCGAGGTGACCCACACCACCCAGGGCCAGCGCATCATCGAGCGCTTCCTGCACGATATCTGCGGCTGCGCGGCGTTGTGGACGGCCGACAACATCATCGACGACATGGCCGCGCGGGTGCGCGAGCAGGTCGGCGACGATCACGTGGTACTGGGCCTGTCCGGCGGGGTGGACTCCTCGGTGGTGGGCGCGCTGCTGCACAAGGCGATCGGCGACCAGCTGACCTGCGTGTTCGTGGATACCGGGCTGCTGCGCGAGGGCGAGGGTGACCAGGTCATGGCGACCTTCGCTCGCCACATGGGTGTGCAGGTGATCCGTGTGGATGCCGAGGAGCGCTTCATGAGCGCCCTGGCGGGCATCCAGGACCCGGAGGCCAAGCGCAAGATCATCGGCGGGTTGTTCATCGACGTGTTCGACGAACAGGCTGCAAAGCTCGACAACGTGCAGTGGCTGGCCCAGGGCACGATTTACCCGGACGTGATCGAGTCGGCCGACTCCAAGACCGGCAAGGCCCACGTGATCAAGTCGCACCACAACGTGGGCGGCCTGCCGGAGAACATGAAGCTGGGGCTGGTCGAGCCGCTGCGCGAGCTGTTCAAGGACGAGGTGCGCAAGATCGGTGTCGAGCTGGGCCTGCCCACCGAGATGGTCTATCGCCATCCGTTCCCCGGGCCGGGCCTGGGCGTGCGCATCCTCGGCGAGGTGAAGAAGGAATACGCCGACCTGCTGCGTCGCGCCGACGCGATCTTCATCGAGGAGCTGCGCAAGGCCGATCTCTATGACAAGACCTCGCAGGCGTTCGCGGTCTTCCTGCCGGTGAAGTCGGTGGGGGTGATGGGCGACGGCCGGCGCTACGACTACGTGGTGGCCCTGCGCGCGGTGGAGACCATCGACTTCATGACCGCCCGCTGGGCCCACCTGCCGTACGACTTCCTCGACCACGTCTCGCGGCGGATCATCAACGAGATCCCCGGCATCTCCCGCGTCACCTACGACATCTCCGGCAAGCCCCCCGCCACCATCGAGTGGGAGTGACTGGAAAGACCCGCAATGGCGGGTGCTGACCGGCGTCATAGCGGAGGCTTCAGGATCCTGCTTAGCCCACGGCCGGTAGCACGACTACCGGCCGTGGGGCTACGCCTTGCCTCGGAAGACACGGTGCACTAACGCGAGCGTGTACATTGATCGGCGGTTACCTAGACTGTGCCGAGGTGGACTTCCTGGAATAAACGGATCCCATGTTCAGACGCATCAGAGCGGGTGACTGGATTGTCGTGGTGTTGCTGCTGCTGCCGGTGCTGGTGGCGTGGCCGCGTTGGTGGCCGCCGCCGGGCGCCGGCGCGGCGGAGGTGCTCTCGGCGCTCGGTCACTTGGCCGGGGTGCTGGGTCTGAGCGCGCTGCTGGTCGGTGCAATGCTGAGTGTGCGCCTGCCGGGCCTGGATCGCTGGTTCGGCGGTTTGCCGCGCATCTGGACCCTGCACCGGATACTGGGTTTCACGGCCTTCATCCTGATCATGCTGCACGTGGTGTGGCTGGCCTTCGGGGCGCTGCCCATTTCTCCGGCAGCGGCCGTCCGGGTGATCTTTCCGCCCCTTGAACACGGGGCGGTATGGATCGGTTGGGGCGCATTGGCGCTGATGCTGATCTTTCTCGCGCCCACCTTTCAGTTTTTCGGCAGGCCGCATTACCAGCGCTGGAAGCGCCTCCACCTGTTGTCGGTGCCCGCGTTCCTGCTGGCGTTCGCGCACGCGGTCATGCTCGTGGAGCATGCGCTGCTCTGGTGGGGGCTCGCGGCCCTGGCGGTCGGCGCAGTGCTCTGGCGCAAGGTGCTGTCGCCCCGGCTGGGGCGCCATGATTATACCGTCGATGCCGTGACCGCCCTTGCGTCCAACGTGGTGGAGATCACCCTCGCCCCGAGGGGCCGGGCCATGTCGCATGCCGCGGGACAGTTCATGTACCTCACCCCCCACGACCCGGGCCTGGAAGCCGGCCGGGGGGAAGAGCACCCCTACACCATCTCTTCGGCGCCAGGCGAGGACGTTGTCCGGGTGGGCATCAAGGCCCTGGGCGACGCCAGCCGGGCATTGCAGACGGTGACACCGGGAACCGCCGTGCAGATCGAGGGCCCCTACGGGCAGTTCTTCGAGCGATGCGAGCCGCAACGCCGGCAACTCTGGTTCGGTGGCGGCATCGGCATTACGCCCTTCGTGTCCGGCGCCCGGGCCCTCCAGCGGGAGCCCGGGGCCGGGCCGGAGGTCACCCTGATCTACCTGGCCAATCGACCGGACCGCGCCTATTACATGGACGAGCTTCGGGAGATCGCGCAGGGGCACCCGCATTTCGATGCACAGATCCATTATTTCCAGGATCGCGGCCCCGTGGACGAAGCGTTCATCCGCTCGCATTGCCCGGACCTGGAGGAACGGGAGATCTACATCTGCGGGCCGCCCGGCATGGTGCATCACCTGATGGGGCTTCTAAGCCGCGCCGGTGTACCCAGGGGCCGCATTCATACGGAGGCGTTTGATTTCCTATGACCGTGAACAAGATTGCCTACACCGCGTTCGTGGCCTTCTGCGCCGTGATCATCACCCTTTGGGCCGTCAGCGCGCTGGTCGCGGAGACCCGCGAGACCGACGACGATCAGCGCCTGTTTACAGAACAGGAGCTTGCGGCCCACGACAGTGCCGAGAGCTGCTGGAAGGCCATCGACGGCCAGGTGTACGACGTGACGGACTATATTCCGCGTCACCCCACCTCCGAGGACGTGATGCTGGAGTGGTGCGGCCGTGATGCCACGGAAGGCTGGTACAACAAGACGTCCGGGCGTCCGCACAGCCCCAGGGCTGCGGCCATGCTGGAACAGTACCGGGTCGGGCAACTGGCCGATGCACCGGCACCCCAGGCACGGCCCGAGGCTTCAGCGCCCACGCGGGAACCCGCCACCCATCCGCCGGGCCGGGTGCTGCTCGGCCTGTCGCCCGGGACGTACCTGGACGGGCGCTATCGAGGCGTGTTTTCGGACCGGGGCGCGATGCAGGTCAATATCCAGTTCGATCTGCGGGACCATCATTTCCACAACGTCCGGTTCCGGTACCTGAGCTACCAGGGAGTGGATTATCTGGCGCTTGAGGAGCACGAGGAACTTCATGCCGTGATGCGCCAGCACCGTCAGGCTATCGATTACCTCGAAGGCCGGCCGCTGTCGGCCCTATTCGATCTCTATGCGCCGGAGGAGGTGGTGGACGACATCGACGCCTTTACCGGCGCGACCCTGAGAGGCAACAAGCTGATCTCGGCCATCCGGGACGCGCTTAATCGCGGTGTCTATCAGTGGCCGTGATAGGGCCGGCATCCCCCAGGCCAGGAGTGCGTGCCGCCGGCCATTTGTAGTGCTCCCGCCAGGCCCATGAACCACAGCGGGTAGCCCCCGTGAGCGACGTCCTGGGCCTTGAGTGTCAGCCCGGTGTGCGGTCGGCAGTGTCCCCCGAGATCACCCACACCACCCGCGACCACGGTACATCCAGCGCAGCCAGGTGTGCCTGGTTCAAAGAAGCTGGTGGATCTGGCGCTTTTGTTCGCTACCGCGCAGACGGGTGGAGCCATTTCCGAGAAACTTTCCGTTGCTTGTCGGTGGATGCTGATCGGCATCCACCTTTATCCCACCACAGCAACGGGAAATAGCCATGAATACACCAGGCAGTAGCGAACACGCCACCACCGATCGCATCTCGGAGCGCGCTCACGAGACTGTAGACCAGGCCGCCAGGGGCGCCGGCAAGGCCGAAGAACGGATCCGCCATGGGGCGGCGAGCGCGGAGGAGAAAGCCAAGGAGGCCGGGGCGAAGGTCAAGGAGCACTCCGAAGAGGCCCTGCAATCGGTTAGTGGCTTCGTGCGGGAAAATCCTTTGCTTTCCCTGGGTCTCGCATTCGCGGCGGGGACCTTGGTGGCTGCTTTACGGCGCCGTTGATCGTGTTCCGTGGCCACCAGTTAAGGCAGGAGGCCGCGCATTTGCGCGGCCGAATTGATCACGGTGCCGGCCTTGTTCGCTGGCGGATCGACCGCTTGCTGCACCGGGCACGGGCCCTGGCCCGCCGGCCTGCTGTGCTGGCTATTGCCTTTGGGTGTGGCTTGTTGGCCGGTCGCCTGGATATGCCCGGCATCAAATATACCTATGGAATCCTGGCAGGCCAGATGAAAGCCTGGCGGATTGCCTCCAGTCTGATCGGCTCGCCGCTTCGCTGACCGCGACCTATTTCTCGGGGCGCTGCGGTTCTGCTTCCGGGGGTTGCTGCTCTGCAGCGTCAACGAGCGATCTCGCCTGGACGAGCAAGCTGTTAACGCTCGCCCGGCTTTCACGGAACGTGAGGTCGCGGGTGATGTGCCGGAGTCGCCAGAAGGCCAGCGCCGCCAGCACCAGATGTGCCAGCGTTACCGTCAGCAGCGCGCCCGTCAGGCTGAAGGCCTGCAGGCTGGCCAGGGCGACCACCAGACTCGCCCCGGCAAACAGCCAGCCGCCCACCAACAGAAGCGCAATCATCACGGTGAGCCCGATCATCATCAGCACCGTGTGTCCGAACAGCCGCGCCTCTACCGCAAGAAGGCGAGCGATGTCCGCCGCCAGGGTCTTCAGGATTTGCGTGATGTCCTGGCTGCGGTCGTGACCGCCATCCTCGTCCTGACTGGGATCTGTTTCCTTCATGGTCGTGCGTCCTCCCGGCTACTCAGCGCGTGTTTCAGGCTGGACTTGATTTCACCCCAGATGGCCACAAAGAACGCCGTCAAAGGAATCGCGAGTACCATCCCGATAATCCCGTTCAGGGCGGTGCCCCAGAAGAACAGGGAAATAATGACGAGTGCGGGGTGCAGGCCAGAGCGGTTGGACATGATCTTCGGCGTCAGCAACCAGCTTTCGATCAGTTGTACCACCGCGAACGCCAGTACGGTCAGCATCAATAACTCAATGCCGCCATCCGGCTGAAGGTAGGCCAGGGGCAGAATCACCAACAGTCCGATCAGGGTTCCCAGGAAGGGGACGATATTCAGCAGTCCCAGCACGAGCCCGGCAAGCACGCCGTACTGCAGGCCGATCAGCGTAAAGCTGAGCGCATACAGGGCACCCATGATCATGGCGATCAACAGTTGGCCCTGGAAGAAGGCGGTGATGTATCCCACGAAAACATCCATGAAATAGAGTATTTTCTGCTGAGTGCGCCCTTGGAATATGGATAACAGTTCCGATGCCTTTCCCCGCAGCGAGTCACCCGAGAGCAGCGCGAAGAAGAGAAACAGCGGAACGAAGCTGATACCCGCCAACATCCCCAAATAGGACATAACGGTCTTTCCGGTGACTTCCAGAGAAGACTCGGACTCCTCCCCATTGCCGGCTTCCAGGCGTTCCGAAATCATGGCGCTAATTTCTGGAAAGTAAAAAGAAAAATGATCCTCCCAGCGCGCCAGGGTCTCGGGCAAGGCGGTTAACAGCTGAACGATCTGGGCGGTCAGGGTGGGGACAAGAAAGAACAACAGGGCGCCGACCCCCAGAAAGAAGATCGCCATCAGCAGCATGATGGCCAGCCATCTGGGCAAGCGAAGCCGGGTCTCGAGAAAATTCACCACTGGATGGAGCACCAGCGCCAGGATGCCTGCGATCGAGAGCGACAGGAGGAGGTTGTAGAACGTGCTCAGTATCCAGCCTAGAGCCCACGCAACAACCGCAATCAGCGCGGCCAACGCCACCAGGGACAGCAAGACCGCCGTATAGCGGAACAAGCGAAGCTCGGCCGCGTTGAACAGTCGTTTACGCGGGCGTAACCCGGCCCGGTCCTGAGCAGCCCTCCTGCCCCCTTCATCGAGGGATTCCTCCGTGTCGTGGGGCATTGTCGGGGCCTGGCTCAGGTCCTTGACGATTTGCCGAAGAAGAACAACCCAACACCGGCCGCTGCGGAAGCCGCGCCCAAGACCAGAAACCAAATCGTGGAGTCCGTGAAACGGCCGGTAACGGCCTCGGTCACCTGGTCGCCGAGACTTTGGGAGGAGCGATACGCAAAGAACAGCAGGATCAGGCCCACAACAAGCAGAACAACTGCGAGGATCTTGTTCAGTGCCAGAGTTTCATTAGTCGCCATGGTTAATCGTCCTAATGGATGAGGGGTCGTTAATCCGTTATTCAATGATGGCGTTCGGGAAAAGTCGCGGTGCTGGAAACCGCGACCGTTAAGAGTGTCCACCATGCATGGGGCCGCCTACACGGTTAAGCCGGCCACAAGGTTCCACCGGTACCTCGCGCGATCACCCTGCAGCGTGATCCCTGGCGTAGTAGGAATCCACGGTTGAATGCCAGGTGGCGTCGGCCATGTTGGGCCATTCATCCTTGGGAAACCCTGGTGCGTTCTTCAACCACTCGGGATCGGCGTCAAGCAAAAATCGCTTGTGCTCCTTGTCGTGCTTCAAGGCCTTCCACGGGATCGCGAATAAACGGTCACCCATGCCTAGAAAACCGCCTGAGGCCAGGACCGCGTACCGTATTTCGCCCTCGCTGATGTCAAGCATCACGTCCAGGATCTTGCCGAGCTTCTCTTCCCGCAGGTTGCAGACCTCGTCACCGGTTATGGTGCTGGCGCTCACTAGCGTGGGTCCGACATGTGTGTCGTTGGAGGTTTCTTGGCCACTTTCCGCGCCGGGTGCAGAGCCGATCATTCGGTTTTCTTCTTGGCGTCGCTCTTGAGGTCCCCGTACTTGGCTTGAGCCTTGCCGGCATGCTTCTCGGCCTTACCCTTGACCTCGGTGCTCTTGTCGCCGGTAGCCTTGCCAGCAACTTCCTTTAGCTTCCCTTTGGCTTCTTTCCCATGACCTTTGCTTTGATCCTTGTTCATCAGATGATCTCCAGGTAGTGGTAGCGCTCGTTGTCGGCCTCTTCCACGCGGTCAGTAGAGGCAGCTTGAAGCTTCCAAACTAGGGCAAGCCCGGGGGTGGGTCTGTGCGCTGCCCAACATATACAGAGGCCCTGGAAGACCGCGGGATCAAGAGCCCGCGTGCAGGGATGCTGTAGGCGAAGTGGGATCATGAGCGGGGGGAGGGCGTGGCGCGCAGGGGGCCTGCGAGGGCTTCCGCGCGAGCGAGGCGGGTTCCGATGGAGATGCCTGCATGCCGCGTGGAGGCATCGCCGGATCAGAGCTGGGACTTGATCGGTAGCAGGAGCTTCTCGGAGAGCTTTTCCCGCAGCGGGCGCGTATTCCAGCGCTCAAGGGAATACGGCTCTGCGGCCAGCAGGTCTGTCTCGAAGACGTCCGTCATCTCCCTGGCGAATGCGCCGTTGTAGATGTTCAGACTTGCTTCGTCATTGAGCCGAAGCGATCGCATGTCGAAATTGGTCGATCCGACCGAGACAAACTCGGTATCGATGACCAGGAGTTTGGTATGCAGCATGGTGGGCTGATAGACGTGGATCTCGACCCCCGCGCGCAGCAGCTCGCCCCAGTCGGCCTTGGAGGCGATTTTGACGGTAAGCGCGTCGATGTGTGGTCCCGGTAACAGGATACGGACGCGGACGTCGCGACCGCGCGCAGCCACCAAGGCGTCGAGCAACAGCTTGTCGGGCACAAAATACGACGCGGCCAGGTCGATCGTCGCCTCGGCCGCTGCGATGGCAAGCAGGTACATTAGATGCATGCTCTCGCTGCCGCCGGAGGGCGAAGCGATAAACACGTGCGCGTCGATCTCGCCCTCCTCCTGCAGGGCCGGAAAGTAGCTCGGGCCGTTTCGCACCTCGCCGGTGCTTTTGATCCAGTTATCGTTGAAGGCTGCCTGCAACTGCGCCACTACGGGCCCTTCGACCCGAAAGTGCGTATCACGCCATTGCTCGGGGTCCCCTCCGTCGCCGGTCCACTGGTCCGCGATGCCCACCCCTCCGGTAAAGCCAATGCGACCGTCGACCACCAGAAGCTTGCGATGGGTGCGGTTGTTCATGCGTCCGAGGTTGTACCAGCGCAAAGGCCGATAGCGATGCAGCTGCACCCCGGCGGCCTGCATGGAATCCAGCAGCGACTGATCCATCTTGGCGCTACCGACCCAGTCGATGATGACGCTCACCTGCACGCCCGCGCGCGCACGCTCGGAAAGGGCTTGCGAGAACTCTGCTCCAATCTCGCCTGACCAGTAGATGAACGTCTCGAAGGTGATGGAGGTTTGTGCCGAGCGAATCGCCAGCAACATTGCCGGGAAAATCTCGTCGCCGTTTTGCAGCGCGGTCACTTGATTTCCGCGCACGATGGCGGGGCCCAGCATGACGGACATCTCGCGCCGAAACTGCGGGTCGGAGACCGTGTAGCGATGTTCGATCTTGCGATCGACCACCTCCCCGGATGTGGAGAAGTTTTGCAACAGGACCAGGGTCAGGGTGGTGGCGAGCGCGGTGATGCCAATAACCCAGAACATCGATCGTCGGCTCCCAGGCAGTGACATCGCGGAGGTACTCCAAACGGGTGTAGCGGCCAGGCATTGCGAAGTGGCCCCCTGGCTGGCGCCAAAACCGCCAGGGGGGAGCACTTTCATGGTCGGTCCACGACGCGCGGGGTGACCGAGCTCAAGTGGTCAGCTCACCAACCATGCCAACGGCGCGAGTCGGATGATGCGACGCTTGTGGACGCGCGTCCGTGCGAAACCGCACGTAGCGTGCCGGGGATGGTTCATCCCGGCGGTGCGGATGCCATCCGCCCGGTCGCTGGAAGCGAGTGACGTTCGTGAGCAGTGTTTCCCTAGGCCGACATCCAGCGCGAACCGCTTTTTTTGGCTTGATACATGGCCTTGTCGGCCGCTTCCAGCAGAGAGACCGGAGAGGTCGCGTCCTTGGGGTAGAACGAGATGCCAATGCTCGCGGAGATGTGGACAGAGGTTTGCCCGATGTCGATGGCCCTGGCGAGTTCCCGAGTAATGGTTCTGGCCACACGCTCGACATCCTTGAGCTGTTTGACGCCCGTCACCAGAACGGTAAATTCGTCGCCGCCCAGGCGGCTCACCGTATCCTCCTGCCGGATGCAATGCGTGAGGCGCTCGGCGACCTCCGAAAGTAAGCGGTCACCCGTTTCATGCCCAAACGAGTCGTTGATCTCCTTGAAGCCATCAAGGTCCATGAAGAGGACCGCAAGGGACTGGCCGCTGCGTTTCGCATGGTTGACGCCCTGTTCCAGGCGATCAAGAAAAAGACGTCGATTCGGAAGCCCAGTCAACAGGTCATGATTGGCGTGATGCCATATTTTTTCCTCGGCGACGGCTTGTTTTGTAATATCCCGAGAGGTGCAGATAATTGCTTCGGTGTTGCGATGCTCGTCGAGTACGGGCGCAAGCACATACTCGAATCGATCACCCTGACCAGAGGGAAACATGTGGACGAATTTTCCTCGTTGCGTGCACTGGTCGGCAACGACTTTGTCGATGCTGTGCTGGAAGGCCGGGGCGAACGGGAAGCCGAGGTCAAAGCCGGACTTTCCGATGATCGCCTCGGGCGCGAGAGCGAAAAGATCGGCGGTGGCCTTGTTTGCGTAAACAAATCGCCCCTCGGGGTCCAGCACATGAATCGGATCTGGCGACGCGACCAGAATGGCCCCGAACAGTCGGGTTTCCATCTCCTTGACGGTCGCATATTGTTCCAGCGATTCGGCGACGGCCTGGTCTATCGCTTCATGAAACCGGGTGAGATCCTCAAGCTGTTGGCCAGCGATCGTTGGGTAATCTTTCGTCCAGTGTGAGACCACGCTCGCGCGCAGGGCGCGAAATTCGGAAACGGTCTCAATGACGCTGAAGCCGCTGGTCTGTCGATCACCGCCGTGGATTTCTGCCCAGGACTCGTCCCCCGTCTTCGGTTCGCAGCCTTTCGATTTGTCGGCCTGTTGCAACTCGCTCTGGTGGGACTCGAGGTCGTCGGCAATGGTCAGCAGCATGTCCCTGGCGTGGTCACGCAGTCCGCTCGTCCCCATCTTGCTGGCATGAAGAAGGGTTCCGGCAAATTCTTCCCAGTCCTGAAGAATCGGCTCCATTTCTTTCCTGATAAATTCAGCGAGGCGCATTGGGGTATTCATGGATCGGGTTGGTAATAATAACAGAAGGGCTTGGCAGGGCCGTTCGTGTGGGTTGGGATATTGGTGTTTTTGGAGCCATGTCAGGAATGCGAGCTAACTTCCCAAGAAGTGTGAACTGGTTTGCACTTGTTATCATGCGCCGCGGATTCTGATGAGTTTTATTTTGCATGATGTCCCGCGCTCGCCTGTTAATCAGCGTATCCCTGACGCCGACGTCGTGGGCTTCGCCACAGGGGGGGATGCGCCAGCAGCGTTGCGGCCCGGTCATGGCCCTCTTCGGGGTCGCTTGCGGGGGTGTCGATTGCATGATCTGCTATCCCACAAGACGTCGCTCGGAGCCCCGTCAGTGACCTTCGACAAAAGCCTCGGCCTCCCGCTCAAGCCGCTGACGGTCGCGAGCCAGCATTCCGTTGGCGTCTGCCAGAGCCAGCACCATCTCCACCTGGCGTCGGACCTCCGAGAGGACCGCGAACGCCTCGCGTTCCTCGGCGGCCTCGCGGACCCGATCGAGCATGTGCATCAGGTGCCGGGCCGTTTCCGGGTCGCGGGCGGCGGGCTCCCGCAGTCGTTCCGCGCATAACTGCACGAGGTCGGCAGGGTCCCAGCCGAACTCGTCGTAGATACAACGGCCGTCCTGGTCCTTGTCGTGCAGCCGCGGCAGCCCACGCTCGACGATCTCCACGAGGACGGCTTCCAGGTGGACCAGCACCTCGTGGGCGGTCGCGGTGTCCGCGTGTGCCTGCAACGCGAACGTCCCGACGTCGACCAGCTGGCTCACGGCGAACGCGAGGTCCAGGTCAGCGCTGCGGGTGCGGGCAAGGCTGATCGTTTCGGCCACGCTGTCGAGGTTGGCATGGGCGGGGGAGACGAGCGCGACCGTGCAGCGGGGGGTGACAAACTCGCCAACGCGGCAACGGAGATGTACGACCCCGCCGGCCGGCAGCGCCTTGCGCATCCGGTCGATGTCGATGGCGGTAACCCAGCCGGTGCCCGGGGCCAGGACCGTCTGCGCTGCGGACGTGGGTGGCGGCACCCCGGTGATCTCGAGCCGTGCCCCGGGGTGGCGATCGAGTACCTTGAGGGCGTTATCGGCGAGATGGCTGACCAGCTCCGACAACGACAGACTGCGCGTGGCGTGCTGGATCGCCAGCAGTACGCCCGCCATCGCGGCCAGTGCGATGATCACCGCCAGCACCGTACTCACAATGGGCGCGGCCGCCTGTTCGTCGGAGGGCATCCTTACCAGGATGACCAGCACGGCCACGACGCCTGCCGACATGAATGCGAGCAGATTCCGCTGGAAGCGGTCGTCCAGAAAGGTCAGCAGCGTCCGGGGCGAGAAGTGCGCGGCCATCAGGCCAACCACGACGGTGCGCATCCAGAGGCCGAACACCGCGACCGTGATCAGGCCCCCGGTCACTGACCCCAGCAGGACCCGTGCGCTACCCACAGTGCCGAGCTCGACGGGTGGAGGCCACAGCCATGCGGTGTCCACGGCCAACGCCGCCAGGCCCACGCCCAGACCGGCCGCCATCGCCATGCCCATCGCCACCGTGATTTCGCCCAGGCGGAGGGTGGCCCAGCGGGGCCGGGGCCGGCCGCGGTTCGTCTCCCCCATGCTGTCACCTCCAAGTGGTGACCGATTGGCGTGTAGAGGCCCCTCGGCAATTCCTGACGAATCAGTTCGGGCGGATGTGCTCCGTAGAGTCACCGGGCGGGACCGTTGTGTCGGTGCGTTGCCACACCGAGTGGCGCAGCACTCTGATCATCTGGACCCGCGAGCAGAAGCCCGGGGCAGCCATGTCGGCATGAGCTGGAACCGGGGTGCGCTTGTGCCATCGGCCGTGCGGGGCTAAGCGCGACGCCGCACATAAATGGACGTGCCGGCGTGCTATACGGATGGTGTGCCTTGTTGGAGAGATCCGGAATGTCAGTGAACCGTGTCGACCAGGACGCCGCGGCGGGCCTCTGGGATGACTGTGACCCGCCGTGCCTTTCGCTTTATCAACCGACTCATCGGGACCACCCGGACAATGAGCAGGATCCAATACGCTTCAAGAATCTGGTGAAAGCGCTGGAGGACTCGCTGCGACAAAAGTTTGCGAGCGACGAGATCCAGCCCTTGCTCGAACCCTTGCTGGCCCTCGCGGACGATCGCGAGTTCTGGAACTGCACCTTCGACGGCCTGGCCGTGTTGCGCGACAGGAATCGGTTTCGGGTCTACAAGCTCCAGCGCCCGGTCCCCGAATTGGCGGTTGTGGCGGACAGCTTCCACACCAAGCCCTTGCTGCGCATCCTGCAATCGGCGGATCGCTATCAGGTGCTCGCCTTGAGCCGGCACGAGATGAAGGTGTTCGAGGGCAACCGTGACGCCCTGGACGAGATCACGCCTGCCGATGGCGTGCCGCAGACGATCACCGAGGCGCTCGGTGACGAACTCACCGATTCCCGCCAGACGGTGTCGGCCTATGGCGGCAGCGGCGGCGGCCAGGCCCCCATGCACCATGGCCATGGCGGCAGGAAAGCCGAACTGGACGATGACGCGGAGCGATTCTTCCGCGCAGTCGATCGCGCGGTCCTTGAACACCATTCCAAGCCCTCCGGCCTGCCGCTGCTACTCGCCGCCCTGCCGGAGCACCACCACATGTTTCACGCGCTCAGCCACAACCCTTTCCTGATTTCCGAGAGCCTGGACGTGCATCCGGATGCGCTTGCGTCGAGCGACGACTTTCGCGAGCGGGTCTGGCAAACCATTGAACCTCGCTACCTTGAGCGCCTGGCCGGGCTGGTGGATGCCTTCGGCAGTAACCAGCCGAAGGGCCTTGGCTCCGACGACCTGGCCGAGGTGGCCCGGGCCGCCGTGGGCGGGCGCGTGGCGACCCTGCTGATCGAAGCGCGCCGGGAAATCCCCGGTCGGGTCGATGCGACGACCGGCGAGCTTGAGTTCGACGATCTCTCCCACCCCGAAACGGACGACGTGCTCGATGACCTGGGAGCCCTGGTGCTCAAGATGGGCGGCGAGGTGGTCGTGGTGCCGAAGGAACGGATGCCGACCGGTACGGGAATCGCCGCAATCTACCGCTACTGAGGCAAGTGACATGCAGATTCAGATCAACACGGATGACAACATCGACCAGTCCGGTGCACAGCCGGAGCAGACCGAAGCCACCATCAGAAACGTCCTGGAGCGCTTTGCGGATCAGGTGACGCGCGTGGAGGTTCACCTCAGCGACGAGAACAGTGACAAGAAATCCGGCAACGCCGACATACGCTGTCTGCTGGAAGTCAGGGTCGAAGGTCTCCAGCCCGTAGCCGTGACCGATGAAGCCGCGACCGTGGGGCAGGCGGTCGACGGTGCCGCACGCAAGATGAGGCGTTCCCTGGACAGCACGCTTGGAAAGCGGAAGAGCCACTGAGGTTACCGGCCAGCACCGATCGCCGTTGGCCAATGGTGACCTGTCGAAAAGCGGATGAAACACCCTGGAGATCCTGGTACTAACGAAGTGGGCCTCCAGCCCGTTCCGGACCTGGGCGGGCGCTTTCTGGCGTTGCTCGCCGAGGCTACATATCCCTGTGTGGGCGCCAAGTCCGCTTTGGCCCGTGGCTCGATCGAAACTCATGAGTTCGGCGCACTAGGGGACTCCGGCAATGATCGACCGATGCTGGATGATCTTTCTCGATTCGTTGCCATGATCGAAGCAAGTGCTTGCAACGAGGACATCGTGCACTCTTATGTCGCCCTGTTCAGTGGCCCAGGCGATATGAGCGAGCTTCGTTTCGAGTCCTTGATGTGGGCGCAGTTGTGGCGAATCCACAAGCTGGACATTCTGGCGGGCAATCCTCCCGCCGACGATGTCAACAGCGATAGTGACAGCCCGCTGTTCAGCCTGAGCATAGCGGGGCATCCGTTCTTTGCCATTGGGCTTCACGCGAACGCTTCGCGGCTCGCCAGACGGTTTACCAACCCGGTATTGGTGTTCAATTCTCACCGCCAGTTCGAGAAGCTAAGAAAGGACGGACGTTTCAAGAAGATTCAGGCAGCGACTCGGGCACGTGACATCGCGTTGCAAGGATCCCGAAACCCCAATCTGGCCGAGTTTGGAGAAGCAAGTGAGGCCAGGCAGTACAGTGGCCGTGAAGTCGAAGCCAACTGGACATGCCCATTCCATTTCAAGGAAAAGCCGTGAACACGGACGTACCGACGGTGAGAATATCTCCCTGCTCCGCGCAGGCGGTCGAGCTTGGCCCTGGAGACGAACTGGTGGTGATCGATCCCGAAGGCCAGCAGGTAAGCGATGTGGTCGCATTCGGGAATCCGGATCATGGGGAGTATCTGTCTTCAGGGCGTTCTCTTGACTATGCCTCACGCTTTTGGCTCACGACGGGCGATGTACTCTACTCGAACCGCAGTCGGCCAATGTTCACCATCATCGAGGATACCTGCGGGCGGCATGACTTCACTTTGACACCTTGTTCGAAAGATACCTTCAGAATCATCTATGGGGAGAACGAGGGTCGTCCGGGTTGCGAGGGCAATCTGGCGGCGGCACTGGCCCCTTACGGCATTGGTGTCGATCGCATTCCCATCGCATTCAATGCGTTCATGCATGTGTCGATCGATGCCACAACGGGGGAGTTCGGCGTTCTTCCTCCGCTCAGCAAAGCCGGGGATTTCGTTCGCCTGCGCGCCGAGATGCCCCTCGTGGTGGCGATGTCCGCATGTTCCGCCGGGCAGTCGAATAATTTCTCCTTCAAGCCGATCGATTTTCAAGTTGTGCGCAGAAATCCGCCGTCATGCTCGAATGGCTGATACCGGAGTTCGATGGGTCCCTCATGCTCCGTCACCTGCGCGATCTTGTGTTGGCCTATCTGCTCGCGATCCCGAGTGCCTGGGACCGGGAAGTTCGCGATCGCGCCATTGGACTGCGGACGTTCCCGTTGGTCGCCGTTGCCGCCTGTGGCTACGCCCTGATCGGCTTCTCGGTACTGGAGTCGCCCGACGCACAGGCCCGGATCATGCAGGGCCTGATCACCGGCATTGGATTCATCGGTGGCGGAGCGATTCTCAAAAGCGGTGGTAGCGTGGAAGGTACGGCCACGGCTGCCAGCCTTTGGGCAACGGGCGCGATCGGCCTGGCAGTCGCCGCGCATCGTTTCGAGATCGCGATCCTCATCAGCATCGCGACGTTTTTGACGCTGCGCTATCTCAAGCCGCTGATGCATGCTCCCGAGAAATCCGGGGAATAACAGGCTGGGTTCGGTACCGCACGGAACGGTTCCGGGTCGGGTGGCTACTGTCTCGGGATGATGCGGATTGCCGTTGTCCTGGCTGTTATAGGCATGGCCCTGCCGGGATGGGTGATCGCGGCCGAGCCACCGCTCGTCCTGACGCCCCTGGAGTCGGAGGAACGGCTGGAGGCCCCGGCGAGTGTCGGCATTGTGCCGGAAGCGTCCGACGAGGCCATCGCGGCCCGGCTGGAGCGGATTCTGGTTGCAACGGGCTGGTACGAGCAGCCGGCGGTCACGGTCGATGAAGGGGTGGCATTCCTGTATGGCCAGGCCCGTCGTCAGAACCACCGCCAGTGGGCCGGCGACCTGGCACGCAGCACCCAGGACGTGGTCGCGGTGGTCAATCACCTCGAGTTGATCGAGCCGTCGATCTGGGACCTGAGCCCGGCGCTCAGTGGCCTGAACGAGCTCGGCAGAACGGTGCTGAGAAGCTTGCCTTACGTGCTTTTCAGTCTGTTACTCCTCGCGCTGGCCTGGTCCCTGGGCGTGCTCGTCACGCGGTTGCTGCGCTGGACCACAAAGACCAGTAAACGGAACAATCTGCTGAAGGACGTGGTCGCCCGGGGCGGGGGTGTCCTGGTGTTCGTCGCCGGCTTGTACAGCGTGTTCCACGTAGCCGGGCTGACCAACGTCGCGCTGGCCGTTCTGGGTGGTACGGGGCTTGCCGGCATCGCGCTGGGTATCGCCTTTCGCGACATTACCGAGAATTTTCTGGCGAGCATCTTTCTGAGCGCACAGAACCCCTTCCGGACCGGTGATCTGATCGAGGTCGGGAAAACCCGCGGGTTCGTGCAAAGCATGACGATTCGGGCCACCGTGCTGATGACGCTGGACGGCAACCACGTGCAGGTACCCAACGCGACCATCTACAAGAGCGACATCACCAACTTCTCGGCCAACCCCAATGACCGCATGGAGTTCGGCGTGATGATCGGTCTCAACGACTCCATCACCGACACCCAGGCGATTGGCCTGGCCGTGCTTGCGGGTCACCCGGCGGTCCTGGAGAACCCCGAGCCATGGGTTGTCGCCGAGGAGATTCGCAATGCGGCCGTGCTGATCAAGTTGTCATTCTGGTTTGATTCACGAAAAACCAATGGCCAGCAGTTGCGCTCGGCGCTCATTCGGCTCACCAAGCGCGCGCTGATGGAGGCCGGCATGACGATTCAGGCCGAACAACGTCAATACGTGGAACCGATTGCGGACGGTCCCGCGGAAGAATCGGCGGCGGCCATGACCGTGTCCGAGGCCGAGACCCGCCCGGAAGGCGAGGTCATTCGCAACCAGGCCGCGCTCGCGCCCATGCCGGAAAAGGGAGAAAACCTGCTCGACCAGTGATCCAGTTGAGCCTCCATCGACGTCTCCGGGTATTTCTTGCCACTGCGTTTGTTGCCGCACAGAGCGTTCCCGTCCCCCGTGGTATCGATGCCAAGGTGCGTCCATCCCCCGACGCCCTGGAGAAGAATCATGGCTAAGAAAAAAACGGGTAGTTCATCACAGGCGCCAGGCAAGGGCGGTAAATCGGCCCCAGCCGCGCTCAGAACCAACGACATCGTTGCGGAGCAAGCCGCGGCCAGCGACGATTTCGTCGCCGCGATGCCCTACAACACCATCAAGGAGCAAGACCACGGTCACGACAACGCGGTGGCGCCGCCGGCCGGTCCTACTACGGAGCCGGGGTCCAGTGCGTTGACTGCGAGCACGATGACCGAGGAACCCGGTACGTCGAAAACCGGCGGGCCGGCTCGGCTCGGAACGAACGCGACCGTCGCCCCGCTCGACCGGGTCCGGGTCGATCCCAGCGATCAACCGTTGACCACCAACCAAGGTGTTCGGATTGGCGACAATCAGAACACCTTGAAAGCGGGGCTGCGCGGGCCCTCGTTACTCGAAGATTTCATCCTGCGGGAAAAGATCACCCATTTCGATCACGAACGTATCCCGGAGCGGATCGTCCATGCACGCGGCTCCGGGGCGCACGGATATTTCGAAGCCTACGACGGGCTGACCCAGTACACCCGCGCGGCGCCGTTCGCCGAGAAGGGCAAGATCACGCCGGTGTTCGCGCGATTTTCCACGGTGGCGGGTGAGCGCGGTTCGAAGGATACCGCGCGCGACGCCCGTGGCTTCGCGGTGAAGTTCTATACCGACGAAGGCAACTGGGACCTGGTGGGTAACAACATCCCGGTGTTCTTTATTCAGGACGCGATGAAGTTTCCCGATCTGGTCCACGCCCTCAAGCCGGAACCGCATCATGGCATGCCTCAAGCGGGGTCCGCGCATGACACGTTCTGGGACTTCGTCTCGCTGTCGCCGGAGTCCACTCACATGCTGATGTGGGCCATGTCGGATCGCGCGATACCGCGCAGCTACCGGATGATGCAGGGCTTTGGCGTGCACACCTTTCGCCTGGTCAACGAGCAGGGCGAGTCCGTGTTCTGCAAGTTCCACTGGACGCCGCTCCAGGGAACGCACTCGCTGGTCTGGGACGAAGCCGTGAAGATCGCGGGCGCCGACGCCGATTTTCATCGGCGTGACTTGTGGGAGGCCATCGAATCGGGCGAATTCCCGGAATGGGAACTGGGTGTGCAGATCTTCACCGAGGAACAGGCCGACGGCTTCAGCTTCGACGTGCTCGACTCCACGAAGATCGTGCCGGAAGAGCTGGTCCCGCTGACGCCCGTCGGGCGCATGGTTCTCAACCGCAACCCGGACAACTTCTTCGCAGAAACCGAGCAGGTCGCGTTCTGCACGGCGCATGTCGTCCCCGGCATCGACTTCTCCAATGATCCGTTGCTCGCCGGTCGGATCCATTCCTATGCGGATACGCAGATCACGCGACTCGGGGGGCCCAATTTCCACGAGATCCCGATCAATTCGCCGCTTGCTCCGGTGCAGAACAACCAGCGCGATGGCATGCACCGCCAGGCGGTGCATCGCGGGCGCGTGGCCTACGAGCCGAACTCACTGGCGGGTGGCTGCCCGTTTCAGGCCGGGACCGCCGGCTTCGTGTCGTTCCCGGATGCCCATGCGGAGGACAAGGTCCGTGGCAAGCCGGAGAAGTTTGCCGAGCACTATGCGCAAGCCACGTTGTTCTTCGAGAGTCAGACCGGCGTCGAGAAGGCGCACATTGCAGCCGCATTCCGCTTCGAACTGAGCAAGGTCGACGTCCGCGCGATCCGCGAACGGATGGTGTCCTCGCTGGTGAATGTTTCACGGGACTTGGCTGCAGAGGTCGCCATTGGCTTGGGCATGGAGGTGCCGGATGCCATGCCGAAGGCCGTCACCGATCCGGAACCGCCGGAGATCACCGAGTCGCCAGCGTTGTCGCTGATGGCGCGGCCGGGCGAAACCGGAATCCGCACACGCCAGATTGCGGTACTGGTCGAGGAGGGCGTCCACCATGCCTCGCTCGTCGATCTTCATGGCGCGCTGACGGACGCGGGTGGCATTGTTCATTTTGTGGGTTCACGAGTGGGCACGTTCGTCGGCGATTCCGGCGAAAAGATCGAAGCCAACAAGTCCATGGAGAATTCTCCGGCCGTCTTGTTCGATGCTTTGGTGCTGCCCGATGGGAGCGATGCGGTCCAGGCGCTCGCAGCCAACGGACACACCATGGAGTTCATCAAGGACCAGTTCAGGCACTGCAAGACGATCCTGGCCTTGGGGGCTGGCCGCGAGCTCCTGGAAATGGCGGGCATTGGCCCGGCCATGCAAGAAGATCCGGGCATCCTGTTGGCGGACGCTGGCGGCGTGACCGAGGGCGCATCAACATTCATCGACGCGCTCACCGCTCATCGTCATTTCTCCCGCGACAGCGATCCACCCGCGAAGTGATGCAACCCGGCCTTCGGCGATCTCGCGACTACGCGGTCTTCCGCAGACGTCACCGTGCCTCGCCAAAGCGGGTTGGGGCCTCGCCTGGTTGTGGGGGCTCCGCCGCAGACCCGATACAACGTAGCCGTTTCATCGAAAACCCGTGTTTCCCTCGCGGTCGGAGAGCGAAATCATGCCCCAGTTACGCCGGTTGACGACCGACCGGCTGCGCGTCTTTTTCAGTCGGCTCAAAGATCGTTTATGGGTCAGGCCACTGTTCCTTAGCGTGCTTGCCGTGGGCGGTACGTTCGTTGCCCGGTTCGCTGACGGCACGGGGCTTGCCAAGGTATTGCCCCGCATCCAGCTGGACTCTGTCGAATCCTTGTTGACCATCATGGCGTCCAGCATGCTGGTTATTGCAACCTTTGCAGTAGGCGCCATGGTCGCCGCTTATGCGTCGGCCAGTGTCAGTGCGACCCCTCGATCCATCCCGCTCGTGATTTCCGATGATGTCACCCAGAACGCATTGTCGGCGTTCATAGGGGCCTTCATCTTTAGTATTGTTTCTCTAATATCCGTTCAAAACGAGATATTTGGCCACGCCGGCCTGTTTTCGATTTTTTCGCTGACCCTTCTGGTGTTTGTGATTGTCATCGTCACCTTCGTGCGCTGGGTCGACCGAATTGCCCGACTGGGGCGCGTGGTCAACACCATTGAGAAAGTGGAAGAGGCGGCCACGGATGCACTCGATCGGCGTCGTCATGCGCCCACGCTGGGCGCTTTGGCAGGCCCCATGAATCCGACCAGGGACCTTGGGGCCCCGGTCTTCTCGCCAACGGTTGGTTATGTCCAGCATATTGATCTGGAGACGTTGCAGTCGGTCGCCGAAGATGCCAACTGCCGCGTTTTGGTGACGGCTCTGCCGGGTACGTTCGTCAGCGCGCGCCGTCCTCTTCTTCGCATTGAAGGGTGCGAGGCGTTCGACCCGGAGGCCTTTGCTGTCGCCTTCAAGATTTGTCCCAACCGTGCGTTTGATGATGACCCGCGGTTCGCGCTTGTCGCGTTGTCGGAGATCGCCGACAAGGCGCTGTCGCCTGGCACCAATGATCCGGGGACCGCGATCAATGTAATCGGGTCAATGGTCCGTTTGTTTACACTTTGGGTGTCACCGCTGGAGAAGGGCAGGGTGGTGGAAATCACCTATGACCGGGTATTCGTGCCGAGCTTGGAGATCGACGACTTGTTCGACGACGCATTTACGGCTCTGGCTCGTGACGGTGCCGGTTTCGTTGAAGTGGCGATCCGACTGCAGAAGGCTTTTCGTGCGTTGGCCGAGACCGATGACCCGGCGATGGTCGCGGCCGCCAAGAGGCATTCACGCATGGCACTGGCCCGTTCCGAACAGGCCATGTCATTGCAGGACGATATCGAGGTGGTGCGCAGGGCAGCGGCATTTTCGGCCGTGTAGTACAGGACGAGTAGAACGCGGCCGGGCGGAAATCGATACAGCGAACAATGTCCCGTGCAGGTATGCGGTACTGGAGATGCGGAGTCCAGGCATAAAAAAAGGCAGGGGCTTTCGCCCCTGCCGTCTAGTCATCCCACTAGATCTGGGTTGTGCTTACGATCAATCGCGGCGTTCGAACTCCGGCGCAGAGCGCAGCTCTTCACGGGTTACGTCAACGCGAAGTTCCCGATCATCCGCAGTGCCGGAGGTGGTCACGTGACCCCAGCCAATGGCGACGTCTTTCTCGCCCATGCCCAGGAATCCGCCAACACCGATCACAATAGCGACGACCTGGCCGTTCTCGTCAATGATCAGGTCATCGACCGAACCGAGATCTTCATCGCTCGTGGTTTTGACATCAGTGCCGATCAGCTCGCTCGCGTGCATGCTGTTGGCCGGTGAAGAGTCCATATAGCCGCGGCTCTGCATGCGGGCCTCGTCGCGGGTGGCACGGTAATCTTCCGCACTTTTCGAGTCAGACTGCCCGGCGCGCTGGCCTTGTTCACTCTGGGTGCTCTGCGCGTCGCGCTCAACGTCCTGCTCATCGTACTGCTGTGCCAGCACAGAACCTGCGCCGAGGGTGATGGCTGGGGTGACCAAAGCGTAAAAGGCAAATGAATGTAGCTTGTTCATGTGAATCTCCTTCGAAACGGATATCCCGGCTTGGAAAAATGTCCGTTTTAACGGCTTCATCAAAACCTGTCCTTCCTAGCGACATTGCCGGGAAGGGACTGAATCGCCACGTTGCAGCGGATTCAGGATGAGGGTTCAAGATAGGCTCAGGACGTTAACGGGTCTGTTCGCTGGCACACTGACGGGAGCCGTTCGCGTTCTTTGTGGTCGCTGAGTGTTGAAAATGTGAAGGGATTGGCGGTTCCAAAAAAGCGATGGGTCAAGATGCCCTGGCGTGGCGGGTCGGACGACAGGACCTGGACGTACCCGGGAGGGAGGGGGGCGTGAAGCACCATGGAAATGGCTCTTGCGGATTGCGTATTCGAACGTCGGGAGCCGGTGGTGAGGTGGACCGGGGGCTTTGGCAACAGGTGGGGTGCGTGCGCCACCCGAGGGCGTATGCGCGCGGGGTGCAGAGGGCCGGGCGAAGGGCGCCATCGGGGTGGGTTGCGAATTCGCGCATGTCGCGAGAGACGAGCGCTCGCGGAGTGTTTCCCTAGGTGGCCAGCAGCAGGTAGGCGGCCGCCCCGATCACGCCGGCCAGAATCGCGACTGCGACCAGCCCAACGCCGAACAACAGGCGATTGGTGCGGCGGGCGGCGTCTTGGGGACTGGCCGGCGCCGGTCGCTCGGGTTCGGCGTGCGCGGTATCCCGCCCGTGGCGCAGGAGGTCCAGCATCGCGTCGATGCGGTCGTTGTCGAAGGCGAAGGGGTCGAACCGGCGTTGGCCGAAGCGTTGCAGCAGTTGGCGAACGTCCACGGCCGCCGGGACGTATTTCATGGACCATTCGCCGAATCCCGGGGTATCCAGTGACTGCTCGCGCAGTACCCGGACCTCTTCGTGGCGACGATCACGGCGGATGCGGTCGATGGTTTCGCGCACCGCATCCGGGTCGCCCTCCAGGCACTGGAAGAAGTGCCCGTCGCCGTAGTAGAGCGCGCCGACAATCCCGCTGCGCGGGTTGTTCTGGCGCGACTGCATCAGGATGCGACTGACTTCGGGCTCAATGCCCTGGTTGGACGTGTTTTCGCGAAACGTGGCGCGCGAGGCGTAGACGAGCTGGAGAATGGCGGGCATGCGGACGTCCTTCCTGGGAAGTAAGGAGAAGACCGCCCCCGCTGCGTGGGGTTCACTCAATCATCTGGTTGACGTGTTCCAGACCGATCGCGTCGTCTTCCCAGTTCAGCTGGGTCGTGCCGGGCTTGGCGGCCAGGCGGCGGATGGCGGCAACCGCGTTGCGGTCGATGGAGGCCAGGCGATGCCGCGTGGCGCTGTGACTCTCGATGTTGGCCGCCTGCAGGATGTCGCTGTAGTTGACCGGTTCGCCATCCTCCGGCTCGCGCTTGAGGTTCTCGTGATCGGCCACTGCGCGGATGATCTCCGGCTCGAAATTCCAGTTTTTCAGCATCGCGCGGCCGATGGGGACATGCGCGGCGTCGGCCGCGGCCTGCAGGGCGCGCGGGTCCTCGTAGATCTCGGGTGTCTTCTCCGCGCGGCGCAGGATCGGGATCATGCCGATGTCGTGCACCAACCCGGCGAGCAGCGCGGTATCGGGGTCCAGGTGCGGGTGTCGGCGGGCCAGCAGATAGCTGATGATCGCCACCTCCAGGCTGTGGTTCCACAGTTCTTCCATGCGTACGCGGATCATCTCGTTCCCGCTCTGGAAGACCTCCTTCATCGACAGCGCAATGATGGTCTGGCGGGCGCGTTCCATCCCCAGGCGCGTGACGGCGGAGCGAATGGTCGCGCAGCGCGTGAGTCCACGATAGGCCGGGCTGTTGGCGTGCCGCACCAGGCGCGAGGCCAGGGCCGTGTCGCGCGAGATCAGATTGACCAGGTCAACAATGGAGCTGGACTCGTCCTGGGTGATGAACAATGCCTGCACCGAGACATCGGGCAGGGTCGGGATCTCGATCTGGTGACGTTCGAGGTCCTCGCGCAGGCGTTCCAGAAACTTTTCGACTTCCGCTCGGGTGGCCAAGGGCAATCCATGTCCGGCTGGGAAATGACGCGCCGATTATGCCATACCCGTCCTCGCGGACGGGGGATCCGCGCCGGTTGACGGGCCGCTGGCCCCTGCCGATGATGAAGGGAGCCGACAGGAGGTCGTGATGCGCCGATTCGTGCTGGATACCAGTGTCTTTACCAACCCGCATGTGGCCGGGCAGTTCGGCGAGGATCCCGAGGATATCCTGCGGACCTTCCTCACCCTGGCGCGCCATTGCCCCGCCGAGTTCTACATGCCGTTGTCGGTGTACGAGGAGTTTCGCGGCATGCGTGACCTCGAGGCCATGGCGGCCGATTTCGAGACCGTGGTCTGGGTGCGTTCGCCGCGGCGCTTCGCCCTGATGCTGCCGAGCGACATCCTCTACGAATTCATCGACGAGGTGCGTACGCGGATTGACCGCGGCCTGCGCATTGCGGAGGAGCATACCCGCCAGGCGGGGGCGGCCGAATCGCTCAAGCCCGAGCTGATCACCCAGCTGCGCGAGCGTTTCCGCGAGGCGATGCGCAAGGGGCTGGTGGATTCGCGCGAGGACGTCGATGCCGTGCTGCTGGCGATGGAGCTGGACGCCGAGCTGGCCAGCGCCGACGAGGGCATGCGCAAGCTGGGCAACCGCATGGGCATCAAGCTGGTCACCGCCGACTACCTGCGTCGGGTGATGGAGAACCTGGCCGAGTCCGGCGGCCACTCGCGCGAGCTCTGAGCGCTTCCCGGGTTCAGTCGTACTGCCGGTCACCGGCCAGGGCCGAGGCCAGGGTGCCGGTGATCCGGTCGAACAGGCGCTCGAACTCCAGAAGCCAGTAGCCGTTCGCCTCCTGGCGCGGCGTGTCCGGCAGGAAGCGCACATGGCGTCCGCCGGTGGCCTGCATGTGATCGATGAAGCGCTGGGCCCCGGCACGCTCGCGGAACCGACAGCGGTAGGTGTGGCCGACGCGTCCCTCGCGCCGGCTTTTGTCCACCGCGGTCGCCAGCCCGGACAGCAGGGCCGCGCCCAGTTCGCGTTCCACGGCGACGCGATCCTTGGGCGGATGTTCGGCGAGGAAGATGGCCAGGCGGGTCAGACGGTTGGTGAAGTACTCCGGCGGCAGGTCCAGCAGCTGCTCGGAACACACGCGGATATCGTTGATACAGGAGCCGCCGGCCACGTACTTGGCGCGGTGCTCGCCATCCGCGGTCTTCAGTACCAGGCCCTCGGCACCCTCGGCATCCAGTTGCCGGATCAAGCGGCCCAGGGCCTCGGTGTCTGCGGGCGTGAACCGTCCATGCAGCGGCGCCGGTGGCAGGTCATGGCGCTCCATCAGTGCAAACTTTTCGTCCTGCGGCACAAAGCCCGGCTGGCCGAGCCGCATCAGGTCGAACACGAACAAGCCGACGTCGTCCGCGACGCGCGGGGTGGAGCCCTCCAGATAGGGCGTGTCCGGCCCGGCGATTTCCGTGCAGAGCACCAGATCGGGTTCCGCCTCGAACACCGCGAGGTCCACGAAATCCGGCACCCGGTCGGTACTGAATGCACAGACAAACCCGCCCCGGCTGAAGGCGACGACCCGGCCTTCCCAGCGCAGGATGCGCACGTTGAAGCCGTCGATCTTCTCCTCCGCCCAGAACGGCTGATCGAACTGGCGCGGCAGCCCGGCCTCCAGCGACTGGATGCGCCCGATGGCCGGGTAGCCGGGGACCACCGAGCCATCCGGAAGCACCACGGAACCGCGCGGGTAGTGATTCACCGGCTCGAGCAGCCGGGCGTATTCCAGCCCGTCGAACGTCAGGGCCTCGGCCCGGTGGTTCGCGATGGCGTCCTGCAGGGTTTCGCCGTCGATCATGCGTTCTCCGGTTCCAGCGTCTTGCGCAGCCCCTGGATCTGGTCCTCCAGGGCCTCGGTGTGGCGGCGGGCCTTGTCGGCCTGGGTGACCAGGCGTCGCGCCATACTGATGATGCGGAGTTGGCGTTCCATCTCGGTCATGCTCAGCGAGCCGAAGGTGCCTTCGCGCAGCAGGGCTGCCTTCAGTTCGGCATAGGCCGTCTCCACCGTGCTTACGGCCTCGGTGGCCGCCAGGTCTCTGCCGTTCTCGCTTTCCAGGTTGGCGAGATCCAGGGCGCGGATCGCTTGCTCCTGCCAGGCGCGGCGCTGTTCGCTGACGATCGGGCGTTCCTCGCCGGTCGAGTGGCGGCGAAGCTCGGCGATCTGGTCGGCCAGCACCGCAGTCTCGCGATGATAGCGGGCGATACGTACCGCCTCGGCGATGCCGTGCCCGACCGCCTCGGGCATCGGGTGGTTGGCCGTGCGGGCGGCAAAATCGCTGATGGCAGCGGTCAGCTGTTCCACCGCGGCCCGCCGCGCGTCCAGGGTGCCCGCGGCCGGCGGGTCCGGGCGCAGGGCCTCGCGCGCCATGGAGTGGCTGATGTCGGCCAGGCGCTCGGTTTCCTGTAACAACGACTGCAGCGCCAGATCGGGGACGCCCCCGCTGTGCTTGTCGAGAAAGCGCGGCTGGGCGATGTCTTCCTCCCGGGTGCGGAAGCGCGTCTGCAGAAAGCGGATCATCGGCGGGGCGACCGGGACCATCAGCGCCACGCCCAGCAGGTTAAAGGCGGTGTGGAACAGCGCCAGCAGCACCGCGGGGGCCGGGGCCTCTCCGGTGCTGCCCCAGATCCAGGCGATCACGGCCAGGAACCACGGCAGGATCAGCAGCGCAACGAGCGCGGTCAGGCCGTTGAACATCACGTGCGCGGCCGCGACGCGCTTGGCGTTCGGGGTGGCACCGATGACGACCAGCAGGGCCTTGACCGTGGTGCCGAGGTTGGCGCCGATCACTGCGGCGGCTGCGGCCTCCAGAGGTACCGCGCCGCTCATCGCGGCGGTCAGGGCCATCGCCATTGACGCGGACGAGCTCTGCATCAGCACCGTCAGCAGCGCACCGATGCCGACCATGATCAGGAGCCCGACAAAGCCCGGTCGCGCCAGGGCGCCGAGGTCGAAGGTCGCGCTCAGGCCCTCGAAGGCCTCGCGCAGCACGTCGATCCCGAAGAACAGCAGGCCGAAACCGGCCAGGGCCAGACCCAGGTAGCGCGGGCGTGCGGCCTTCATGAACAGGTAGAGCAGGGCGCCGATGCCGATCGCCGGCAGGGCGAAGGCCTCGATCCGGATATTGAAGCCAATCAGGGCGACCAGCCAGCCGGTCATGGTGGTGCCGACGTTGGAGCCGAAGATCACCCAGACCGACTGGCCGAGGGTCAAAAGCCCCGCGTTGGCGAAGCCGATGGTGGTGACGGTGACCGCGCTGGAGGACTGGACCAGCGCGGTCACGCCCATGCCGGAGGCGAGCGCGCGCGGGCGAGTGCGCGTCCACACGCCAAGAATATGCTGCAGGGCCTTGCCGCCGGCGGTCTTCAGGCCGTCGGTCAGCAGCGTCATGCCGAGGAGGAACAGCCCGAGCCCGCCGAGGAAGCCGGCGATCAGGGCGTAGGTGCTGACGGCTTCGGCCTCCGGCATGCGAGCGGATTACAGCGTGATAGTCTCGCCAAAGGCCGGCACGTGGGCCTCGGCGCCTAGCTCGTCGCGCAGTCCGGCAGCCAGCGCATCACGCGCCTCCGGCTCGCCGTGAACCAGGTGGAACACCGGCTGGTCGCGGAATCCGCGTGCCCAGTCCAGTAGCTGAGTACGCCCGGCATGGGCGGAGAAGCCGCCCAGGGTGTGGACCTTCGCGTTGACCGCGACCTCGTCGCCCAGCAGCTTGACCCGCTCGGCGCCATCGACCAGCCGCCGTCCCAGCGTACCCGAGGCCTGGAAGCCGACGATGACCAGGTGCGCCTCGCGCCGCCACAGGTTGTACTTCATGTGATGACGGATGCGCCCGCCGTTGCACATGCCGGCCCCGGCGATGATGATCGCGCCGCCGGTGATGCGGTTGATCGCCATGGATTCCTCGACCGTGCGACAGACCTGCAGCCCGGGCAGGTAGCCACCCGGGTCGCCGTTCGCGGCCTTGTGCAGGCGCTCCATGTCCTCGCTTTTCAGGGACTTGTGCAGCCGCGCGTAGAGTTCGGTCACCTTGATCGCCATCGGGCTGTCGAGGAATACCTTCTGCTGCGGCAGGCGTCCGGCGTGGTGCAGCATGCCCAGGTGGTAGAGGATCTCCTGGGTGCGCCCGACCGCGAAGGCCGGGATCATCACGTTGCCACCGCTGGCGTCGGCCTCCGCGAGGATCTGCGCGAACTCCTCGATGGTCTCGTCCATCGGCCGGTGATCACGGTCGCCGTAGGTGCTCTCCAGCAGCACATGATCCGCGTGTTCCATCCGCGCGGGTTCGTGCATCAGCACGGCGTCGGGGTTGCCGAGGTCGCCGGAGAAGACCAGGTGCCGGTCGCGCCCGCCGGACGGCACGATCAGGTCGACGATCGCGGAGCCGAGGATGTGCCCGGCATCCCGGAAGGTCAGCCGGATGTCGCCGGCAATGGTTTGCGTGTCACCGTAGGGCACGGCCTTGCAGAGTCCCAGAGTGGTCGCGACGTCGTCGATGTCGTAGACCGGCTCGACCAGGGGCTTGTCCGCGCGCCGGCGCCACTTGTTCTCCCACTCGATGTCCTTGCTCATCACGAAGGCGGCGTCCTCGAGCATGATCTCGAGCAGTTCCTCGGTCCCCGGTGTGCAGTAGATCGGGCCGCGGTAGCCGTCGCGAACCAGCTTGGGCAGCAGGCCGGAGTGATCCAGGTGACCGTGGGACAGGACAACGGCGTCGAGCTGACCGGCGAGCTCCGCCAGCGGCTCGCGGTTGGCCTCGTCGGCGTCATTGCCGCCCTGATGCAGGCCGCATTCCAGCAGGATGCGGGCGTCGTCGGTCTCGAGGAGATAGCGCGATCCGGTGACCTCGCCGGTCGCGCCCTTGAATGTGAGCTGTGCCATACCGCAAAGTGTACGCACGGAGCGGGCTCTGTGTGCAACCGTGCGGGGGTGGTTCGTTGACCGGGATCAATTCCGGTTGCGATCCGGTCTCGCGGCGGTTGACCCGCTGGCGGCGGCGGGGGAGGCTGAGGATCTGTGGATACAGGAGACGAGGGGATGCGGCTGATCAGTCCTGCCTTCCGTGACGGCGAAGTGATGCCGATCGAGGTGTCGGCCCGCGATGCCAACGAGCTGCCACCACTGGAGATTCATGAGGTTCCGGATGGCGCACAGAGCCTCGCGCTGATCCTTGAGGACCTGGATTCGCCGCTGGGCGAGGTGACGCACTGGCTGGTCTGGAACCTGCCGCCAGACACGCATCGGGTGGACTCGCTGCATCTGCCGAGTCAGGGGCGCGTGGGCCTGGATGCCTTCGGCAAGGCCGGGTATCTGGGCCCGATCCCGCCGGAGGGCTGCCACCACTATCGTTTCCGCCTGCTCGCCCTGGATGAGGCGCTGGATCTGGCGCCGGGTGCGACGCGCACGCAGTTCGACGTCGCGGCCGAGGGGCATGTGCTGGCCAAGGCCGATCTGACCGGCGGGCTTTGTGCGGGCACCCCGGACTCCGACGCGTCGAACTGATGCCCATCCCCGGACTGAAGCCAGGCCGTTCATCATGAGCCAGTATCGCCCGGAAGCCTTTTTCTCCACGGTCAATCCCACCGTGTTTACCGCCTCCGCGATCATGGTGGTGGTGTTTGTTGCCTTCGGGGTGGCCTTGCCGTCCACCGCCAGCATGGTGTTCGACGGCATCCACGGATTCATTACCGAATACCTCGGCTGGGGCTACCTGCTGGTGGTCACGTTCTTCCTCGGGTTCCTGGTCTGGCTGGGGTTCAGCCGCTACGGCGCGATCCGGCTGGGGCAGCCGGACGACCGGCCGGAATTCGGGTTTGCCGCCTGGTTCGCGATGCTGTTCTCGGCCGGCATGGGAATTGGCCTGGTGTTCTGGAGCGTGGCCGAGCCGGTCCTGCACTATCAAAACCCGCCGATCGGTGATGGCGAGACCGCTGAGGCCGCGCGCCAGGCGATGGTCTACACCTTCTTCCACTGGGGGCTGCATGCCTGGGCGGTGTACGTGGTACTGGGGCTGTCGGTGGCGTACTTCAGCTTTCGCCACCGCCTGCCGCTGACCATCCGCTCGATCTTCTACCCGCTACTGGGGGACCGCATCTACGGCCCGATCGGGCACGTGATCGACATCCTCGCGGTGTTCGGCACACTGTTCGGGCTGGCCACCTCGCTGGGTTTCGGGGCGATGCAGCTCAACACCGGGCTCAACGTGCTGGTCGACATGCCGGTCTCGCACTGGTACCAGGTCGGCATCATCACCGCGATCACGGCGGTGGCCGTGCTGTCGGTGCTCTCCGGACTGGATCGCGGGCTCAAGTGGGTCAGTGTGTTCAACCTGGTGCTGGCGATCAGCTTCATGCTGTTCGTGCTGTTCGCCGGCCCGACGCTGTTCATCCTGCGCTTCCTGCTCGACTCCACCGGCGGCTACTTCCAGCAGCTGATCGAGCTGAGCCTGCATACCGACGCGATCGGCGGCTCCGAGTGGCAGAAGGACTGGACCATGTTCTACTGGGCCTGGTGGATCGCCTGGTCGCCGTTCGTGGGCATCTTCATCGCGCGCATCTCGCGCGGGCGCACCATCCGCGAGTTCATCGTCGGCGTGCTCGCGCTGCCCACACTGTTCGTGTTCGCCTGGATGGCGATCTTCGGCGGCACCGCGCTGCACATGGAGCTGTTCGACGAGGGCGCGGGCATTGCCGCTGCGGTCGCCGAGGACACCACCGTGGCCCTCTACGCGACCCTGGCCCAGCTGCCGTGGACGACCTTCGCCTCCGGGATCGCCACGCTGCTGATCGCGACCTACTTCATCACCTCCTCGGCTTCGGGCACCTACGTGGTGGATGCGCTGATCTCGCGCGGGTCGAAGCACTCGCCGAAGCGCCAGCGCGTGATCTGGGGCATCACCGAGGGGGCGGTGGCCGCCACGCTGCTGATCGTCGGCGGCGAACGCGCGCTGGACAGCCTGCAGACCGGCTCGCTGACCGCCGGGCTGCCGGTCGCGATCATCCTGGTCTTCTGCTGCTTCAGCCTGATGCGCGCCCTGCGCCGCGAATACCGCGTCGAGGGCGTGGAGCCGCCCTGGCGCTGAAGGCTACGCGTGGCCGTCCGGGAGCGTGCGGAGCAGGTGTTCGATCTGCTCCGGCTTGATCCCGGCGATGTCCTTGATGGGCAGAGTGACGGCAAAGCCGTTGCCCAACTGGCTCAAGTCCAGTTCCGTGTCCAGCTGCTCCAGCATGCGTCGGGCCAGTCCGGCCTCCAGGACCATCAGTAACACCTTGCGGCCGGACGAGTCTTTCAGGTCCATCACCGGGTTGCGCCGCAGCTGGGCGATGCCCTGACCGTCCAGCAGGGTCAGTCCGGCGGCTCCGACACGCTGAACAATCTCGATGGCGCGATCGGCCTGACTGCGAGGGACTACGGCGACGAGCAGAACGAATTGCATGGCGAAGTCTCCGGCGTTCGGAACGTGTCAGGGCGTATGCGTCAGGTGGCCGACGAATTCCATGCCCTGCAGCGCGGCGGTATCCAGGGTAAAGGCAAGTCCGTTGTAGGGCTGAAACAAGTCCATCTCCAGGTTCAGACGGCGGGCGATGCGTTCGGCCTGCTCGGTCTCCAGTTGCCATACACAGACCGATTCGTTGCCCTGGTAGGTCACACCGAGGAAGGTCATGTGCTCGGGGAAGCCGAGGCCCGAGCCGTGCAACACCGTGCCGTCCGCGCCGCCTTCTTCGTTGGCGATGGCCAGGGCCTGTTCTTCGCGGTCCTGGTCGATGATGGCCACCAGAAAGGTCTCCGCCATGAGGCGTCTCTCCCTGCTGCGGTTCGCGTCAATTACCGAGGTAGCGGCGCAGCACCCGCTGCCACTCGTCGGATTCCAGAATCTCGAGGATAGCCACGTTCATCGGGGCGCGCAGCGGCGAGCCCTGGGGCAGGGCCAGGGCATAGTCCTGGCGCAGGAACTCGACGGGTAGCACCTCCAGTTGACCGGCGAAGTGTTCGCGCACCTGGTAACGAAGCAGCGGGGCGTCATAGACCATCGCGTCGGCGTGCCCGTTGGCGACCGCGTCGAGGGCGGACCTCAGGTCCGCGTGGTCGCGGTAGGCGAAGCCCTGGTCGTCCAGCCAGGCGGCGGCACTGGAGCCGCCGATGGTGGCGATGCGCTGGCCCTCCAGGTCGGAGACATTCTGGATGCCGGTATCCAGTGAGCTGACGGTCAAGGTGGTGGCGATTGCGGCGGTGAAGGTGGAAACCAGGATCAGGGCCGCGAACATCCAGACCAGCGCGATCGCGCGGCCGGGCAGGGTGCGCGGGGCCTTGTCGCCGTAGCCGACCGTGGTCATGGTGACGGCGGCCCACCAGAAGGCCGAGCCCAGCCCCTGTGCGGAGCTGCCGCCGAACTCGTCGGCGTTGCGGTGACGCTCGAACAGCCATAGCAGTGCGCCGACCAGCAGGAGCAGGCCGGCGAGCGCCAGTATGATCATCAGGAATGGCACCGAGATGAATGCCCGCAGGGCGCCGGCGACCGGGTTGCCCTGCTGGGGCACGGCAATGGACAGCCCGGTGCTGTAGTACGGATGGGTGAAGTCGACGCGCTCGGCGCGCTCGGCGGTCGCGGTGAGGGCCGCGACCGAGACATCGATGCGGTCGTCCCCCAGGCCTGTGATCAATTCCTCGAGGCTGACCTCCTGGTACCCGTAGTCCAGTTCCAGGCGTTCCGCTACCCGTTCCCAAAGCTCGATCGCGATACCGGTCGGGGTCGCGTCGGCCGCGTCCGGGGCGATCACGAACGGCGACACAAAGCGGGTGCCCACGCGCACGCTGGAATCGAGGTCTGCGGCGCTGGCCCCCGTCTCCTGGGCCTGGGCGGCGGGGATTGCCAGCAAGGCGGCGAGCAACCAAAGGGCCGTGGCGAGCAGTGCGGAGGGCGCGATCAGGGAGCGGGGCATGCGAGCTTCCGGTGGGGGCTTGGTCGTACCATAACCGGTACGCTGTCACCGTGGCAGTCCGCGTTGCCGCGTCAGGAGATAAGCCCATGCGGGACCCGTTTGCCAACTGGATCGAGGCGCCATCCCGGTCGAATCCGGGCGACGCAGCGGATATCGGGTTCATGCTGGACTGGGCGAGTGCCGAGGCCCGTCACCGCGAATCTCTGTTTCTGCCGAGGCTGTTGCCGGAACGGGACCACTGGCCGGGTGATCTGGGCACAGCCCTGCACGCGCTGGGAGTGGGGGCGGTACACGAGGCCTCGCGGGCGTCAGCCGCGGTCCTGGTCCCGCCGTCCGACATGGATCGGGTGCGGGAGCTCCCGGGGTCGGCGTTCAATCGCGGCCTGCGCAGGCATCGCCGGGTGGAGCCCCGTGCGGGTCGTTTTTATCCGAGGGCGTTCATTGCCGGCCATGCGGGCGTCGAGGCCGGCGATCGCGAGCTGTTCCGGGTCGGGGCGCTGGAGGAGGACCGCCTGGTGGCGGATCTGAACCATCCACTGGCGGACCATGAGCTGCGGTTGCAGGCGCGGGTCATGGCCCGCCACGCCCACGGGCGTGATGACGACCACTCGGTGGATGTGGCCCGGCTGCTGACGGCCCGCGGGCCGGGCATGCAGGCGCGCTGGCGCGGACGGCCGACCGACTTCTGGACCGACGGCGCGCTGGCACGCGAGGATCCGGACCCCGATGCGGCGTTTTATGCCGAACCGCGCCGGGTACACCACCTGGATGCCACTGCGCGCGCCGAGATCGCCGCGCTGTATGGCGCTTGCATCCCGGCCGGTGCGCGGGTGCTCGACCTGATGAGCAGCTGGGAGTCGCACCTGGACCGGGTGGAGACGCCGGAAGCGGTGATCGGGCTGGGCATGAACGCGCAGGAGCTGGCGGACAATCCCCGTCTGACGTCGTCCCTGGTGCACGACCTGAACCTCCGCCCGGAACTGCCGTATGCGGCGGGGAGCTTCGACGCCGTGGCCTGTACCGCGTCGGTCGAGTATCTGACGCAGCCGGAGGCGGTGTTCCAGGCAGTACGCGAGGTGCTGAGGCCGGGCGGGGTGTTCGTGGTGACCTTCTCCGACCGCTGCTTCCCGACCAAGGCGATCGCGGTGTGGGAACGCCTGTACGACTTCGAGCGCATGGGGCTGGTGCTGGACCTGTTCCTGCGCGCCGGTTTCACGGATCTCGCGACCTTTTCCCTGCGCGGCCTGCCGCGGCCGGCCGATGATCCCTATGCCGGACGGCTGGAGCATGCGGACCCGGTGTTTGCGGTGTGGGGTTATCGATGGGGCTGAGGGATGGGCCTTTGCCGACACGGGCGGGGGCTTCGCGGGCAAGGCCGCTCCGGCAATGGCAGGGCTCGCCGAGCCGAGGCAGCCTGCCGGAAAGCGATCGGACCGGACTCGGTTCTCAGGCTGGGCAGGTCTGGCCCCCCGAAGAACGTTTTAACCGGTAAACTGCGCGATGATCCCGGGAAACGCCGATTCATCGGCGTTTCCCGGCGGCACAAGGAGGTGCCGCCGCAATCGACCACCGCAGGGGGTTGATTGTGAAGCAAGCTGCAAACCGCGTTTGCAGTGCAGCGTGCGCTGAGAAAGCCAGGATGGCTTTATTCAGCGCTTCCTTGAAAAGTTGCCCGCGCCGCGGGCCGGACCAGTGGGGAGCGCATGGCCGCAAGCAAGGCCAAATCCGGGGGCAAGGGCAGCAAGACGGCAGAGCCGGCCGCACCGCCGAGCCTGAGTGGGCAGCTGCTGCGTGGTCTGCGCGAGGGTGCACTGCTGATCTTCGGCATGCTGGCGCTGTATCTGCTGGTGGCGCTGGCGAGCTATCACCCGGGCGATGCCGCCTGGTCGACGACTGGCGACGGCGAGGGTCTGCGCAATCTGGGCGGCACCACGGGCGCCTGGTTCGCCGATATCGCTTTCCATCTGCTCGGCTATCTGGCCTACCTGATTCCGCTGGCCGTGGGGGGTATTGGCTGGTGGCTGTTCCGGCACCGCCGCGAGGCGCAGATCGCCAGCCCCATGGAGCTCACCGTGCGCGGGCTGGCGCTGATCGTGGCGCTGATCGCCGGCTCGGCCCTGGCCGCGCTGCACCTGATGCCGGGCGGGATGCCGGTGCATGCCGGCGGCATCCTCGGCGACCTGTTCGGCGGCTGGGCGGTCGCCGGGCTGAGCCTGGTGGGCGGGACACTGGTCCTGCTGGCGCTGTTCCTGGCCGGGGTGACCCTGTTTACCGGGCTGTCCTGGTTTCTGCTGATGGATCGTCTCGGACAGCTGGCCGTGCGTGGCTGGGAGCGTGCCCGCGTGGCGATCGACTCGGCCCGTGACCGCCGTATCGGCGCCCGCGAACGGGCCGAACGCGAGACCCGGGTGGAGAAGGAGCGCAAGCGCACCGAGAAGCGCATGCCCTCGCGGGTGGAGCCACGTATCGAGACGCCCCCGCCCAGCCCGCGGGTGCAGAAAGAGAAACAGGTCCCGCTGTTCACCGAGGGGACGGGCGCCGATCCACACCCGCCGCTGGCCCTGCTGGACGAGCCGCCGCCGCCGCCCGACGGATTCTCCGAGGAGTCTTTGCAGGCGCTCTCCCGCCTGGTGGAACTGAAGCTGAAGGACTTCGGGGTGGAGGTCGAGGTGGTCGCGGTGCAGCCGGGGCCGGTGATCACCCGCTTCGAATTGCAGCCGGCGGCCGGGGTGAAGGCCTCGCGTATCTCCGGGCTGTCCACCGATCTCGCACGTTCGCTGTCGGTCATGGCCGTACGCATCGTCGAGGTGATCCCGGGCAAGTCCACGGTGGGGCTGGAGATCCCCAACGAGAACCGCGAGATCGTGGCCCTCTCGGAGATCCTGCGTTCGGATCTGTTCGACTCGAACAAGTCGCCGCTGACCATGGCGCTGGGCAAGGACATCGGCGGCGGCCCGGTGATCGCGGATCTGGCGAAGATGCCGCATCTGCTGGTCGCCGGGACGACCGGTTCCGGGAAATCGGTGGGCGTCAACGCGATGCTGCTGTCGCTGCTGTACAAGTCCACGCCGGAAGACGTCCGCCTGATCCTGATCGATCCGAAGATGCTGGAGCTGTCGGTCTACGAGGGCATCCCGCATCTGCTGTGTTCGGTCGTCACCGACATGAAGGATGCCTCCAACGCCCTGCGCTGGGCGGTGGCGGAGATGGAGCGGCGCTACAAGCTGATGTCGGCGATGGGCGTGCGCAACATTGGCGGCTTCAACAAGAAGGTGCGCGATGCCCAGGCCGGCGGCGAGCCGCTGAAGGATCCGTTGTTCAAGCCGGAGGAGGCGATCACCGAGACCGAGGCGCCGGAACTGGAGCCGTTGCCGTTCGTTGTGGTTGTGGTCGACGAATTCGCCGACATGATCATGGTGGTGGGCAAGAAGGTCGAGGAGCTGATCGCCCGCCTGGCGCAGAAGGCGCGCGCCGCCGGCATCCACCTGATCCTGGCCACCCAGCGTCCGTCGGTGGACGTGATTACCGGGTTGATCAAGGCGAACATCCCCACCCGCATCGCCTTCCAGGTTTCCTCGCGCGTGGACTCGCGCACCATCCTCGATCAGATGGGTGCCGAGCACCTTCTGGGTCACGGCGACATGCTCTATCTGCCACCGGGCAAGGCGATGCCCGAGCGCGTGCACGGTGCGTTCGTCAGCGACAACGAAGTGCATCAGGTGGTCGAGTACCTCAAGTCCACCGGCGAGCCGGACTACAACGACGCAATCCTCGACGAGCCCGAGGCCGGTGCGGCCAGCATCCCGGGGCTGGAGTCGCCCGAGGGGAACGGCAACGAATCGGACCCGCTGTACGATCAGGCCGTGCAGGTGGTCATCGAGTCACGCAAGGCCTCGATCTCGTTCGTCCAGCGCCGGCTCAAGATCGGCTACAACCGCGCCGCGCGCATGGTCGAAGACATGGAGGCCGCCGGCCTGGTCAGCCAGGTACAGTCGAACGGCAATCGCGAGGTCCTGGTTCCCGGCCCGAACGACTGAGCGCCCCGAACCCGAGGGCGTGGTTGGTGTCCATGTCCCTGATCGCGTGACGCGGTTCGTCATCCCTGTGCGACACATTCACGCCGGGTTAAGCCTCGCGGCGCATCATGAATCGCATACCCATCCATCCTGGAGACTGCATGAACGCTCGTCCCCTTACGTGTCCGGGCGCCCTCTGTCGGGCCCTGTCCCTTGGCCTGGTACTGGCCTTGACCGCCGTTCCGGCCCTGGCCGCCGACCGCGGTATGGAGGATGCCCGCGCGGCGCTGGATCGCTTTGTCGATGGCCTGGAAAGCTTCTCCGCCGAATTTACCCAGACCGTGCGCGACGACACCGGCTACGTGCTGCAGGAGTCCGATGGCCGCATGCAGCTGGGGCTGCCCAATCGCCTGCACTGGGAGGTGACCGAGCCGTTCCCGCAGACCATCGTCTCCGATGGCGAGGACCTGTGGATGTACGACCCGGATCTGTCGCAGGCCACGGTGCGCCCGCTGGGGGATGCCTTCGACGCCACGCCGATCGCCGCGATCACCCAGCCGGAGCGTCTGGACGAGCACTTCCGCATGTCACTGCGCCCGGTGCCGGGCGGCGATGCCCTGCGCCTGGTGCTGGTGCCGCGCAACGAACAGGCCGACTTCACCAGTCTGGACCTGGACCTGACCGCGGATGGCGACCTGACCCGCATGGCCTTCCGCGACATCTTCGGCCAGGAGACCGTGATCCTCTTCCACGAAACCGAACGCAATGGCGAACTCGACCCGGGCGTGTTCACCTTCGACCCGCCGGCCGGGACCGACATCTATCGGCCTTGAGCGAGGTCCGCTCGCGGGTTATCTGCCACATAGCGCACAGAGGCCACGGAGAAAACAAAGGCTTTTAGGGAGCGTAGGATGCGTTGAGCGCAGCGAAACGCATCGGTCGGAAGGCGGCGATATTCCGGGTGATCGATGTTGATGCGTTTCGCTTTGCTCAACGCATCCTGCACATGGGCTGTGATACGCCCCTTGGGTTGTCTCCGTGCCCTCCGTGGTTCAATAGTCCTTCTTCGTACCTTCGCGCACTTCGTGGTGAACAAGGCTCTTCGGCTCGAGGGGTTACAATCCCTCCATGAGTGATTCCCCCGAAGGCGATCTGTTCGGCCCCGATCCGGACGTGGCCTCGCCCGAACCCGAACCGGCCCCGGTAGCCCTGGATCCCTCGGCGCCGCTGGCCGAGCGCATGCGTCCGGCGCGGCTCGACGAGATGGTCGGCCAGGACCACCTGGTCGGCGCCGATGCCGCGCTGCGCCAGGCGATCGAGCAGGGCCAGACCCCGTCGATGATCCTCTGGGGCCCGCCCGGCTGCGGCAAGACGACGCTCGCGCGGCTGGTGGCGGCGGCCGGAGCCCAGCGCCTGGTCACGCTGTCCGCCGTGCTGGCCGGGGTCAAGGACGTCCGTGCGGTCGTCGAAGCCGCGAAGACCCGCCGCCGCAATGGTGTCGGGACGCTGCTGTTCATCGACGAGATCCACCGCTTCAACAAGGGCCAGCAGGACGCACTGCTGCCGCACATTGAGGACGGTACGCTGACCTTCGTCGGCGCGACCACCGAGAATCCTTCGTTCGCACTCAACAGCGCGCTGCTGTCGCGCGCGCGGGTCTATCGCATGGAGGCGGTCGGGGCGGAGGCCATCGAGGCCCTGATCGACCGGGCCCTTAATGACCCCGAGCGCGGTCTGGGCGGGCGCGGCCTGACGCTGGACTCGGGGGAGCGTCAGCGTCTTGCGCGCGCCGCGGACGGCGATGCCCGGCGTGCCCTGAACTGGCTGGAGACCGCCTCGGACCTGGCGCGCGATGGCGCCATCACCGGCGACGCGCTGCGCGCGGTGATGGGGGCGCAGTCACTGGCCTTCGACCGTCAGGGCGATGCCTTCTACGACCAGATCTCCGCCCTGCACAAGTCGGTGCGCGGGTCCGATCCGAACGCCGCGGTGTACTGGCTCACCCGCATGCTGGATGCGGGCTGTGACCCGGACTACCTCGGTCGCCGCCTGCTGCGCATGGCCTACGAGGACATTGGCCTGGCCGCGGTTGGCCTCGGTGCGCGGGTGCTGGCGGCCTGGCAGACCATGGAACGTCTGGGTCGGCCGGAAGGCGATCTGGCGCTGGTACAGGCAGTGATCGAACTGGCCTCCGCACCCAAGAGCAACAGCGCCTATGCCGCGCTGAACGGCGCGCGGGCCGCGATCCGCGACAGCGGCAGCGCGGGCGTGCCCCTGCACCTGCGCAATGCCCCGACCGAGCTGATGCGTGCCGAGGGCTTCGGTGCCGGGTATCGCTACGACCACGACGAACCGGACGGGTTTGCGCGCGGACAGGTCTATCTGCCCGAAGGGCTGGAAGAAGCGCGCTTCTATAGTCCGCGCCGGGATGGTACCGAGCGCGCGCTGGCGGAGCGTCTGCAGCGTCTGCGCGGCGGCGGTGAAGACCCCGGGGACGGGGGCTGACGGGGTGACATGAGGATTCGACATCACAAGAGCTGGCTGACGGTCGCGGCGATCCTGTTCGGGGTCTCGCTGGCGTGGATCCTGTTGACCACCGAGTGGCCCAGTCTCGGCGTTCCGCTGGGCGAGCTGGAAGTCTGGCTGCTCAGCTGGGGCCCTGGGGCCTACCTGGTATTCGTGCTGGCGTTTGTCGTGCTGGCCCTGTTCCCGCTGCCGAGCACCTTCTGGATCCTGCTGGGCGGGGCCTTGTTCGGTCCCTTCACCGGTGGCGCCCTGAGTCTGCTGGCGGCCACCGTGGCGGCGGTCATCGCCTTCATGCTGGCCCGTACCTGGCTGCAGCCCTGGCTGGTTCCGCGCATGGGGCCGCGCAGTACCCGGCTGCGCGAGGATGTGGAGGCCGAGGGCTGGCGCGTGGTGGCCCTGACCCGGCTGGTACCGGTGTTTCCGTTTGCGCCCACCAACTATGCCCTGGGACTGGTGCGCCTGCCGCTGCCCGTGTTTGCACTGACGACGGTGGTGGCGCTGATCCCGGGCCTGTTCGCCTATGCCTGGCTGGGGCATGCCACCCGCGAGGTGGCCAGTGGTGCCGACAGCGGGGTGCAACTGGGTCTGGCGCTGCTCGCGGTGCTGGCATTGCTGCTGTTGCTGCCGCGCCTGGTGCGGCGCATCTGGCTGGGACAGAAGATGCTGCACTCGGACTCAGACCCAGGCCAGCAGTACCCCGAGGCCCAGGGCGAAGAACAGCAGCGCCGCGAGCGCGCGTAGCAGCCGCAGCGGCAGGTGACAGGCGAAACGCTGGCCCAGCCATACGACCGGCGCATTGGCCAGGACCATACCGATGGTCGAGCCGATCACGACCAGGATCAGGTTGTCGAAGGTCGCGGCCAGCGCGGCGGTAGCCACCTGCGTCTTGTCGCCCATCTCGACCAGGAAGAACAGCACCGTGGTGGTCCAGAACACGCCGTGTTTCGAGGGGGCGGGCAGCTCGTCCTCGCTATCCGGCACCAGCACCCAGGCGGCCATGACGATGAACCCGAGCCCCAGCCCCCAGCGCAGCCACTCGTCCGGCACGCTGGCGCCGATCCAGACGCCGGCCAGCGCGGCGAGGAAGTGATTGGCCAGGGTCGCCACCACGATGCCCCAGATGATGGGCCAGGTCTGCTGGTAGCGGCAGATCAGGAGCAGCGCGAGGAGTTGGGTCTTGTCGCCCATCTCGGCGATGGCGACGATGACGGTGGAGACGAGCAGGGCTTCCATGATGGTCTTCCGGACCGGGCGGCTACTGCGGACCGCGGTGGTGAGGCCAGGGGGTTCCCGGGCCTGCCGCGTCGCGCCCCCTGAAGCTGGCAAAAGTGTAGAAGGCGGCCCCGTTACCGGCAAGAACGGGCTGCGCCGTGCGCGGGCCTTGGGTAGGATGCGCGCGATGAAAGCCTTCGTACGCTGGGTCGATCGCGCACCGCTGTGGCTGTTTGCCCTGCTGGTGGCCACGCTGGGCCTGGCCCCCTGGATCCCCGAGCCGCATGTCGCGGAGAAGCTGCGCTGGCTGCTCGCCGGCGAGCTGACCCGGTTGTGGGACATCCTCGACCTGGTCATGCACGCCATCCCCTGGCTGTTGATGGCCTTCAAGCTCTACCGGACCAGCGTTACGGTTAGGGGCAGGCCCTGATCCGAGTGTTTCTCCGCAGCTTGTGGGAAATCGACGCCGGGCGTGCCTGCCGCTACGGTTGCAGCACGTTTCAAGCACTCAGGAGAACCCCATGCGCTTTATTGTTGCTGTCACCGCCGGTACCGACGACCCCACCCGTGCGACGCTCGGCATGATCGCCGCCAACGTGGCCAAGCAGCAGGGCCATGACGTGACCGTCTGGCTGCAGGGCGAGGCCGTGAACATCGCCAACCGCAATGTCTACGACAAGATCGTCGGCCACAACATGCCGGCAATGAAGGACATCGTCGATTCACTGGTCAGTGAAGGCGTCCCGTTCTGGGCCTGCGAGGCCTGCGCCAAGGGCCGCGACGTCGGCGAACACAACTTCCTGCCGAACGCCGAGATGGCCGGCATGGGCCAGTACGTCCAGGCCGTCGCCGACTTCGACCGCTCGATGAGCTTCTAATCGTTCATCGTTGCTCGCGGGCGGGGGTGTGATCCCCCGCTCGTTCTGATCTCCCGCCCCTGCCAGTGCCCCGAACTGGCACATTGCATGCTTGTTTGTTCCGCGAGGCATCCGCGGATCATGAGCATGAGTCAGAATCTCCCCCCGAATACCCTGTCCCCGAGCGTTTCGTATGAAGAGGCCATTGGCGACTTCCTGGTCGCCTCGCGCAAATGCGAGGTAGTGAGCCTGGAGCGCCTGCTGGAGGCCGTGCAACTGGTCGGGTGCATCCGTGCCCTGGTGCATCAACTGCAGCGTGAACGCGGCGCTTCCAGCCTCTGGATCGGCTCGGCTGGCCAGCGTTATGCCGAGGAGCTGGGGCAGTATCGAACCGAATCCGACACCACGGCGGCGGCCTTTCGCGAACACCTTGATGGCTGGTTACAGCCGGGGGCCTGTGCCCACGCGCGCAGCCGGTTGCTGGGGCGCATGGCACTGGCCCTGCACGGGCTGTCCGGGCTGCCCAGCCTGCGCGAGGAGGTCAACGAGCGCACGCTTTCGCCGATGGAGGCGATGCGCGGATTCAGCGAACTGATCCGGTCGCTCCTGGCCGTGGTATTCGAGGCAGCGGATTCGGCTACCGACCCGGAGGTCTCCGGTGCGTTGGTCGCTCTTTTGAACTTCATGCAGGGCAAGGAGCTTGCGGGTCAGGAACGCGCGATCGGTGCTGCGGGCTTTGGCCAGGGCGTGTTTGACGGCGAGCTGCGCCAGGCCCTGTTACACCGTATCGATGCCCAGGAACGTTCGTTTCGCATCTTCTCGGAGTTTGCCCCGGAATCGGCCTGCGGCGCCTGCCGTCAATTACAGGGCGCGAGCTTCGCCGCCGAGGTCGAGCGCCTGCGCCGTCAGGCCTGCACCCAGACCGATGGCCAGCCGGCCCCGGCCCGGGCCGAGGCGTGGTTTGCCTGCACGACTGCGCGTATCGACGCGATGAAGGAGATCGAGGATCGGCTGGAGATGCACCTGAACGAGTGCTGCTCCGCGCGCATCGTGGCGGATCGCGCGGACCTGGGTGCGGTGCGTGACCGTATCGCGCAATTGGCCGAGTCGGAGTTGCGCGACAGCGTGCCGTATGCGGTGTTTTTCGGTGCGCCCGAGGGGCTGGATTCCGACGGCGTGGGCGGCGATAACCCGCTCAATGTGCCGATCGTCGGACATTCGGTGATGGACCTGGTGCAACGCCAGGCCAGTCGTCTGCAGTCGGTGGAGGACGAGCTGCAGGCGGCGCGCCAGGCCTTGGCCGAGCGCAAGACGATTGAGCGAGCCAAGGCACTGCTAATCCAGCATCGCGGCCTGACGGAGGACCAGGCCTACAAGCTCCTGCGCCAGACTGCGATGAACCAGAACCGGCGTCTGGCCGAGGTGGCCGAGGCGACCGTCGCCATGTCTGACCTGCTGGGGAAGGGCCTGTAGGAGATTCTATGTCTCTCCACAAGGGATCTTAGGTTGGTAATCGGTCTGATTTTTCATCAGGGCGAAGGCGACGCGGGCCAGCTTTCGAGCCAAGGCGTTCAGTGCCTGGGTCGTCGCCAGGCCACGGTCCAGGCAGCGCTGGTAGTAGTCGCTCCAGGCGGCTTTCGACTTGGCCTGCATCGCGGCCAGATAGAGCAGCCGTCGCAACTCTGGATCGCCCTGTTTGGTGAGTTTGCGCTGCCCCCGTTTCGTGCCGGAGTCGCGTATGCGGACATCCAACCCCAGG
>NZ_KB906230.1:0-105206 GCF_000381225.1 Thioalkalivibrio sp. ALMg3 | reverse complement strand
CACTCGACGCTGGGCTACCTGCCTCCCAGCGTCTACGAGCAACCAACGGCAGCCAATCCACCTAACGCGGTGTCCGAAATCACTTGACCACCACACATGGGTGTCCACTTCTTCTGGTTTCTCAGCGGAAACTGAATTTCCAAGAAGCACCGCTCATCTGTGCGCCATCCAACAGATGAATCGTTTCCATGTGTAGTAGTTTTTTCGTGTAGTAAGAAGATCCTGCGCACTCGACACGGAATGGCCGCCCGGGATCGCTAGGGGCGATTGCCTCCGCATGAAGCTCCATCAAAGCCGGCCGACATACGTTGGGATCTCCAATTGATCATTAGAGGACTTACGAGCGCCCGCACTAAACACCCGCTTTCAACCGCTGCACCCGGCTGGCGGCGGCACACCCCAGATTCAGGATAGGGGACTCATCGCAAGCCAACATTCCGCCGGCGACCACATCAAGCCACTCGTAATCCAAATTCGCAGCCATCACCGGACTGTCGGTGGGCCTGAAAGCTCGCCCTAATACCTAGAACATTCGCCCACCCAACTGCCCGCCGAATCCCCCTTACCTACGTAATTTCTCGATGGATGCCATGGCGCACGATCTGTTCCAACAGGTACTCAGCCTGCTTCAGACCTATCCGTATCTGTTCATTTTTGTCGGCATACTCGTCGCGGGCGAAGTCGTGCTCTTGCCGGCGATATACCTGGCTGCGACCGGGCGCCTTGATCTTGCTGCAGTCATCTCGCTGGCAATATTGGCCACCGTCTTGTCGGACCTCGTCTGGTACGGGCTGGGAAGAAAATTCCCCGCTTCTGCACTCGACCGCATCCCTGGACGCCACAGCAACAACGCCGTTCGTGGTCTGGAACGCCTGTTCAATCGCAACGGCGTACAGATCCTGTTTTTATCCAAGTTTGTATATGGCACACGGACGGCGGCCCAAGTGCTTGCGGGGGTACACGATATGCGTTTTCGCACCTATATCATCGTCAATTTCCTCGGCGTCCTAACCTTATTCGCCGTCTTCGTTGCTCTCGCCTATTCGGTCGTCGGAACGACGCGTCGACTTGCCGATTTGGTTGAGGATCTGGAGATCGCCTTCCTGATATTCATCGTCATTGCGGTGTCCGCCAATTATATCGCGAGCCGGGTCTTGAGGAACCGATGGTCTCGGTAGTCATACCAGCCTTCAATGAGGTCGGAACCATCACCGATGTCATTACGTGTGCACGCCAGCATCCTTGGGTTGGGGAAGTCCTCGTGGTCGATGATGGCTCTACGGATGCGACGGCCCAGGTCGCAGAGGCCGCGGGCGCCCGCGTCATCCGTCTGGCTCGAAACACGGGCAAGGCGACTGCATTGGATGCAGGCGTGTGTTCGGCGAAATCTAACGTCCTGTTATTTCTCGACGCTGACGTGACTGGCCACACACAGCAGACCTTGTCCCGGATCATGCAGCCCGTCATCGAGGGACGCGTCGAGATGAACGTTGGCTTGCGCGCGCGATCGACGCTGATGCTAAACCAGGCGCTGCGATTCTTCCCAATTATCGGCGGAGATCGGGCATTGACCCGCCGGCTCTGGGAGGCCGTCCCGACGAATGGCGTGCGGGGTTTCCAGATCGAGATCGCCTTGAACCACACCTCCAAGCAATTCGAGAAGGGGATGGCATTCGAACTAGTGCGTGGTACGTTCCATCACATTAAAGAAAGGAAATATGGTGTCGTGGCTGGCGCTACCCAACGCGCGATAATGATCCGACAAATCCTGTCGATATCATTCCGGCTTTACATACTTGGCTGGATCAAGCAGAGGGCTGTACGCATCAGGAAGAGGAACAAGGTCGATAGCGGAATTGATTTTTAGATAATGTCTGATTCCCACCGCCAAGGAGGCTCTAATTGGTCTTCACGTTCGCGCAGACATCGGGGGTCAAGACGTCGGGGTCAGGCCTTGCCTTTTTCCATCCACCGGAAGCCTAGGAGGAAAAAGGCAAGGCCTGAGCCCAGAGCCCCTGCTGTGGATGACAACGAGGTCCGCCCCCGTCATGTGGTCATGAATCTTATCCTTTGGCAGATATGGCCCTGAGGGTGCTGGCGATTGGCATGGCTTCCCTCCCTGGAATGACCCATTTGAAGACAGAAATTGCAGCTTTAAGCCCGAATTCGGGCCTTGATCCGACGATTTTCTTTTCCTGTTCCACCGTTGGCGTGGTCCCGCCGCTCCTCCTATTCCCGGCGCCCACCAGCCCCGCGCCGCACAAGCGGCCCGGGGCTTTCGGCCGCTTCGGCGTTCCGGGTAGCCGCTACGACGACGAACGCGCATTCACCGCGCCCCGGCCGCAGGGGTTCGATATCCCGCATCCCGGCAAGCGGCCCCGCAAGGGTCTGTACCCACCCATCGATCGAGAAGCCGCCATGCACAAGCAGCTGTTCCACTTCGTCCGCGGAATGAAAAGTGGCGTCGCGGTAAAACACGCTCTCCGACTGATGCGCCAGGTACTCCTGCCCCAGTGGACTGTCGCGGTCGATAAAGCCGATTACCAGACGGCCACCAGGCCGTAGCACCCGCTGCGCCTCGGCAAGCATGCGCGCGGGAGAGTCGACAAAGCACAGGGTTGTCACCACCAGGGCATAGTCGAAGCTGCACGCCTCAAAGGGCATGTCTTCGGCCGTCCCCTCCACGATCTCGATACCCCGGGCAGCCGCGTGGGCCAGCATTGCCGGGGAGGGATCGAGGCCCACCTGCACCCCGAGCGGCGCGGCGAAGCGTCCCGACCCTACGCCGATCTCGAGCCCCCGGCCTACCCACGGCACAAACGCGCGCAGGGCCAGCAGTTCGGAGAGATAGGCCGGTTCGTGCTTGTCGAACCACGCCTCATAGCGCTCATGGTGCGCGTCGAATGGGGCCACCCTGGGCATCGGCCAGTCACTCCCGCTAATACGTCGACGAATCTGCGATTGGCGTCCGGCTATGACGTAGTAGTACGCGTCTAACCGCGGCCGCGCGCGGTGGCGCGCAGCAGCTTCATCAGGATATAGCGTTCCCGAAACCGGGCTGCCAGCTCCGCCGCATCACGGGGCGCAAAATCGGCCCAGGAAAGCGTCAGCCTCTGCCTCTTGGCCTGACTTCCCTCCCTGGAAGTCCCATTTGATGGCCGAAATGACCGCTTTAAGCTCGAATCGCGCCCTTTCTAGACCGGTTCCCTTCGGCTTTTCCGTACGTTACCGAGGTCCGACCCCGTTATCTTCCTCAGAGAGCCAAGTCATGGGTGTCCTCTTCCATTTCATGCGGCGGGCGTGCCTCCTCCGCGGACGAGCTCGGTCAGCGCATTTAGGGCGTCGCTGGCCGTGAAGATCCCCAGGAACCGGCCATCTTCATCGTTGACGATCACGCTGCCCACCTTGTTTTCCGACATGGCATACGCCACTTGGTCCAGAGGCGTGGTCGCCGTCACCGTCAGCGGGTCGGCCGCCATGATGTCGGAGGCTCGCACCTGATTGATCTCGGTGAGCGGCAAGCCGAGGACCACGCGGACCTCGCGGTCACTGACCAGCCCCACCACCGACTCACCGCGCACGACCGGAAGATGGCGCACGCCATGCCGCTCCATCAACGCCCGCAGCTCGTCGATCGCCATATCTTCGTTGGCAGTGACGGGGTCGGGGGTGGTGAACTCCTCCACCGGTACATTCATCGACGTCATGTCCAGCACTCCTGTGATTGCTGCAGCCCACGGTACCAGATACACGCGAGCGTATCGGGCCCGGCCCTTCCCGAGGTGATGCGTCCCTGTGCAGTTGGCCTTCAATGGCTGCCCCCCTTGTCTCCCTGGTTCTAGCGCTTGACCTCCATGTGGATCTCGATGGTGCGCAGAAGCTTCTGGCGGTCGATCCAGCCAATGGCCCGGCCGGATGCCTCCAGCACCGGGATCTGGTTGAGGTTGTGCTCACTCATGAGCTGCAGGATCTCCTCGGCCTGCGTATCCGGCGCGACGTGTCTCAGCGAATCCGCGCGGGTCATGATGTCGGCGATCCGGGTGGTCGCCCACCGCTCCCGCGGCACCTTGCGACTGTCGCTCAGGGTCACCAGCCCCTGCACCCGCTCCGGCTCGCCGACCAGAAAGGAGCGGCGCCCGCCCGGCAGGACGCCCTGGTCGATCCACTCCTGGATGGATGCATCCGGGCTGACGAAGGGCGGTTCCGGATCGGCCAGATCCCGCGCGCGGACATCCGCCAGCCGGTCGCGCATCTCGTACATCCGCCCCTGCCCTTCGGCCATGGTCAGCAGGAACCAGGCGATCAGCATGATCCAGACACCGCCGATCGGGTTGCCGATCACCACGAGGTTCCAGAAGCCGAAGCCGAACAGGAGATACGCCACCATCCGCCCGCCCCAGACCGCAGCCGCCACCGCCTTGCGCGGATCGCCGGTGACCTTCCAGACCAGCGCCCGGAACACCCGCCCCCCGTCCAGCGGAAAACCGGGGATGAGATTGAACACCGCCACCACCAGATTGATGAACGCCAGCCAGCCCAGCGCTACCGACACCGGCTCGTACCAACCGGAGGTGGCCTGCGCGAGCCCCCCGAAGATCAGCGCCAGGCCCACACTGACTGCTGGCCCGGCGATGGCGATCCAGAACTCGTCGTCCGCGCGCTCGGTGTCCCTTCCCATCTGTGCCAGCCCGCCGAAGATGAACAAGGTGATCGATTCCACCGGCACACCCCGCCGGATGGCCACCACGCTGTGGCCTAGCTCATGGGCCAGGATGGACGCAAAGAACAACAGGGCCGTCACCACCGCGGTACCCACCACCATCGGCAGGGTCCACTCCGGAAACTGGTAGTGGAAGCCGGTGCTCATGGTCGCCAGCAGTAGCAGGAGGATGAACACCCAGCTCACGTGGATCTGGATGCGGATACCACTGATGTGGCCGAGGACCAGGACCGTCTTGAACATACTTCCGCTCCTTGCAAGGGGGAGCGGCCCCGTATCGAACAGCCAGGACCACCTGACACCCATTATGTGGCCCCGCGGCACCGCCCGCACATGAGAGAGACCCGTGCGACGCCGGGGTCAGACCGTGCCCCATCAAGGACACTCTGGCGGGCCCACAAACATTCGACCCGAAACGCCGATACCCTTGATAAAGTGCCGGCCGCGAGCCATCGCCGCCTTCCGCATGCGCTCGACACGGCCCAGTGCCGCCACGTGGTAACTCCTTCCACCTCTGCGGACGTGCCGGACAAAATGTGCCGGATCGATCTGCAGGCGTTCCAGGATCGGCGGGATGTGCTCCGGAATCGCCCCGCGCTTGTCCTCGCGGATCGCGCGCCCAGTCCACTCGACCAGTTCCAGGTAATCGTCAGTGGTGAAAACCACCGCATTGGGATGCCCGTCATCACCCTCGTGGCCCAGCGTCGTCAGGCGGGGTTCCGTGCGCTCCCCGGACTCTTCTCCGGTCGCGTCCGGCACGCTTGCACGCTCCCGGATACGCTGCTGGATGGAGGTGACATCGGATCCCTCGGGCGTATCCGCCATCCCCGCACGCACGGGGTTCAGATCCACATAGCTCATGCAGGTGAGCACGGCCGCATCGTCCAGTAGCGCCTGGCTCTTGTAGCGGCCCTCCCAGAAACGACCCTTGCAGCCCTCTTCCGCGTTCGCCCGCCGCGCCAGATGCTCGTTCAGGCTGCGCATGAACCACGAAAGGTCCTGCAAGCGCTCCCGCCACTGCGCGATCTGCACCTGCGCCCGCTCGCGCTCGGCCACCGTGCCTGTCTGCCCCGCCCGGTACCGCGCCACCAGCAGCGGCAACGAGAACAAGCGCTCCCAGCGCTCCATCACCTCGTCTTCACTCCAAGCCGCCGCCCGGTCCGAGTCGAGCCGCACAACCAGGTGATAGTGGTTCGACATCACCGCATAGGCGCAGACGTCCACCGCGAACACGTCCTCAAGCGCGCGCAGCCGCTCCAGCACCCAGCCGCGCCGGTGCTCGTAGTTCTTGCCCGAATAGAAATCCTCGCCACACAGGAACGCGCGGCGAACACAGCGACAAATGCAGTGGTAATACGGCGTCGCCTCGATCGAGACGAGCTCCTTCCTGGCTCGCGTCATCAGGACCCTCCTTGGTCCATGAACTCACCCCAAAACCTAGCCAGACCGCCTCAGACCGTCAAGAAGATCATGGGTGTCCTCTTATTAGTTGCTTCTCCCCTTTTCCGCTTCACCCGGTACATTTCGCCATCCGCACGGCTCAGCAAGGTATCGGCGTCCTCTCCGTCAGCGGGATAGCAGGCCACGCCAATGCTACAAGACGGTATGATCCCGCCGAACTCGGCGCCTAGGGGCTCGTCCATGGCCGATTGAATGTGCTCGACCTTTCTGGAAACGGCACCCTCCACCTGGATATCCGTCAGCAGGACAATAAACTCATCCCCGCCCATCCGCGCCACCGTGTCCGTCTCCCGCACGCAGCCTTCCAGCCGCCGGGCGATCGTACAAAGCACACGGTCCCCCACCGCGTGTCCATGGACATCATTGATCACCTTGAAGTCGTTGATATCCAGAAACAGCAAGGCCAGGTGGTTCTGGTAGCGATGGGCCGAATGTATCGCCAGATCCAGGCGGTCATAGAACAGCGATCGGTTGGTCAGTCCTGTCAGCGGATCATGATGGGCGAGGAAGCGCAGTTCCTCCTCGGCCTCCCGCAGGGCCGTCACGTCCCGCGCAACCCCAATCCGCACACCCTCCTCCTCGACCCAGTGGGCCGACCAAAGGATGTACACGACACCGCCATCTTTGCGGATATAGCGGTTACGGAAATCGACGTGAGGCTTGCCCTCCATGACCCGAACAATGGAGGCCAGTGAGGCCGCCAGGTCTTCCGGATGCATATAGTCGGTGATCGTGGTTCCGATCAGCTCCTCCGCGCGATAACCAAGCAGATCCTCACAGGCATCGGTCACGAAGACGATCTGATTGTCCCGATCGACCACAAAGACCGTGTCGAGGATCAGATGGATCAGCCTGGCCGAGAGCGCTTGAAGGTCAACGGGCATTGGTCAAGGATATCTGGTCCACGGACTCACACTCTAGCGAAACACTGATTAATGTACGCACTCGCGCTCGAGTCGCTTTTGCGTGCGAACAAGGCGCGGTGACTGCCGTGCAGTCATTCTGCACAAGAGAGCCGCAACCGTTCCGCGACGGGGTCGGACCACGACAACCTACTGACTTCATGGCGTTATATCGCGCCAAACCCCCTTTCTAGAGGCTTATCCGCCCTATTTCGCCGTCAAAACCGTTCATCTACCCCATAACTCGCCCCATCGTCGCGCACCCATGCGGTATCCCCCGTCTGTTCAACGTGGCGCCCCGGCGACCGCACCCCCAGCGCCCGGTGCACTTCGTCCACATACGGCCGGTTCCCTACCGCGACGGCCGTCGTCCACCACTCATCCCGACTGGCGCGATCCGAGGCCAGCGCCTCCTCCACCCACAAACGATGACACTCCCTCAGCTCGGCTACGGCGCCGATCTCCAACGCATCCAGCAGGGCCGGCTCATCAATGACTCGGTAACGGTCCGGTGGTGTCTGGATCTCGCGATATCCGCTGGCTTCCCACTCCGATGGATGCTTCACCACCCCCGCCCGGACCATGTTCAAGTCGATGTACACCAGGCAGCGCGCGAGGTGGGTCCCGGTCTGCACGGCAGTGGCATGGTACCGGTCTTCCCAGAACGCGCCCTTGCGCGCCTTGCGCCGGTTGTATGACTGGCCAACCCGGCCCGCGATCAACTGCATGGAACGCGCAATCTCGCCTCCGCCCCCATCGCGCACCAGCAGGTGTACATGGTTGGAGGTCACTATGTAGTTGAGCACACAGAGTCCGTAACGCTGGCGCGCCTGGTACAGCCAGTAGCGCCAGAGCCTCCGGTCGCGGGCGAACTTCAGCAGAAACTCCTGCTTGTGACAACGATGGGTAACGTGCCAGACATGGCCCGGCAGATGATGGCGATTCGCCCGTGGCATGGCTTCCCTCCCTGGAATGCCCATTTGATGGCCGAACTGACCGCTTTAAGCTCGAATCCAGCCCATTCTAGACCGGTTTCCCTCGGTTTTTCTGCAGGTTACCGAGGTCCGACCCCGTGATCTATTCATTGCACTTCGTTGCCACGGCACATATCCATTGATAGACTGTTTCCGCCTAGCATAATGGGCTTCGGCCCATCGGAATGCGCAGCGCATTCTGCCTAGCATTTTTCGCTTTCTAGCGGAGCTTCCGATCGTGGACTCCGCTAGTCAGCGGAGTCCACGATCGGAAGCTCCGTCCGCGCGTGTCAAAGTAGGCGCCTCACAATGTTTAAAACACACTTCAACCGACATGCCGTATCGAATTCGTTGAGCTCGATACGGCATTCCTTGCATGATGGAAAAATCACGCTACCCCCTAAAAATACCACTTTTGTTTTTCTATGCGGAGCGAATATATCCCGCAACGTCGTATCAACTAGACGTCAAGCAATAATTGACTTTTCACGCCACGCACTACCTCATTCTTCATTCTTTATTGCAGAACGCGCTTTGGACGTTTTGCAAAAAGAAAGCCATAACGAAAACCTTATAGATATAGAGCACCGCATATCACAGTTTGCTGACTATATCCTGATCGTACTCGAAAGTCCTAGCGCATTCACTGAACTGGGTGCCTTCTCATCAAAAGAATTGCGCGACAAGCTAATAGTCATCAACGACTCCAAGCACGAAGATTCCACCTCTTTCATCCATCTCGGTCCGCTTAAAGCACTAAAGGACGCACAGGGGCACTCGAGGGTAATATACTACCCTATGGCACCTGATGGCATAACCTACCTCGATGCCGTCGGCGAAACATTCGCCACTTTATCGGCGCTTCTACCACCTCGTGTTCGCCGATCTACAAGACTCCCACCTTCCGACGCTGACCCAGCAAGCCATTGCACGAAGTCCGCTGCTCTCTTTCTCCATGACCTCATATACATCGCAGGCCCCATAAAGCATGCGGAGGTTATCAAACTCTGTCGAAACGTATTCGACCCAGACGGTAGCTATAATAATGTGCGGATCTTGCTTGGCATCCTGGTTGCATTTGACGCAGTTACACGTTGCACGGAAGGACTGTATAGGTCCACGCGCTCCGAACCTTATCTCAAATACAACCTTGACATAAATAGCATTGTCGCTCAATTCCGGACACTCCACCTCAAGAATAATCCTGAACGATTTTACCCATGAATATCCGAGAACGAATTGCTGCCGATCTACATGTAAGTCACGAACTGATTGACAGAGCCGTCTGGGAATCACATTCAAAGGTGAAGAAGTTCAGAATAAAAAAGCGAAATGGCGGGACTCGACCCATTTTTCACCCGTCCAAAAAAACCAAACTCATCCAACAATGGATAATTCACAACATCCTAAACCACCTGCCCGTTCATGACGCTGCAATGGCCTACAGGAAAGGCCTGTCTACAGTTGACAACGCCAGGAAACATAGACAAAATCGCTATTTTCTTCGTATCGATTTAACAAACTTCTTTCCAAGCATTACCTACAATGATCTCGAACCCCTCATAAGGGAATGGCATAGCCATGCAGAGACTGATTGGACTCTTGACCCAACGAGTGAACTCTTACTCAAACATACCTGCTTCTCACAAGATGAAACACTGAGAATTGGAGACCCGTCTTCTCCAAGTATCTCCAATGCTGTCATGGCCTCCCTAGATGAAACGATCTCCAACACGGTCAGAGCTTTAAGCAAGAATCCGATTGCCTACACACGATATGCAGATGATCTGATTTTCTCAACTAACGAAAGAGGGCTCTGCAAGCCGATACATGAACATACCGTCGCCGTCATCGAAGAATCTACGAGCCCTCTGCTATCCGTCAACCGAAGAAAAACACGGTTTTTAAGTCGCAGCGGAGGCTCTGCAATCGTCACGGGAATAAAAATCAATCCCGACGGAAGCCTAACCCTCCCGAAGAGCTATAGAAATGAAATTCGGTTCAAGCTCGATCTATATAGAAAAGGAAAGCTAGGCGACTCGGATGTACGAGAACTAAGGGGTCATTTAGCCTACTGCAAGCATGCAGCGGCTGGGTATTACTCCAGACTCTGCGGAAAACATTACCGCGAGATCGAAGAAATAACAACAAGCCTTCAAGACCATTCTTGCTAGACCCATAGGATCGTCGAAAACATTGTTTTCAAGGCCCACGAACCGCTGAGTAGTCAGACTCCACCTCCCGATATATTTGCCGTCTAACCCGCTCATGCACACTTGGCTCTGGGTTTATTACAATGACAGAAGTCGGATTTTTAGTCCCCCTGCAAAGTCCTGCGCGCAGCAATGTTCTTATTTCGACATCATCGTCAGGAATCGAGTATCCAATTATAGACAGGCGATCTGCACGACTAAGAACATCATAGGCATCCGACCAAATCGCCATGACCGGCCCAATTGACATCGACTTGGCACGAGCCATGGTCAACATAAACGGTTGATGGGTCGAACCTTTTATTACCTGATACCCCCTCGTCCAGTTCTCAACAGCGTGGGAGCGCGCGAGATGCTTGCTCGAAACAGAGTCATGGCGCTGCCTCCTAGGGTTTATCAAGTCTTCCAGTCGAAAGTAATTCCTCAGGCCCCAAGGCTTCTTGGCGTATTTCTTCTCGGTCCAGTCAACCGAGCCATGAAGCTTCAGAATCGTTAGCGCACTAAGGTCGTTGGCCCACTGCAGACGGAACGGAACTCCGCGCCGGATACACGCGCGCTCGATGAGATAGTCCCAGTTACTAGTTATAACAACATGACCTGGCTGAAGCATGTCATCTAGCAACGGGTTTTCGCAGGTGAGTTCTTTGTCTATCTGTTTTGAGTCCGAACAAATTATGCTTGCGATTGCAAACTTTAGATCTCTTAACAAGGACGAATCAGAAAACCCCTGGGGTAGGCCCGATCCAATGCTTTCGTAAGTAGAAAGAACGGTAAAAAAGCCCCCAACGGGTGGCTGAAAATTCTTTCCGTCATCAGGATAGAAGTACTGATATGCAGCTTCGAGACGATTACCGATATCCGCGGACACGCCCCAGTGATGATTTCCATTAGACAATGAATGGACGCGGGAGAGCAGTTCGGCCGTATTGGGAAGACCAAATGCTTTCGAAAAACCCGCACCCAAGAAATAGATTTGTGTGTTACGGGCTGGAGATCTGGCCATTTAGAAACCTAGCTGTACCGCGGTTATTGGTTCTGTGACTGAGCTAAGGGGCGTACGAAGATTCGAGCCCATAAAAAAGGGCGCCAGCTGGCGCCCTTTTTCTGATAGAACATCACCATCGCCTTGGCTCCGTTCCATCGGACGCGCTAGGTGAACTCAATCCCAGCTCAACGCCCCACCCGTCTGATACTCCGTAACCCGCGTCTCAAAGAAGTTCTTCTCCTTTTTCAGATCCAGCACTTCGCTCATCCACGGGAACGGGTTGTCGGCACCCGGGTACATCTCGGCCAGGCCGATCTGGGCGCAGCGGCGATTGGCGATGAAGTGCAGGTATTCCTCGAACATCTGCGCGTTCATGCCGAGCACGCCGCGGGGCATGGTGTCGCGGGCGTACTGCGCCTCCAGCTCGACCGCGTCACGGATCAGGGTGTGCATCTCGTTCTTGAACTCTTCGGTCCACAGGTGCGGGTTTTCGACCTTGATCTGGTTGATCACGTCGATGCCGAAGTTCATGTGCATGGACTCGTCGCGCAGGATGTACTGGAACTGCTCGGCCACGCCGGTCATCTTGTTGCGCCGGCCCATGGAGAGGATCTGCACGAAGCCGACGTAGAAGAAGATGCCCTCGAACACGACGTAGAAGGCGATCAGTTCGCGCAGCAGCTTCTGGTCCGCCTCCGGCGTGCCGGTGCGGAAGTTCGGGTCCGCCAGGTGCTTGGTGAACGGCAGGGCCCATTCGGCCTTGACGGCGACGGAGGGCACCTCGCGGTACATGTTGAAGATCTCGCCCTCGTCCAACCCCAAGGACTCCACGCAGTACTGGTAGGCGTGGGTGTGGACCGCTTCCTCGAAGGCCTGGCGCAGCAGGTACTGGCGGCACTCGGGGTTGGTGATGTGGCGGTACACGGCCAGCACCAGGTTGTTCGCCACCAACGAGTCGGCGGTGGAGAAGAAGCCCAGGTTGCGCTTGACGATGGTGCGCTCGTCCTCGGTCAGACCATTCGGGTCCTTCCACAAGGCGATGTCCGCGTTCATGTTGATTTCCTGCGGCATCCAGTGGTTGGCGCAGCCGTCCAGGTACTTCTGCCAGGCCCACTTGTACTTGAAGGGCACGAGCTGGTTGAGGTCCGCGTGGCAGTTGATGATCTTCTTGTCATCCACGCGGATGCGCTCGGCACCCATCTCGATGTCTTCCAGGCCGGTGCCGGTCAGGGCCTCTTCGTTGGGCTCGGCCAGCGGCTGGCCGGCGTTCTCCGGTTCCGGCGGGACGCTGGGCGCGGCACCGGCGGTGCTCATCAGGGCTTCGTTCTCCTGAAAGCCCATGCCCGGGCGTACGGCGGGTTGTTTCTGGCCTTCGCCTTTTACGGCGGCAATCGGATCGTCCCAGGAAAGCATAGTGTCCCTCTTCTTTCGGTGGCGGCCCGGCGCGGTGGCCGGGCCTTTGTTCAGTTTGCTTGGTCGTACGTATTCGGTGCCCGCTCGCGGGCTGGGCCTTACTGGCAGGCCTCGCAGTCCGGGTCGAGGATGGAGCACGCCTTGGGCGCTTCCGGCTCGGACGCCTGCTGGCCGCCGGAGACGGCGTTCAGCTTGTTGGCGCGCGAGGAGTCGGCCACGGTGCTCTTCTCCACGTGGGTCGCGCCCATGGAGCGCAGGTAGTAGGTCGTCTTCAGCCCGCGCACCCAGGCCAGCTTGTACAGGGCATCCAGCTTGGGCCCGGAGGGCTCGGCCATGTACAGGTTCAGGCTCTGCGCCTGGTCGATCCACTTCTGCCGGCGCGAGGCGGCCTCGACCAGCCAGCGGGTGTCCAGCTCGAACGCGGTGGCGTACAGGGCCTTGAGGTCCTCCGGCACGCGGTCCAGCGGCTGCACCGAGCCGTCGTAGTACTTGAGGTCGTTGACCATGACCTCGTCCCACAGCTCGCGGTCCTTCAGGTCGCGCACCAGGTACGGGTTGATCACGGTGAACTCGCCCGACAGGTTCGATTTGACGAACAGGTTCTGGTAGGTCGGCTCGATCGACTGCGACACGCCACAGATGTTGGAGATGGTCGCGGTCGGCGCGATCGCCATGGTGTTGGAGTTGCGCATGCCGACCTTCTTCACCCGCTTGCGCAGCTTGTCCCACTCCAGGCGCTGGGTGGTGTCCATCTGCAGGTAGTCGCCGCGGGTCTCGGCCAGCTTTTCGACCGAGTCGATCGGCAGGATGCCCTGGCTCCACAGGCTGCCGGGGAAGCTCTCGTAGCGCCCGCGCTCCTCGGCCAGATCGGTCGAGGCCTTGATGGTGTAGTAGGACACCGCCTCCATGGAGGCATCGGCGAACTCCACGGCGGCCTCGGAGGCATACGGCAGGCGCAGCTTGTACAGCGCATCCTGGAAACCCATGATCCCCAGGCCCACCGGGCGGTGGCGCATGTTGGAGCGACGCGCCTGCGGCACGGAGTAGTAGTTGTAGTCGATCACGTTGTCGAGCATGCGCATGGCGGTGTTCACGGTGCGCTCGAGCTTGGCCTGATCCAGCTCGCCGGCCTCGTTGATATGCGCGGCCAGGTTGATCGAGCCCAGGTTGCACACCGCGATCTCGTCGTCCGAGGTGTTCAGGGTGATCTCGGTGCACAGGTTGGAGCTGTGAACCACGCCGGTGTGCTGCTGCGGGCTGCGCAGGTTGCACGGGTCCTTGAAGGTGACCCACGGGTGGCCGGTCTCGAACAGCATGCCGAGCATCTTCCGCCACAGGTCGACGGCCTTCATGGTCTTGTACACGCGCATCTCGCCGCGCGCGGCCTTCTCTTCGTACTCGCTGTAGCGCTTCTCGAAGTCGGCACCGATCAGGTCGTGCAGGTCCGGCGCCTCGTTCGGGGAGAACAGGGTCCAGTCACCGTCCTCGGCCACACGCTTCATGAACAGGTCCGGGATCCAGTTGGCGCTGTTCATGTCGTGGGTGCGGCGGCGGTCGTCGCCGGTATTCTTGCGCAGCTCGATGAACTCCTCGATATCGATGTGCCAGGTCTCGAGGTAGGCGCACACCGCGCCCTTGCGCTTGCCGCCCTGGTTCACCGCCACGGCGGTGTCGTTGGCCACCTTGAGGAACGGGACCACGCCCTGCGACTTGCCGTTGGTGCCCTTGATGTGGGCGCCCATGCCGCGCACGCGGGTCCAGTCGTTGCCCAGCCCGCCGGCAAACTTGGACAGCAGCGCGTTGTCGCGGATGGCGCTGTAGATGCCGTCGAGGTCATCCGGGACGCTGGTCAGGTAGCAGCTGGACAGCTGCGGACGCAGGGTGCCGGAGTTGAACAGGGTCGGCGTGGAGCTCATGAAGTCGAACGAGCTCAGCAGGTTGTAGAACTCGATCGCGCGCGCCTCGCGGTCGATCTCGTTGATCGCCAGGCCCATCGCCACGCGCATGAAGAACGCCTGCGGCAGCTCGAAGCGCGTGCCATCGCTGTGGATGAAGTAGCGATCGAACAGGGTCTGCAGGCCGAGGTAGGTGAACTGCAGGTCGCGCTCGGGCTTGAGCGCGGCGCCCAGGCGTTCCAGGTCGTAGCGGGTCAGCTCGCTGTCGACCAGCTCCAGCTCGGCGGCGCGCTTGATGTAGGCACCGAAGTAATCGGCATAGCGCTCGGCCAGCTGGGCCTGGGTGGCCTCTTCCGGGCGGCCGTGCACGAAGCTCAGGGCCTCGCGGCGCAGCGCGTCCATCAGCAACCGCGCGGTGACCTCGGAGTAGTTCGGCTCCTTCTCGATCATCACCCGCGCGGCCATCACCAGCGCGGTGGAGACATCCTTCTCGGCCACGCCGTCGAACAGGTTGCGGCGGGCCTCGGTCAGGATCTTCTCGCCATCCACCTGCTCGATGCCGGCGCAGGCCTCGGCCACCACCGCCTGCAGGCGGTCCTCGTCCAGCGGGGCCAGGGTGCCGTCGGCCCGGGTCACGTTCAGCGTGGCGGCCTCGGCTTGTTCGTCCGCACCCTGCTCGGCGGCCTCGGCGGCGCGCTTCTGCGACTGCTGCTCGCGGTAGATCACGTAGGCCCGCGCGACCTTGTGGTGGCCGCTGCGCATCAGCGCCAGCTCCACGTGGTCCTGGATATCCTCGATGTGGACCGTCATGCCCTGGGTCCCGGCGCGGCGGAACAGGCTGTCCACCACCTGCCCGGCCACTTCCTTCGACACCTCGTGGATGCGCCGGCTGGCCGCGGCATTGCCGCCCTCCACCGCGAGGAAGGCCTTGGTCACCGCGACCTCGATCTTGGAGGCATCGAAGCCGGTCACCTTGCCATTGCGGCGAATCACCTGGTGCTGGCCCGGGCTGGTCGCCAGGACCTCGGCCGACGGTTCGGCTTGCGGCGGGTACTGGGTGCCCTGCTGGGCTGTGGCAGTATGGGAATCGCTGTGCATGACGGGCCTCGCGCTGGTGTTGGATCGAACGTGAGATACTATAGATCGGGGATCGAGAACTGCATAGCCACTAGATATAGTGGCTCCCGAAAGAACAAACCGCGCACAAGCCGTGGGCAAGCTGTGGATAAAATCGGCCATTCCCCGTCCTGTCGCCATTCCTGGCGAGGCACCCCGGTTATCCACCAAACGCCGATGTAGTGACTCCCCGCCGGGTGCCCACGGCCCACGCGAACATGAAAATGTTTTATGGCCCGCGATTACCGAATCGGTATCGCGCGCGGGGACCGCTTTGGGGCATCCACGTCCGGCGTGGCGATGTTGGACAAAGACCCGCCGCGTCCCAATAATCCCCGCCTTATCGAACCCGCTTTTTTGCGTTGCCGGCCGGGCCGGCAACGCCAGCCGTATTCATCGTATCGACAGGGAGTACCGCATGAGCGACGCCAAGGACCCATCCGACAAGAAGAGCAAGCAGGCCGGCAAGAAGGACGCCCCCAAGGCCGCCGTCGCCACGGGTGCCATGCAGGCAGCCGCCGGCGCCGTCTCGCTCTCCTCCGGTAGCGACACCGCGACCCAGCCGAAAAAGGGCGGCAGCGAGAAGGCGCCGCGTCACTGCCCGCTGCTGATCCTGGGCTCCGGCCCGGCCGGCTGGACCGCCGCCGTCTACGCCGCGCGCGCCAACCTGAACCCGGTCGTGATCACCGGGCTGGAACAGGGTGGCCAGCTAATGACCACCACCGATGTGGACAACTGGCCCGGCGACAACGAGGGCGTGCAGGGCCCCGAGCTGATGCAGCGCATGCAGAAGCACGCCGAACGCTTCGATACCGAGGTGATCTTCGACCACATCCACACGGTGCAGCTGAAGGACCAGCCCTACCGCCTGATCGGCGACTCCGGCGAGTACACCTGTGATGCGTTGATCATCTGCACCGGCGCCTCCGCCCAGTACCTGGGGCTGGAGTCCGAGACCACCTTCGCCGGCAAGGGCGTGTCCGCCTGTGCGACCTGCGACGGCTTCTTCTACCGTGGCCAGAAAGTGGCGGTGATCGGTGGCGGCAACACCGCGGTCGAGGAGGCGCTGTACCTGTCGAACATCGCCTCCGAGGTCACCCTGGTGCACCGGCGCGATTCGCTGCGCTCGGAGAAGATCCTGCAGGACAAGCTGTTCGAGAAGGAAAAGAACGGCAACGTCACCATCGAGTGGAACCACACCCTGGAAGAGATCCTCGGCGACGAGACCGGCGTGACCGGTGCGCGACTCAAGAGCACCGAGTCCGGCGAGACCAAGGATCTCGAGCTGATGGGCGTGTTCATCGCCATCGGCCACAAGCCGAACACCGACATTTTCCAGGGCCAGCTGGATATGGCGGGCGGCTACATCAAGGTGCAAAGCGGGCTGGAAGGCAACGCCACGGCCACCTCCGTGCCGGGCGTGTTCGCCGCCGGCGACGTGATGGATCACGTCTATCGCCAGGCGGTCACCTCCGCCGGCACTGGCTGCATGGCCGCACTGGACGCGGAGAAGTACCTGGACAAGCTCGGTTGATCGCGTGAGCGCCGAGGGCGACACCCAGGCAGCGGACCCGTCGGCGGACGCCACGGGCAACACGGCGGAGCGCGTCGAGCTGCGTGACGGCCTGGCCGAGGTGGACCCGGCCGCCTGGGATGCCCTGACCGGCGGCACCGAGCCGTTCCTGCGCCACGCCTTTCTGGAGGGCCTGGAGCGCCACGAGTGCCTGGGCCGGCAGTTCGGCTGGTTCCCGCAGCATGTGCTGATCTTCCGCGAGGGCCAGCTGGTCGCGGCGGCCCCGGCCTACGCCAAGACCAACAACTACGGCGAGTTCGTATTCGACTTCGCCTGGGAAGGCGCGTGGAACCGCCACGGGCTCAACTACTACCCCAAGCTGGTCGTCTCCGTGCCCTACACCCCGGCCACCGGGCCGCGCCTGCTGGTGCACCCGGAGGCGCCGGACTTCGATCACCTGCGCACCCTGCTGGTGCGCGCGCTGGTCACCCGCGGCCGCGAGCTGAACGCCTCCGGCGTGAACATCCTGTTCCCCAACCAGGACGATCTGGACGTGACCCGCGAGCTGGGCCTGGCCGAGCGCATGGGCTGCCAGTACCACTGGACCAACGCCCCGGACGGGGGGTACGCGGACTTCGACGCCTTCCTCGGCGCGCTCAGCTCGAAGAAGCGCAAGAACATCAAGCGCGAACGCCGCCGCGTCCACGAGGCCGGGATCGTCTTTCGCACCCTGACCGGCGCCACCGGCGAGGCGGAGGACTGGGCGCGCTTTCACCGCTTCTACGTGGATACCTTCGAGAAGCACATGGGCATCCCGACGCTGTCGGAGGCCTTCTTTGTCGAGACCGCGGCCGAACTGGGCGCCCAGGTGGTGCTGTTCGAGGCCCGGCGCCCCAGCACGACGGATCCGGATGCGACAGAACCGGACGCGAAGGGAGACGGCGAGACCATCGCCGCGGCGCTTTGCTATCGCAGCCACGACACCCTGTACGGCCGCTTCTGGGGCTGCACCGAGGAGCTGGCCGACCTGCACTTCGAGACCTGCTACTACCAGGGCATCGAATTCTGCATCCGCGAGGGGCTGGCCCGCTTCGAGCCCGGTGCCCAGGGCGAGCACAAGATCCCGCGCGGCTTCCTGCCCACACCCACCTACTCCGCGCACATGATCCTGACCGAGGGCTTCGAGCAACCCGTGCGCGACTTCTGCGAGCGCGAGGCCCAGATGATGCGCGCCCAGTGCGAACGCCTGCACGAACACTCGCCCTATCGCCAGGCCCATCCCGATGATGTGCCCGACCGCTAACCCGAGCCCGGCTCGCTGCGGCCGTCATCCCGGCCACAGCGCCCCACCTCGTCATCCCGGCCGTAGCGCAGCGAAGAGCCGGGATCTCCCGGCCCAGGCAACAGGCTCGCCGACTGGATCTTCTCCGCACTCGGGGATCCCGGATCGCCCTGTGGGAGCGGGCTTGCCCGCGAAGCCCCAGCCCGCGCTGGACTCTGGCCGTTGGGGGCTCGCCCCATGACCTCCGGCCCCCAGATCACCCTGCCCTGGCTCGATCCGGAGCATCCGGAGGCGCCGTTTCCGGACCCGGCGCAGGCGTTGCCCGAGCCCAACGGGCTGCTGGCCGCCGGGGGCGATCTCTCCGTGCCGCGTCTGCTGAATGCCTATCGCTCCGGCGTCTTCCCCTGGTTCGAGGCCGGGCAGCCAATCCTCTGGTGGAGCCCGGACCCGCGCGCGGTCCTGGAGCCGGGCCACTTCCTCCTGCATCGCAGCCTCAAGAAGGCGATCCGCAATCGCGGTTACACGGTGAGCTTCGATCGCGCCTTCGAGGCCGTCATCGAGGCCTGCGCCGGCCCTCGCGACTACGCCGATGGCACCTGGATCACCACCAGCATGCAGCAGGCCTATATCGCGCTGCACCGCTCGGGCCACGCGCATTCGGTGGAGGTGTGGGACGGCCCGCGCCTGATCGGCGGGCTTTATGGCGTCGCGGTCGGGCGGCTGTTCTGCGGCGAGTCGATGTTCTCGCGCGAGCGGGATGGCTCCAAGATGGCGCTGGCCTGGTTGTGCCGCCACCTGGTCGCCTGGGGCTGGCCGCTGGTCGACGTACAAATGGAGACCGCCCACCTGCACAACCTCGGGGCCATCACCCTGCCCCGCCAGGCGTTCATCGACCGCATCCGCGAAATCGCCCGCGAGCCGGTCGAGCCAGGCCCATGGCGGACCGACCCGAACCTGAGCCCCCTCGACCCCGACTGGAACACCCCCCGATAGGGGCCTGCTTGCAGGCGAAGCCCCTGCCATTGTCGGACGCGGGCAGGGGCGTTCGCCTGCAAGCAAGCTCCTACCGGGAGATCCGGCCTGGCGCCTCTCGGGCAGGGCCACTCCCACAAAGACGGCCGGAGTCGATGAACCCTGACACCGCGCACGACGGCCGATTCCGGTGGCCCCGGACGGAAATCGCCGCAGCGCTGCACGCCTCGCGATGACGGGCATGTAGGGCGCGCCGGGACCGCGCCTCCCCGCTCCCGTCATTGCGAGGAGGCGCAGCCGACGTGGCAGTCTTTCGGGGGCCACCCCGGTCCGGGGACCGCGTCGGGAGATCGCTTAAAGCCGCTCGCGATGGCGGGTGACGCGACCCTGTCGTTGCGCAGCCCCGCAGGGGCCGAGGCAAGCTCCGGAAGCAGACTCGGCGCACGGCGCGCCCGTTGCCCTCGTCGCGAGTGCTTTATACTCGCGGGCCATTGGGGAACCGGGCGGGAGATTCGGGTGGACAAGGCAGAATCAAGGAAGATGCGGCGGGCGGTCGTCGCCATTTTGCGGGCCGGGCTGCTGCTGGCGCTGGCAGCCATCACCGCCGGGTGTTCCATGCTGTCGCCCTCCCCGCCCGATGACCAGAGCAACATCTGCGAGATCTTCCGCGAGCAGCCGCGCTGGTACGATCATGCGCGGGATTCCAAGCAGGAATGGGGCACGCCGATCGCGACCCAGATGTCGTTCATCCAGCAGGAGTCCTCCTTCCGCAGCCACGTGCGCCCGGACCGCGAGCGCCTGCTCGGCTTCATCCCGTGGAGCCGCCCCTCCTCCGCCCGGGGCTATGCCCAGGCCCAGGACCCGGTCTGGGGCGAGTACCAGGACGATGCCGGAAGCCGCTTCGCGCGACGTTCGCACATGAAGCACGCGACCGACTTCATCGGCTGGTACAACGCCCGCACCCAGCGCATGACCGGCGTGTCGTTGTACAACTCGGAACACCTCTACCTCGCCTACCATGAGGGCCAGGGCGGCTATAACCGCGGCAGCTACCAGAGCAAGCCGCAGGTCCGGGCCGCGGCCCGCCAGGTGGCTCAGCGCGCCGACCGCTACGAGTCCCAGCTACAGAGCTGCGAATCCGAGTTCCGCTGCCGGCGCTTCTACCAGGTCTGGCCGTTCTGCCGGCAGTAGCCGAACCGACGAACGCCATGCCTGCCCCGGGAGATCCCGGATAACCGCTGCGCGGTTTCCGGGATGACGGTGCTTTTGGACGCGGGCACGCGCCCCAAGTCCAGCATCCCGTCATCGCGAGCGCCGCGAAGCGAGCACCCCACGCGTCCCCGGCGCCGGGGTAACCCCGACAGACTGCCACGTCGGCTACGCCTCCTCGCAGTGACGGGGATGTGTGTTCCCGGCCGCTCCACCATCCCGTCATTGCGAGCATCGCGAAGCAATCGGCCAACGCCGCCTCCGGCGTCGGGGCATCCTCAACAGCCTGCCGCGTCGGCTGCACATCCTCGCGGTGACGCAGCCCCAACCGCCCCACCAAGGCCACGCCTCCCGTCATCGCGAGCGAAGCGAAGCGATCTCCCAACGCTGCCTCGCCGCCGGAGAGTACCCCCAACAGACAGCCACGTCGGCTGCGCCTCCTCGCAGTGACGGACAATGAACTGGCCGGGCGCGTCACAAATCCCGTCATCGCGAGGCGCGCAGCGCCGTGGCGATCTCCCGACGCAGCCACCGGCGCCGGGGCACTCCCTGAAGCCAGCGACGCTACCTGCGCGACTCGCGGTGGCGGTGCCCCTCGCTCCGAGCGCAACGCGTGACGGCCGCACTTGAGGGAACCTCGCCGCTTGTGTTCCAGTCTTCCGGGACACCCCCTTTGGCCGAGACAAGGACGCACCATGAGCGACAATCCCACCGCAGGCTTTCGCTTCAACCACACCATGCTGCGCGTGAAGGACCCGCAGAAGGCGCTGGACTTCTACCAGCGCGTGTTCGGCATGCAGCTGGTGAAGACCCTGGACTTCCCGGAGTTCGAGTTCACGCTCTACTTCCTCGCGCAGCTTGGCGAGGACGAACCGCAGCCGCCGAAGGACGCCGGCGAGGCCACCCGCTGGATGTTCAGCCAGCGCGGCATCCTTGAGCTGACCTACAACTACGGCACCGAGAAGGACGCGGACTTCCACTACCACGACGGCAACGAGGAACCTCAGGGTTTCGGCCACATCTGCTTCTCGGTCCCGGACCTGGATGCCGCGGTGCGCTGGTTCGACCAGAACAACGTCGAGTTCGTGAAGCGCCCCGACGAGGGCGGCCTGAAGGACATCGCCTTCGTGAAGGACCTCGACGGCTACTGGATCGAGATCCTCGAACCCGCCCGCCTGACCGGACTCGGGCGCTAGCCGCGGATATCGCGGGCACCCGCACGCCCGCAATCTGCGGGCACAAAAAAGGGGCCTTGCGGCCCCTGCTCCCACCTGGGGAGAACGGCCCCGCCCGTAGTCGGGCGAGGCTGCTGGTTGGTCCGGATCAGACCTTGGTGTAGCGCAGGTAGGAGCGGATCTCCTCGAAGCCCTGCGGGAACTTCTTCTGCGCGTCCTCGTTGCTGACCGTCGGCGGGATGATCACGCGAGCACCCGGGGTCCAGTCAGCCGGGGTTGCGATGCCATGCTTGTCACCGGTCTGCAGCGCATCGATCACGCGCAGGATCTCGTCGAAGTTGCGGCCCACCGACATCGGGTAGGTCATCATCAGACGGATCTTCTTGTTCGGGTCGATGATGTAGACCGAACGCACGGCGGCGGTCTCGCTCTCGCCCGGGTGGATCATCTCGTAGAGCTCCGAGATCTTCTTGTCGGCATCCGCGACGATCGGGAACTCCAGCGTGGTGTCCTGGGTGTCGTTGACGTCTTCAATCCACTTGTTGTGTTCCTCGACGGTATCCGTCGACAGACCCAGCGGCTTGGTGTTGCGGTCCGCGAACTGCTTGGCCAGCTGCGCGGTACGACCCATCTCGGTGGTGCACACCGGGGTGAAGTCGGCCGGGTGGCTGAAGAAGAAGCACCAGGAGTCGCCGATCCACTCGTGGAAATCGATCTTGCCCTTGGTGGTGTCAATCTGGAAATTCGGTGCGGTATCGCCCAAATGCAGTGCCATGATGTACTCCTTTCTTTCGGTTTAGAGATTGATTCGGTATCTCATGGGGCGTTGCCTCCATGTACCGATTACTTTATATGCAATTCCGTATTTAGTGAATTACTAATTCTTTAACGGGCCAATAGTCTTTTTCTAACAGGGAGCCGGACAGGCGTTGCGCCCATCCGGCCCACCGCGCGCCCACTCACATGCGGCGGAACAGCTCCACCAGGTCCTCGCGCATGTCCTGGCGACCCATCTCCTCGGTCGTGAAGCTCTCCCCGTCGAAGTTCACGCCCAGCATCACCGCCTGACCCGCATCCAGGTCGGGCTGGAGCGCCACCATGTTGACCCCCTGAAGATAGTCGGCCACGGTCGTGTCTGCCTCCGCGACGGCCTGGACCTGCTTCTGCATCCACGAGGAGATATGCAGCACCAGCGTGCCGTCCCATTCGGAGGCCGCGAGTTCCTGCAGATACGCGTGGGCCAGGGCAACGTTCTCCTCGCGGTCCAGCTCGCCGCCCAACGCCAGGTAGGCCACCTCCTTGTCCGCGGTCACGTCCACCGCGGCCACGGCATCGTCAGCGGAGCGCAGGGTGGCGATGCGGAATCCCGCCTGCGGGTCGGCAGACAGCATGGATGCACCCAGACCGCCGGCCAGGGCGCCGCAGATCGGCGACGGGTTGTTGATCACGGCCATCGACCCGGCCCCCATCTGGTTGACGATGGCCTGGCCGATGCCGGCACTGGCCATCGAGCGGATGGTCTGCTGCTCGCCGAACGACAGCGGCTCGGCCGAGGCCAGCATCGGGGTCGCCAGGAGGGCGGCGGAGAGAGACAGCGTGATTGCGGTCTTTTTCATGACAGGCTCCAGTTCGGTTTTTCTCTCGGTACTTGGTGTTTTGCTAATTCTTGTGGCGGTGCTTCAGCGTCTCCGTCGCTCATGACGGGCTCGTGACACGTCGCCCGGCCGCCCCCCGGACCCCGTTCGATCACGGACGGGCGGGGCATAACCCGCCTCGTCCTGGTGGGCCATCTCAGTGGCCTTCGCCGCCCTCGCCTTCGAGCTGGCGCAGGCGTCGATACAGGCTGCGTTCGCTAATCCCCAGGGTTTTCGCCAGCGCCCGGCGATCGCCCGGATACACTGCGGCGGCATGCCGCAGGTATTCGCGTTCGATCTCTTCCAGGGGACGCAGGGACTGCGGATGGAGCAAGCCATCCAGGCCACCGGCCTCCCCTCCGCCGGCCCGCCCTCCTTCCCGGACCCGATCCGGCAGGTGCTCCGGACGGATCGCCTCGCCGTCCGCCAGCAATGCCGCACGCTCGAGGATGTTGCGCAGCTCGCGCACGTTGCCGGGGAAGGGGTATTGCCCGAGGATCTTCAGGGCCTCGTCTTCGAGACGCGGCGGCACGGCCAGGTCCAGACGCTCGCTGAGGGCCTCCACCAGCAAGGGGATGTCCTCGGGTCGCTCGCGCAGCGGGGGCACTTCGATCGGGAAGGTATTGATGCGGTAGTAGAGGTCCTCGCGGAAATCGCCGGCCCGCACCATGGACTCGAGGTCACGGTGGGTCGCACAAACCAGGCGGAAATCCGCCCGCCGCGACTCGACCCCCCCGACCCGACGATAGGCATGGGTCTCCAGCAGGCGCAGCAGCTTGACCTGCTGGCTCAGCGGGATATCCCCCACCTCGTCGAGAAACAGGGTGCCGCCGGCTGCGGCCTCCACCAGGCCGGCCTTGGCCGAGGTCGCACCGGTGAAGGCCCCCCGCTCATGTCCGAACAGCTCGCTTTCGAACAGGGTTTCGGTCAGGCCCGAGCACTCCACGGGCACGAACGGCAACTGCTGGCGCGGACTCGCCTCGTGAATGGCCCGGGCAATCAGTTCCTTGCCGGTTCCCGACTCGCCGAGCAGCAGGGCCGAGGCATTGCTCGGCGCCACCCGGCTGATCAGCCCCAGCATGGCATTGAAGGCCTTCGAGCGTCCGACCAGCCCGCCGCTACCCGCCTGCGGCGTCGAGACGGGCATGTGGTGCAGCCGTTCGATCAGGTAGCGTATCTCGCCGCCCTCGCCCCGGATCGGCAACAACTCGACATCCACGTGCTCGCGCCCGGCCTCGGTGTGGTGCACATGCAGGACGCGTTCGCGGTGGCCACTGCCCAGGGCCGCCCGCAGGGGACAGGATTCGCCCGCCTCGTCACAGGGGCGGCGGAAGCCATGCGAGGCCTCGAAACAGGTGCGACCCGAGCCGTCGCGATCGGTCCCGTAGACACGCTGGTACGCCCCATTGGCGGCCAGAATGCGGTAGTCCGGCGACAGCAGGATCGCCGGCTCCCGGAACACCTCCAGTACCTGCCGCAGGGTCTCGACATGCGTGTCCTGCGGTTCCGGCGCCTTCTTCGTGATGCTCGTCACTTCGCCTCGCACAAGGGGGTCCAGGAATGCGCTTCCGATGCTCGTAACGTCACCGTCGCGCTGCCCAATAGACACGTTGAGTCGAGTGATGTTCAACGGCATGGGTTCACCCCCATAGGTTGCGACAGCATTGAAACCCGTTCTCCGGACGGCGCCGGCGGGTCGGCCGCGACCCACCGGCGTGCTCGCGCGCGCCCGGACAGACCTAGTGATAGCCGGTCTCCGGGGTCACCTTCCCGCGGAAGACCCAGTAGGTCCACGCGGTGTAGCCCAGGATGATCGGGATCACGAACAGCGCGCCCACCAGGATGAACAGCTGCGCATCCGGCGACGAGGCGGCGTCCCAGAAGGTGTAGTCCGGCGGCACCACGTACGGCCACTTGCTCACCAGCAGGCCCAGGTAGGTCGTGATGAACAGGGCAATCGTGGCGACGAACGGGATCCCCTCGTCACGCCGGCGCACCGCGCGAATCAGAATCCAGGAAGAGAACAGCGCCAGGGCCGGGAGCACCCAGAGGTACTGCCAGGTTCCCATCCAGCGCTCCATCACCTTCGGATCGATGAACGGGGTGATGAGACTCACCGCGCCGAACACCAGCAGCACGGCCGCCAGCATCCAGGGCGCGACGCGGTAGGCAAAGGCCTGCGTCTCGCCCTCGGTCTTGACGATCAGCCAGGTGGCCCCCAGCAGGGCATAGCCCGCCAGCAGCCCGATCCCGGTGAGCACGGTGAAGGGCGTCAGCCAGTCCAGCGGTCCGCCGGCAAAACTGAACCCGTCCATCTCGAAGCCCTGGATGTAGGCACCCACGACCGCGCCCTGGGCGAAGGCCGCCACCGCCGAGCCGATCGCGAACGCGGCATTCCACAACCACTTGGAGCGATGCGCCTTGAAGCGGAATTCGAACGCGACACCGCGGAAGATCAGCCCCGCCAGCATCAGGAAGACCCCGATATAGAGCGCCGGCAGGAACACCGAGTAGACCAGCGGGAAGGCCGCCAGCAGCCCGGCACCCCCGAGGATCAGCCAGGTCTCGTTGCCGTCCCATACCGGGGCGACCGAGTTCATCATCACGTCGCGCGAGGTCTCCCCCGGGGCGAAGGGGAAGAGGATCCCCACCCCGAGGTCGAACCCGTCCATCAGCACGTAGGCGATCACGCCCACGGCGATGATGACGACCCAGATCAGCGTGATATCAATCGTGGTTTCCATGACTTAGCTCCTTTCACCGCTGGCCGCGGCGTCATCGATCCAGGTATCGGCGGCCGACAGGGGCCGCTTGGCGTGCGCCGCTGCATGCGTGGCATCGGCCGGTTCCGGGCCCTGGCGCACGATGCGGACCAGGTAGTAGACGCCCCCGGTGAACACCGCCGCGTAGACCGCGACGTAGCCGATCAGCGTGAACAGGGCCATGCCGCCGGTCAGCGCCGGAGTAATGCCCTCGGCGTGGTTCATCACGCCGTACACCAGCCAGGGCGCGCGCCCGGTCTCGGTCACGAACCAGCCCGCGACCACCGCAATGAACGGCGCCGGGATCATCCAGGACAGCCCCCTGAGGAACCGCGGGGAGGCGTACATCCGGCGGCGGAAGCGCAGCCAGGCACCAGCCAGGGCGAACAGGATCATCACCATGCCGATCGCGACCATGATGCGGAACGACCAGAAGGTGATGCCCACCGGCGGGCGTTCCTCCGCGGGGACCTCCAGCAGACCCGGCACCTCGCCATCCATCTCGTGGGTCAGGATGAAGCTCGCCATCTTCGGGATGCCGATCTCGAAGTGATTGGTCTCGTTGGCCGAGTCCGGGATGGCGAACAGCAGCAGCGGTGCGCCGCGTTCGGTCTCCCACACGCCTTCCATCGCCGCCACCTTGGTCGGCTGATGCTCGAAGGTATTGAGGCCGTGGATATCCCCGACCACCAGCTGCGCCGGGGCCGCGAACAGCAGCACCCACATCGTGGTGCCCAGGGCCTTGCGGTTCATGACCACGTCGCGCTGACGCAGCAGGTACCAGGCGGAGACCCCGGCGACCACAAAGCCCGCCGTCAGCAGCGAGGCCAGCCCCATGTGGAAGAAGCGCGGCCAGAAGCTGGGATTGAAGATCGCCGTGATCCAGGACGTGACGTGGAACACGCCGTCCTGCAGTTCGAAGCCCACCGGCGTCTGCATCCAGCTGTTGGCCACCAGGATCCAGAACGACGAGATGAACGTGCCCAGTGCCACCATCAGCGCCGCGAACAGATGCACCCCCTGCGGGACCCGGTCGCGCCCGAACAGCAGCACGCCGAGGAAGGCCGCCTCCAGGAAGAACGCGGTCAGCACCTCGTAGGACAGTACGGGCCCGAGGAAATTGGCCGTGGCGTAGGAGAACGCGCTCCAGTTGGTGCCGAACTGGAACGACATGACCAGCCCGGAGACCACCCCCATGCCGAACACCACCGCGAAGATCTTGATCCAGAACTTCGAGATCTGGGTATAGATCGTTTCGCCGGTCTTCCAGGCGCGGAATTCCAGAAACGCAATAAACGAAGCCAGCCCGATCGTGAAGACCGGGAAGATCGCGTGGAACGAAACGACAAACGCGAACTGGATTCGCGATAGCAGTATGGGGTCGAGCTCCATGGCCTTTCCTCCGTAGTCAGGGGCACGCCGACATGACGTATCGGTGAACCTCCTAACAAGTACCGTGCCAGACTACCTGTCCGCACCACGACCGCTGGCTGCACGCTACAAACCGTGTTTTTCCGCCTGGCGGGCGCAAGCAACCATCGGCCCTTTTCTGCCATATTTGTCAGCCAAGTCTCGAATGACTGCCAGATTCGGCAGCCTGGCCCCGCCCATACCGGCACACGAGGCCCAGTGGAGCGGCCTGCCGGTGTTGGCATGTAACTTGTAAGCAATCCGTCACACGAAGCGCCCGGTCGACGGCGCGACCATCGCAACTGACCCGCCCGGTCTCCGGCGCGGCAGACGGATACGCGGAGAGAGCCATGCATCATCCCGAAGACCCGAAGCATCCCGAGATTGAAAAGGCCCTGGCCCGTCAAGCCGACGAGACGCTGCGGGGCCTGTCCCGGCGCGATTTCCTGAAGATCGCCGGCGCCGCCGGCCTGGTGTCGGCGACCGGCGTACAGGCCGCCCCGGCCCGCGCGGCGGTCTCCAGCCAGGCCCGCATCGTGGTGCTGGGCGGAGGTGCCGCGGGCATGACCATGGCCGCCCGCCTGCGCGACCTGCTGGACGGGGCCCGGATCACGATTGTCGAGCCAAGCGAGATCCATCATTACCAGCCCGGCTGGACCCTGGTGGCCGCGGGCGTCTACTCGGTAGGCGAGGTCCAGCGCCGCAACGAACGCTACATCCCGCGCGGCGTGGAATGGGTCCGCTCCGCGGTGGCAGCCATTGATCCCGAGTCGCAGCGGGTCGAGACCACCGGCGGCGACCGGCTGGACTACGACTTCCTGGTGGTCGCGACCGGGCTGCACCTGGATTACGAGGCGATCGAGGGGCTGCGGCGCGAGGATATCGGCCGTCCCGGACTGACCAGCCTGTACGCCAGCGCCGAGGCCGCGCGGGACGCCTACGAGCAGATCCACGCCTTCGGCGAGCACGGCGGGGTGGCCCGCTTTACCATCCCCAGCACACCGATCAAGTGTGCCGGCGCGCCGATCAAGGCGACCTTCATCGCCGACGACCTGCTGCGTACCGCCGGGCAGCGCGCCGGCGCCGACTTCCACTATCACACCGGGTCGGACACCCTGTTCAGCGTGCAGCGCTTCGACCACATGGTGCGCGACCTGTACGCAGAACGCGGCGTGAGCGTAAACGACGGCGGCGCCTTGCTGGCGGTGGATGTCGACGCCCGCCAGGCCCAGTTCCAGACCCACGATGGCGGCCGCGAGACCGTGGACTACGACTACCTCCACGTAACGCCGCCGATGCGCGCGCACGACTTCGTCCGCGAGGCCGGGCTGGCAGTCGAGGACGGCCCGTTGGCGGCCGGCGGCTGGCTGGCGGTGGATGATCGCACGCTGCAACACGTGGACTACCCGAACATCTTCGGTGCCGGTGACGTGGTCGCAACCGCGATCGGCAAGACCGCCTCCACCGTGCGCTCGCATGGCGCAGTGATGCCCGACAACCTGGTGGACGTGATCCAGGATCGCGAGCCGTCGCGTCAGTTCGACGGCTATACCTCCTGCCCGCTGATCACCGAGGTGGGCAAGGCGGCGCTGGTCGAGTTCGACTACAGCCTGGAGGAGGTCCCGACCTTCACCTTCCTGGACCAGGGCGCCCCAAGCTGGATGTGGTGGCGCCTGAAGGTCCACATGATCAAGCCGCTGTATTTCAACATGCTGCGCGGGCGCTACTTGCGCTAGTCGATGACGCAAGTGCCCGGAACAGACGCGGAGGCGACAGACGCCCGGACCTCGCCGGGCCCATGGCTGCGCGCGCGCCAGCAGCCGCACCGCCGCTGGCTTGTGCTAAGTGCGGCCAGCACGCTGGTGGCGACATTTGCCACCATTGCCCTGGCGGGGCTCGTGGCCTGGGCGGTCCACGGCACCCTGTTCGCCCCCGAGGCCCCGTACCTGCCCGGGATCCTGCTCGCGGGCCTCGTGTTGCTCGCCCTGCGCTATGCCGCCCAGGCCCTGCGGGACCTGGCCGGTCACCGGCTCGCCTTTGCGGTGAAGCAGGAGCTGCGCGCCGACCTCCTGCGCCAGGCCCGGCAGGCTGGACCGGCGCGACTGGCCGGGCTGACCACCGCGGGCGCCTGGGCGGAGCAGTTCCAGACGCGGGTGGAGGACCTGACCGGCTACTACGCCCGTTACCTGCCGGCGCGCCAGGCCGTCATCCTGACGCCGCTGGCCATCCTGGTCGCGGCGCTCTGGCTGGACTGGCTCGCCGCCCTGCTGTTGCTGTTCGCCGCCCCGCTGATCCCGGCGTTCATGGCGATCGTTGGCATGGGCGCGGAACAGATCCACCGGCGTCAGCAAGAGGAGGAGAACCGCCTGGCGGGGCACTTTCTCGACCGCATCCGCACCCTGGACTGGCTGCGCCGAGCGCGCGCGATCGCCGCAACCGAGGCCGAGGTCGTCGAGCGCAGTCACCAGCAGCGGCGCCTGACCATGCGCACCCTGCGGGTCGCGTTCCTGTCCTCGGCGATCATGGAATTCTTCAGCGCGGTCGCGATCGGCATGGTCGCGATCTACATCGGCTTCGCCCTGTTCGGCGCCATCGACTACGGCCCGGCCGGCGACATCACCCTGTTCACCGGCCTGTTCATCCTGCTGCTGGCGCCGGAGTATTTCCTTCCGCTGCGCCAGTTTGCCCAGAGCTACCATGACCGCGCCGGCGCCCTGGCCGCCGCCGAGACCCTTGCCCCCGCCCTGGCGTCGCCCTCGGGCCCCGTTGGGCCCGAGCACTCCCCAGAGGCCACCGCGGCCCCCGACGAGGGCGCAGTGGTCCCCTGGCTGCAACTGAAGGGGGTCACCGTGCACTACCCGGGTCAGCGCACGCCCACACTGGCGGAGCTCGACCTGGCCGTTCACGCCGGGGCGCATCTCGCGCTGACCGGGCCCAGTGGCAGTGGCAAATCCACCCTGCTCGCGGTGTGTGCCGGCTTTCTCACCCCCACCACGGGCACGGTACAGCGCCATCCCCAGGCCCGGCAGTTCGCCTGGATCGACCAGGACGCCCATCTGTTCCACGGCAGCCTGCGCGATAACCTGCAGCTCGCCCGCCGCGACACGATCGCAGACGCGGAGATGGCCACGGCACTGCAACAGGCCGGCCTGCCGCTCGACGCACCCGAGCTGCCCGACGGCCTGGATACCGCCATCGGCGAGGCCCGGCGCGGGCTCTCCGGCGGTCAGGCCCAGCGGGTCGCGGTGGCGCGCGCCCTGCTCTCGGGGCATCGGCTCTGGCTGCTCGACGAACCCACCAGCGCGCTCGACCCGGACACCGAACAGGCCCTGCTCGACACGCTGTTTCCGCTGGCCGAGGCCCGTGGCCTGACGCTGGTGATCGCGAGTCATCATGCCGCCATCCACAAACGCTGCCCGCAACGCCTGGACCTGGCGCCGGCGACACCGGGGGCGCGCCATGCGTAACGCTACCCGCGCGGAACTGGCCTTTCTGCACCGCGTATTCCGCCAGCGCCGGGGCTGGTACTGGGGTGCCTGGGGACTGCTGGCGCTGACCTGGATCGCCGGCATCGCCCTGCTGGCATTGTCCGGCTGGTTCATTACCGCCACCGCCCTGGCCGGCGCGGGCCTGCTGGCCACACTCGACCTCTACGTGCCCTCCGGCGGCATCCGTACCGCCGCGATCAGTCGCACCCTGGCGCGTTACTTCGAACGCCTGGTCAGCCACGAGGCGGTGCTGCGCAGCCTGGCCGACCTGCGCGGCCGCAGCTTTCGCGGCCTCGCCGCGCTGCCCATGGAACGCATTCGCGCCTACCGCAGCGGAGACCTGCAGACCCGCCTGACCGGCGACATCGACACCCTCGATGCGATGCCCCTGCGGGTGGTCGGCCCCATGATCGCGGCGGCGCTCAGCCTGGTGATCACGCTGGTTATCGCCGTCTGGCTGGCACCCTGGCCCGCCGCGGTCGTACTCGCCGCCTCCGGTGTCGCGACGCTCGCGGTCTCCGCCGTGCTCGCCCTTGCCGGGCAGCGCCGCAGCCACGCGCTGGTGCAGGCCCGGGCCGGCGAGCGCGTCGGACTGTTTGACTTCATTGGCGGCCTGGCCGAGTTGCTGGCCTACGACCGTGCCCGCGAGCACGAGGCCCGCCTGCGCCGGGAAAACGACGACTACGCGCGCCGGCAACGGACGCAGGAGGCGTTCGGGGTCGGCTCCGAGCAGATCGTGCAGGCCGTGGTCGGCGCCTCCGCCCTGGTGATGCTGGTGCTGGCACTGGGCTGGTACCGTGACGGAATGCTCGACGCTCCGGTCGCGGTGTTGCTGCCGCTGATGACCCTGGGCCTGGGCGAGGTTCTGGGCAGCCTGCCCGGTGCATGGTGGCGTGCCGGCGAGAGCCTGGAAGCCGCCGGGCGGGTGCAGCATCTGGAGGTGGCCGCCACCCATACCCCCGCAACCGCCGAGTCCGTGGACCCGACCCCGCCTGACGAGGCCCCTGCGCTACACGCACACGGCCTGACCATCGGCTTTCGCCGCGAGCGCCCGTTGCTCGGTCCCCTGGACCTCGAACCCGCGCGTGGCTATCCCCTGGTGATCAGCGGGGCCAGCGGGCACGGCAAGAGCACGCTGCTGGACACCCTCGCCGGCGAACTCCCGCCCCTGGCCGGTACCGTAGCGCTCGGCAACGACGATCTGACAAGGATCCCGACCGATGCCCGGTACCGCCACATCAGCTACCTGCCCCAGGGCCTGCAACTGCCGGACACGACCCTCCGAAGCATCCTGTCCCCGGCGCACAGGTCGTTGAGCGATGCCGCACTGTGGGAGGTCCTGGAACAGGTCGATCTCGCCGAGGCCGTGCGCGGCACCGACGAAGGTCTGGACTACCGCATCGGCGAGGGCGGCGCGTCCCTCTCCGGCGGTCAGCGCCGCCGTCTCGCCCTGGCGGCGGTCGTCCTTCAGGACCGACCGGTCGTCCTGCTCGACGAGCCGTTTTCCGGTCTGGATACCCCCACGCAACAACGAGTGGTGGAACGACTGCTGCCCTGGCTGCAGGACCGTCAGTGCATCCTCGTCACCCATGCCCCGGGACAACTGCCGGCCCGCTGGCCGCGCGTCGAGCTCGCGAAACCGCTCGGCCGGAGCTAAGGCCGGCGACGGGACCTCGCAGCGAAACGTGCCCGACACACCGGCACCCGACGACTTTCGGTGGCCGCACAAACAGGTGCGGATCACGAAGCAATGGGGGACGGGCTGGGGGACGAACGCCGGGGCCAGACGTGCGAAAGGGGCCACTCGGGCCCCTTCGCGGGATTTGGCGGAGAGTGAGGATTACGCCCGGCTGCGCCGGTCGCCCTTCGGGCCGCCTTCGCTACGCTGCGGCGTTCCGGTGTCGCTACGCGCCACCGGTCGAACCATCGTTCTTATATCTCGGGTTCGAATCCCGGAAATCTCGGGGGCCAGACGTACGAAAGGGGCCACTCGGGCCCCTTCGCAGGATTTGGCGGAGAGTGAGGGATTCGAACCCTCGATGGGCTTTTGACCCATACTCCCTTAGCAGGGGAGCGCCTTCGACCACTCGGCCAACTCTCCGGAAACGCGGCACAGGATAAGGCCTTGGGCCTTCAAATGAAAGGCCCGGAAGGCTGATCGCAGCCTCCGGGCCTTTCGCTTTCCTTACGGGAGGTTCAGTCGTCGCGTGCGCCTGCCGCGGCACCACCCGCCCCAGTACCACCGCCACTGGAGTTCTCGCCGCCGCCCTCACCACTGGCGACGTTCGCTTCACGCTGAATGCGCTGAAAGATTTCCTCGCGATGGACCGCGACGTCCTGGGGTGCGTTGATGCCGATGCGGACTTGATTGCCCTTGACCCCCAGGACGGTGACGGACACATCATCGCCGATCATGAGGGTCTCGCCCACACGCCGAGTCAAAATGAGCATGCTCTTCTCCGCAGTGCCTGTGTCGGACGGAGTCGGTCGTCCGGTAACCGTTTTACGGTCTGTCATCCTTAACCGTCCTCCTGTTGACCGACTGGGGTCTGTTCGAGTTCAAACGCATCGTGCAATGCACGCACTGCAAGTTCGAGGTACTTCTCATCTACGACCACGGAGATCTTGATCTCCGAGGTGGAGATCATCCGGATGTTGATGGTTTCGCGCGACAGGGCCTCGAACATCTTGCTGGCGATGCCCGCGTGCGAACGCATACCGACCCCGACCACCGAGATCTTCACGATGTGCGTATCCCCGGACACCTCGCGGGCGCCCAACGCCTTCGCGGCCGCCTGCAGGATCTCCAGGGCCTTGTCGTAGTCATTGCGATGGACGGTGAACGTGAAGTCGGTGGAATTATCCGCCCCGACGTTCTGCACGATCATGTCCACCTCGATATTGGCGTCCGCGATCGGGCCGAGGATGCGATGCGCGACCCCCGGCTGATCGGGGACGCCCTGAACCGTCAGCTGGGCCTCGTTCTGATTGAACGCGATACCCGCAACCAGCGCCTGTTCCACTTGCGCATCCTCCTCCGTGGTAATCAGGGTTCCCGGGCCTTCCTCGAACGAGGACAGCACTCGTAAAGGGACGTTGTACTTGCCGGCAAATTCCACCGCGCGGATCTGCAGCACCTTGGAGCCCAGGCTGGCCATCTCCAGCATCTCCTCGAAGGTGATGCTTTGCAGGCGGCGGGCCGTCGGCACCAACCGCGGATCGGTGGTGTAGACGCCGTCGACATCAGTATAGATGCGGCATTCGTCGGCCTTCAGCGCCGCGGCCAGCGCCACCGCGGTGGTATCCGATCCGCCCCGGCCCAGGGTGGTGATCGCACCCTCCTCGTCCACGCCCTGGAAACCGGCCACGACCACGACGCGCCCGGCCTCGAGATCGCCACGCACCCGGGCATCGTCGATGCTGCGGATACGGGCCTTGTTGTGGGCGCTGTCGGTGCGGATGGTCACCTGCGCCCCGGTGTAGGACCGCGCGTCGCAGCCCCGCGCCTCCAGCGCCATCGCCAGCAACGCGATGGTGACCTGCTCCCCGGTGGACAGCAGCACATCCAGTTCGCGACCGTCCGCGCGCGGATTCAGTGCGTGCGCCAGGCCCAGCAGGCGGTCGGTCTCGCCGCTCATCGCGGAGACCACGATCACCAGCTGATGGCCTTCCTCGCGCAGCTTCAGCGCGCGTTCCGCCACCGCCTGGATGCGTTCGGGCGAACCCACCGAGGTGCCGCCAAATTTGAGTACCAGCAACGCCATTTCAAGATTCCGTTCCGTGCCCGGTCCTTGCGACCGTCCGGACAGGGCGCACCCCATCCATTAGCGTTTACTTAAGAAGCGGGCATTAAACACCAACTGGCCGCCGCATTAAAGCCCACCGCCCCGGCGAACCCCGCGCAGGGCCCCGTCATTGCGAGGCCCCAACGGGGCCGTGGCAGCCTCCGTCCAAAACCACCGGATCGCGCCGAACCCTCCGGCACCGGGGCTGCCCTCGGAGATCGCCACGGCGCTACGCGCCTCGCGATGACGGGGATGGACGATCGATCAGGCGCGTTCGCGCACCCAGGCCTCCACCGAGGCCAGGGCCGCGTCCAGCTTGTCCGGACTCTGGCCGCCGGCCATCGCCATGTCCGGACGGCCGCCGCCCTTGCCGTCGACCTGCGTAGCGACATGGCCCACCAGATCCCCAGCCTTGAACTGGCCGGTCTCGGCCTTGGTCACACCAGCCACCAGGCTGACCTTGCCCTCGCCCGTCGCGGTGCCCAGCACCACCACAGCCTTGCCGAGCTTCTGCTTGAGCTGGTCGACCATGTCGCGCAGGGCCTTGGGCTCCACGCCCTCGACCTTGGCGGCCAGCACCTGGATGCCGTCGACATCCTTGGCCTGCGAGCCGAGGTCGTCGCCGGCCTGGCTGGCCAGCTTGCCCTTCAGCTGCGTGACCTGCTTCTCCAGCTCGCGGGTGCGCTCCTGCAGCTGGGCAACCTTGTCGGCCGCCTCGCCGCGCCCGGCGCGCAGGCGATCGGCGATCGCGTCCAGGTGGCCGATCTGCTCGTCCACCCAGCGCAGGGCGACCTCGCCGGCAACCGCCTCGATACGCCGGATGCCCGCGGCCACCCCACCCTCGGAGGTAATGCGGAACAACCCGATGTCGCCGGTGCGGTCCACGTGCGTGCCGCCGCACAGCTCCACCGAGGTGCCGATCTTCAGCACGCGCACGCGATCACCGTACTTCTCGCCGAACAGCGCGACCGCGCCGGACTCCATCGCGGAGTCGATGTCCATGACGTTGGTATCGGTGGCCTCGTTGGCCAGGATCTCGGCGTTCACCTGGGCCTCGATGGAGCGCAGCTGTTCGTCGGTCAGCGGTTCCATATGGGTGAAGTCGAAGCGCAAACGATCCGGGTCCACCAGCGATCCCTTCTGTTGCACGTGGTCGCCCAGCTGATCGCGCAGCGCCTTGTGCAGGAGATGAGTGGCCGAATGGTGGCGGCGGATGTTCTCGCGGCGGGGGCCTTCCACGGCGGCCTGCAGGGTCTGGCCGCGCTCCAGCGTGCCGGCGCGGACCTGGCCTACGTGGATGTGCGCCGCACCCTGCTTGCGGGTGTCGGAGACCTGGAAGCGCACGCCGGAACCGCTGAGCGTACCGACATCGCCCACCTGGCCGCCGGACTCGCCATAGAACGGCGTGCGGTCCAGTACCACCAGCCCCTCGGCACCGACTTCCAGGCGATCGACGGCCTCGCCATTCTGGTACAGCGCCAGCACGCGGCCCTCGTCGTCCACGGTCTCGTAGCCGGAGAATTCGGTCGCGACATCGACCTGCGGCAGGCCGCCGTCGTCCATCGAGAAGTGACTGGCCGCACGGGCCCGTGCACGCTGGCCGGCCATGGCGGACTCGAAGCCCTCCATGTCCAGCTCCAGCTCGCGCTCGCGCGCAATGTCGCCGGTCAGGTCCACCGGAAAGCCGTAGGTGTCGTAGAGCAGGAAGATGGTCTCGCCGGGGATCACCTTGCCCTCGAGATCGCGCAGGTCCTCTTCCAGGATCTTCATGCCCTTGTCCAGGGTCTCCAGGAACTTGCGCTCTTCCTTTTCCAGGACCTTCTCGACCTGGGCCTGCGCCTCGGCCAGCTCCGGGAAGGCCTCGCCCATCGCGCGCACCAGGTCGCCCACGGTCTGGTAGAGGAAGGCGTCCTGCGCGCCGACCTTGAAGCCATGGCGCGCGGCGCGGCGGATGATGCGGCGCAGCACATAGCCACGCCCTTCGTTGGAAGGCAGCACGCCGTCGGTAATCAGGAAGGCGATGGAGCGGATGTGATCCGCGATCACGCGCAGCGAGGCGGAATCCTTCTTCGTCGCACCGGTTACCCGTGCGGCGGCCGCGATCAGGTCCTGGAACAGATCGATCTCGTAGTTGGAATGCACGCCCTGCAGCACAGCCGCCAGGCGTTCCAGGCCCATGCCGGTATCCACGGACGGGCGCGGCAGCGGGTTCAGCGTGCCGTCCGCATCGCGGTCGTACTGCATGAACACCAGGTTCCAGATCTCGATGTAGCGATCGCCGTCCTCGTCCGGCGAACCGGGCGGGCCACCCGCGACCTCCGGCCCGTGGTCGTAGAAGACCTCGGTGCAGGGGCCGCAGGGGCCGGTTTCGCCCATCTGCCAGAAGTTGTCGGAACCGCCGTCAGGGTCGTCGCCGATACGGATGATGCGTTCGGCCGGGACCTTGATCTCGTCGGCCCAGACCTTGTAGGCATCATCGTCGGTCTCGTAGACCGTGACCCACAGCTTTTCCGGCGGCAGGCCGATGGTGTCGGTCAGGAACTGCCAGCAGTAGTGGATCGCGTCGCGCTTGAAGTAGTCACCGAAACTGAAATTGCCCAGCATCTCGAAGAAGGTGTGGTGCCGCGCGGTGTAGCCGACATTCTCGAGATCGTTGTGCTTGCCGCCGGCGCGCACGCAGCGCTGGCTGGACACGGCCCGGGTGTACGGGCGCTTCTCGCGCCCGAGAAACACATCCTTGAACTGCACCATGCCCGCGTTGGTGAACAGCAACGTGGGGTCGTTGCCGGGCACTAGCGGGCTGGACGGCACGATCGTGTGTCCGTGCCCTTCAAAGAATTCGAGGAAACTCCGGCGAATGTCGGCGCTTTTCATGCGGTTCCGATAGCAATGGGGTCAAACCCGGAATGCTATCACGCAAGCGCCCCACCCGCGTATTGCCGGGCCCGTCTTCCGGCCATCTTCCTCGTCATTGCGAGGCCCCCAAAAGGGGCCGGAGCGATCGTTTGGGACATGCCCCGCCGCCGGATCCGGTGGCCATGGACACGGATTGCTTCGTCGCGGAGCTCCTCGCAATGACACTGGGTCTCAGGGCTCGTCTTTCCAGGCGGCGAGGGCCTGGTGGGCGACACCGCCGGGGAATCCGCGACCCGCGAGGTGGCGAAGATAGCGGGCCTCGTCCTCGCGGGTCTCGGGCGGGTGGCGGAAGTGGCGTTCGAGCTGGCCACGAGCCTGGTCGATCCAGTCGATCTCCAGGGCATCGATGGCGGCGTTCACGGTGTCGTTGCCGATGCCGTTGTGGGCCAATTCGGCGCGGATGCGCTGTTCGCCGTAACCCTGCTCGGTACGGTGGCGGGCCATGAAGTCCGCGTAACGGGTATCGCTCAGATAGTCGAGCTCGCGCGCACGTTCCAGCGCGGCGTCCACGGCATCCCGTTCGAAGCCGCGCTCACCGAGCTTGCGCGCCAGCTCCAGACCGGAGTGTTCACGCCGAACCAGCAACCGCAGGCCCACCTCAAGCGCAGCCTCGGGGTCGGCCGGGTCAGCCTTGCTCCTCGACCGGGGCATCGACCGGCACGTCCTCTACCGTGGCCTTGTTGCGCTTGGGCAGCAGGCGTTCGCGCAGCGTCTTTTCGACTTCCTCGGCGATGTGCGGGTTGTCCTTGAGGTACTGGCGGGCGTTTTCCTTGCCCTGGCCGATGCGCTCGCCGTTGTAGCTGTACCAGGCGCCGGCCTTGTCGATCAGGCCTTCCTTCACGCCCATCTCGATGATCTCGCCAACGCGGGAGATGCCCTCGCCGTAGAGGATCTCGAAATAGGCCTCGCGGAACGGGGGCGCCATCTTGTTCTTCACGACCTTCACGCGGGTCTCGTTGCCGATGACCTCGTCGCCCTTCTTGATCGCGCCGATGCGGCGGATGTCCATGCGCACGGAGGAGTAGAACTTGAGCGCGTTGCCGCCGGTGGTGGTCTCGGGGCTGCCGAACATCACGCCGATCTTCATGCGGATCTGGTTGATGAAGATGACCAGCGTGTTGGAACGCTTGATGTTGGCAGTCAGCTTGCGCAGGGCCTGCGACATCAGCCGCGCCTGCAGGCCGACGTGGGAGTCGCCCATCTCGCCCTCGATCTCGGCCTTGGGCGTGAGCGCAGCCACGGAGTCGACGACCACGACGTCGATCGCGCCGGAACGCACCAGCATGTCGGAGATCTCCAGGGCCTGCTCGCCGGTATCCGGCTGCGAGACCAGCAGGTCGTCCACGTTCACACCCAGCTTCTCGGCGTAGGTCGGGTCCAGTGCGTGTTCAGCGTCGACAAACGCGGCCGTACCGCCGGCCTTTTGCGCCTCGGCGATCACCTGCAGTGTCAGGGTCGTCTTGCCCGAGGATTCCGGCCCGTAGATCTCGACCACGCGCCCGCGCGGCACACCGCCGATGCCAAGCGCGATATCCAATGCCAGGGAGCCCGTGGAGATCGCGGGGACGTCCACCGCCTCCTGATCGCCCATGCGCATGACCGCGCCCTTGCCGAATTGGCGTTCGATCTGCCCGAGTGCGGCGGTCAGGGCCTTCTTGCGATTGTCGTCCACGGTATGCCTCCCGATACTTGCTGCGATGGTTTCCGACCCGTTGCCCAAGACGGGGCGGATACGGGGCCGCAGTATCCCACAGGGCGGGGAGTGACCCAACCCGTGATCGTGCAGGGACAAAGGACTTGCCCAAGACACCCGCGGCGCGGGAGCCACGCCGCCTGGCCCGCGGGCGGGACGCTTGGGTTGGCCCGGGTCACGGCCCCGGGCCAACGAACCGGGCACCCGTCACCGATCCATGGGGTTGCCGGGTTCGTCGGGACCCGCCACCGGGGGCACGGCACGACGCCTCCGGGTTTCGTCGTCGTGCAGGTGAACGTCCATCTGCGGAAAAGCGATCTCGATCCCCTGTTCGCGGAAGCGCTTGATGATAGCGGTGTGGAGCCCGCTCAGCGTGACCAGCCGGTCCGCCATCTGGCAGACGAACACCCGCAGTTCGAAATTCAGCGCGTTATCGCCAAACCGGAGGAAATACACCACCGATTCGGGATCCTCCAGGACGTGCGGGTCTTCGTGGGCCACCTCCAGCAGGGTCTCCCGGACAAGATCGACATCCGACGCATAGCTGACCCCCACCGGGATCACCAGCCGCGTGGTGGTGTCGCTCAGAGTCCAGTTGATCAGATGGTCGGAGATGAACGTCTTGTTGGGAACGACGATCTCCCGGTTGTCCCAGTCGACGATCGTGGTAGCCCGGCCCCGGATCTTCGATACCGTCCCGCTGTATTCGCCAACGGTGATGGTATCGCCCACCCGGACCGGGCGCTCCAGCAACACAATCAGCCCGGCAACGAAGTTGGCCACGACCTCCTGCAGACCAAAACCCAGACCGACGGTCAGCGCCGCCACCAGCCACTGGATCTCGCTCCAGCGCAGGCCCAGAAGCGAAAACACCACGATAACCGCCACCACGGCCAGCAGATAGCGCAGGAGCATGGTGAACGTGTAGCGCCCGGGCGCATCCATCTGCGTGCTGCGCGACAGCAGGATCTCCACCAGCCCCGGCAAGTTGCGCGCCGACAACAGAAACAGCAGCCCCAGAAACCCGGCCAGCAACAGATCCTGGAGGGACACGCTGGTGAGGATCTCGCTCTCGCCGATCTCGATCGTGCGCGACCACAGTGTGATCCCGTCCAGCCAGGCCAGGGCCGGCAGGATGTCCGACCACACCCACAACAGCCCCACTACCGTGCCGCCCAGCGCCGCCACCCGCAGCAGCGTGCGGCTTTGCAGATTGACGTCCTCCATGCTCAGCTGCGGCTCGGGGACGTCCAGCCCAGTTTCGCCGCCGCTGCCGCCCTCGGTGACTGCCTCCTGCTCGCGCCGCTCGCGGTTCCGGAGCAGCGCCAGCCGCATCTCTCCCAGGACCAGCCACCGGGCCGCCAGGCTGTAACCAAGACCGACAACAATCAGCACCAGCACCGTCCCGATCAGATGCCGCAGGAGCTCGGCCACGGTGTACAGATAACCGGCCAGGGCAAGGGCCGCCAGGCCCACCACCATCACGATCACGAGCCCCCGCAGCAATAACCGGCGGCGCTCGTCCAGCGAGCCGCCTTTCGAACCGTCCGGGACCGGCGCCAGAAGCAGCCAGGCCACCATCGCAAAATTCACGATGACCGCCAGGAGTGCCAAACGGCCATAAAGATCGAATACCTCGTCGCTCGGGTGCCCGAAGGCCAGGGCCACGAACAGGAACAGCAGGGTCTGCACCGGAAGAAACCAGTGCAAGTGACGATACAGACGCGTCAGCAATGGCTCGGGCCAGCCGAAATGCACGGTCCCGACCCCATGGCGGCTGATGAAGAGCAGAAGGAGGTGGCCCGCCATCCACCACACCGAAACCGTGATCAGTGCCAGGGACAGGACCTCCACTGCAAAACCCGGCTCCGGGACCGCATGCAACTGGAATGAGAGAGTCAGCAGCAGAAACGGCACGGGTAAAACGCGCAGCAGACTCCACCCCAGGGCCCGGACGGTGACCGCAATACTGTCCGTGTAGCGGTGACGGGTCGTTTCGGCGAGACGCTCCAGATGCCGGTGGACATTGCGCCCGGCGAGATACAGCAACCCCGCCACCAGCAGAATGAACCCGATGAACCATGGCCGGTGCAGCGTCTGGCGCAGGAATGTCTCCCGCAACTCCGCCCAGGCGGCGGGGTCCACCAGCGCCAGGGTCGCGGCCGGCGCCCGCTCGAACCACGCGACCCCGACCGGGGAATGGCTTGGCCACCAGAGCAACGCTTCTTGCAGGATCCGGTCGAGCTCCGCCACCAGATCGACGACCGCACGCAGCCGCAGGTCGGCCTGGCGCAGTTGTTCGGTCCGCGCCTCCTCGGCATGCAGCTCCGCATTCAGGGTCTGGCGGCGCAGCTCGCGCAAGGCCGCACGGGCCGCGGGTTCCCATTCCGCCACCGGGTCCGCCGGCAGCACAGCCAGACGCTCGCGCAAGCTGATGGTCCGTAACTGCGACTGCGCCAGCTCCCGCTCCAGATCACGTAGCTGGAAACGGACCTGGTCAAGATCGCGCAGGCGTCGCTGCTCCTCCAGGAAGACCCCACCCAGCGCCTCGGTCAGACCACTGATCTCCAGACGCTCGTGGACATGGGACAGGGATTGCGCCAGTTCCCGCTCGACCCGGACCAGCCGGTCACGCTCATACTGCAGGGTGCGGGTCTGTGCCTGGGCCTCCGCGATGCGGTCGAACGCCGCATGCAGTTCCTCGATTTCCTCCGTATGGTGCAGCTGCGCTTCCGGCTGACGCTCCAGCAGGGTACGCAGCTCCGCCCGCAGTTCCTGCAGTTCCTCGCTGGACAGTTCGGTCAACCGGACCTCCAGCCGACTCTGCAGGACACTCTGCCAGCGCGCCTCCAACTCCAGACCGCGGATCAGCAGGCCCCGCGCCTGCATCCGCGGCGGCAGCGAAACGGCATCCAGCTGCGCCGCAAGCAGGCGAGCATCCGCCTGTCGCGCCCGGGCCTCCTGCACGGCTGCGTGAGCCTCCGTCCATTCGACCTCCTCGGGCAGCGGCTGTGGCCCGTCCTCCAGCTCCTGACGCTCCCGGCGCAGGCGTTCCAGGGTCTCCGCCTGAACCTCCGCCTGCTCTTCCAGTTGCGCGTGCAGGATGCGCTGGTCATCGAGTTCCGCTTCCAGTCGCTCGCGGTCGCGCCCCACCCGTTCCAGCTCATCCTCGATGCGGCGGATCGAGACCTCTTCGCCCAGCCCGGCCGGGAATGCCCCGACCCCGTCCAGACCCTGTTCCAACTCGCCCAGACGCTCCGGCACCTCCCGGGCGGTGGTCGCACGGTCCAGCGCTCCCCGCACTCGCTCCACGGCCGCCTGCTCGTACTCGCGGGCCTCCTCCCACAGTGCCCGTTCCGCTTCCGCCCGGTCCTCGTCAGCGCTGCGCGCCTCGAGCTCGTCCAGCGGACTGGCCTCCAGCCACTCCTCCGCTGGCTGGGTATCCACGGCTTCCAGAAGCTCGGGGAGACGGTCGCGGAAAACGGCCAGATCGGTCTCCAGGGCCGCCACTTCCGCCGGGCTGACCACCACCGGCGAGGATGACTCCGGATCCGCGTCCGCCCCGGCCAGTGGACCGGCCACCAACCACAACAACAGGGCGATCCCAAGAAACGCGAGCCGCCACGTCCGGCGGCACTTGTTGCATCCGTCGATCCTTCTCATGATCTACCTGTCCGCGAACCCGCCCGCCGTCGACTTGCGATCCCGCCCCGCCCGGCATACTCCGCGCGTTCCGGGGCATACGACCTCCGTATGCACAACATATACCGTATACCGCGTCGCCCCGGTTCGCCTGCCCGGTTCTGTGACTGCGTTAATCCCGCAGCGGTATCCCCGACCGCGATCCCGGCGGCCATGCAACCCCGACGCTGCGGAACGGACGCCGGCACACACCCGCGCAATCGGGCACCCCCGCCCCGAACGCGGCCCACCCAGGCGTGGCCCCGCACACGTTCCGGCGCGGGGTTCAGGACGAAATTCGGGGTCTGTGAGCCAGTTGGCTTGCGAGGATCAAAGGGGACGAATAGCGTTTCCTGCGAGCACCTCCTCCCCTGTGTGCTCGACGCCCCGTGCCTCCAGAGGCCGGGGCGTTTTCATTGGCGGGGCCCGTGTGCCCAGGAGACTCCAGGCGCGGCCCGCAGGCGTTACGACTCCCTTGTGCCGAGTGACTGCACGGCGGTCACCGCGCCTTGTTCGCACGCAAGATCGACTCGCGCGCGAACGGGTCCCTTGATCAGGGTTTCCCTAGTGCGCCAGCAGTTCGCCCAGGGCATGCAGCATGGACTGCAGGCGGACCTCGTGGCGTTCGCCATCGAAATGGCAGGTCTCGACACGGGCATCCTGGCCTCGCTGTTGCCAACCGAAGCAAACCGTGCCGACCGGCTTGGCGTCGGTCCCGCCCCCGGGCCCGGCGATTCCGGTGACCGAGAGCGCGTGATTCGCCCCGCTGCGGGCCAGCCCACCCTCGACCATTGCACGGGCCACCGCCTCGCTGACGGCGCCGTGTTGCTCGATCAACTCGGGCGGCACGCCAACCATCGCGGTCTTGGCGGCGTTCGAGTACGCCACCCAGCCGCATTCGAACCACTGCGAGCTACCCGGGATATCCGTCATCGCCTGCGCGATGCCGCCGCCGGTGCAGGATTCCACGGTGCACAGGCGTTCGCCCTTCGCCATCAGGCGCTCGCTCAGGTCATAAACCAGGGCCGACAGGCTCGGGGCGTCGGACTCGCGGAGGGTCAGGAGGGTGGTGCTCGATTCTGCCGTCATGGCGCGATCATCCCTCCGGATCGAAGGCGACCGCAACCCGCCAGCCGTTGCCGGATGCGCCCTCGACGGGGGCGCAGCGCACCACGCGGCCGTGGCGCTCAAGACCCTCCAGGCGACCGTCCGGGCTTGGCACCGAGACCGTAATGCCCACACCGGCATCGGTCTCGCGCTGCGCCACAAAGGCGCAACCCATGGCGGAGAGGTCCTCCAACTGCACGCTGATGGACTCGCCACTGGAGCGCCAGGTGACGCGCGCCGCCGTGCTGACCTGCATCCGCCGGTGATCGCGCCGATCCTCTTCCCCGATCATGCTCGCCTCCTCCCTGACATCGCGTCGCTTACGCTGTCCCGAGTGTGGCACAACTGCCGCACCTGACCCACCTGCCATGTCGAGCACTGCATCCGTATACTGCGCGTCTGCCCGGATCGAGCGCCGGCGAACCGATGAGCACCGCCGCCCATACGCCGATTCGATGTCGCATTAGCCGGGCAAATCGGCGGCAGACCGCACCACACAACGATGCCAGCCGCGCGAGTGTCTACCCCGCTACTCGAGGGCGTTACGAGGGCGTTATAAGCAGGGGTGTGGAACGTTAGTTGGCCTGCTTGCGGTCCTGATGTGCGCCGGATAGCGTGACTGAAGAGCACCACCCCCCTGTGTGCTCGGCGCCCCGTGCCTTCTCCCCCTGAGAGGCCGGGGCGTTTCTCGTTGGGGTACGGAGCCCGCACGGGAGCACCGGGGGGGGTGCCAACCGATGCCGCCGCGCGCGTGATACCGTGCGCGGCGAACCACCGAGCATTGGACAAATGTCTGATTGCAAATCCCGATTTTTTGGACAGCCGCTAACAAGTGACTGACAAGACGCCACTTTCCGCACACACCCCGATGATGCAGCAGTACCTCGGTATCAAGGCCGAGTACCCGGATACGCTGCTGCTCTACCGCATGGGTGATTTCTACGAGCTGTTCCATGATGACGCCGAGCGCGCCGCGGGACTGCTCGATATCACCCTGACCCGGCGTGGCGAATCGGCCGGACAGCCGATCCCCATGGCCGGGATCCCGGTGCACACGCTGGAGAGCTATCTCGCGCGCCTGCTGAAGCTGGGCGAGAGCGTGGCCATCTGCGAGCAGACCGGCGCTGTCGGAGAACAGAAGGGCCCGGTCAAGCGCGAGGTCGTGCGCATTGTCACCCCCGGTACGGTCACCGAAGAGGCCCTGCTGGAGGCCCGCAGCATCAACCGGATGGTCGCGGTGTGCCCCGCCGGCTCGGCCGCGATCAAGGGCCGCAAGGAGGGCTACGGGATTGCCAGCCTGGAGTTCGCCTCCGGCCAGTTCCGCCTGCTGGAGGTGCGCGACGCGACCGAACTGGCCGCCGAGCTGGCACGGCTGGACCCGGTGGAATGCCTGATCCCCGACCAGGCCGCGCCCATCCCCGGGATCGAGGGCTTCGCCCCGCAGCGCCACGCCGACTGGCATTTCGACGGTGTCTCCGCCCGCCGGGTCCTGACCACGCACTTTGGCACCCGGGACCTCTCCGGCTTTGGCTGCGACGGCCTGGATCTCGGCATCGCCGCGGCCGGCGCCCTGCTCGCCTACGTGCAGAACCGCCATCGCGGGGATCTCGCGCACATCACCGGCCTGGCGCACGAGCTGCGCAGCCAGATGCTGGTGCTGGACCCGGCCACCCGCCGCAACCTGGAGCTGACCCGCACCCTGGGCGGCGAACGCCACGGATCCCTGCTGGCCCTGCTGGACACCACCCGCTCGGCGATGGGTTCGCGCCGGCTGCTGCAGTGGCTGCACCAGCCACTGCGCGACCGCGCCATCATCCGCGAGCGCCAGACCGCGATCACCGGACTTCTGGAGTCGGGGGCCACCGCGCCCCTGCGCGAGGCCCTGGCCGGCAGCGCGGATGTCGAACGCATCCTGTCGCGTATCGTCCTCGGCAGCGCACGGCCGCGCGACCTGACCGCCCTGCTCGCGAGCCTCGAACGCCTGCCGCCCCTGCACCAGGTCCTGACCCCGCTGGCCGCCAGCGCGGCCTCCCTGCAGGCGCTGTACGACGCCCTGGCCCCGGAAGACGAGCTGAGCGCGACCCTGGCCGCCGCGCTGGTCGAGGAGCCACCGCTGCGCGTCACCGACGGCGGCATGATCCGCGCCGGCTTCGATGCCGAACTGGATCGCCTGCGCGCACTGGAGAATGATGCCGACTCGTTCCTGCGCGAGATCGAGGCGCGCGAGCGCGAGGCCACCGGCATCCCCACGCTCAAGGTCGCCTACAACCGCGTGCACGGCTACTACATCGAGGTCTCGCGCACGCGCTCGGCGGAGCTGCCCGGGCGCTTCATGCGCCGCCAGACGCTGAAGAACGCCGAGCGCTACACCACCGAGGAACTCAAGCGCTTCGAGGACGAAATCCTCTCCGCCCGCGAGCAGGCCATGGCCCGCGAGCGCGCCCTGTTCGACGGCCTGATCGCCGAGCTCCAGGGTCGCGCCCCGCGTCTGCGCGTGATTGCGGACGCGCTGGCCGAACTGGATGCCCTGGCCTGTCTGGCCGAGCGGGCCAGGCGCCTGGACTGGCACTGCCCGGAACTGGTGGAGAACCCCGGCATCCGCATCGAACAGGGTCGCCACCCGGTGGTGGAGGCCGGCCTGGATGCGCCCTTCGTCGCCAACGACACCGAGCTGGATCCCGAAGAGCGCCGCCTGCTGGTGATCACCGGCCCCAACATGGGCGGCAAGTCCACCTACATGCGCCAGACCGCGCTGATCGTGCTGCTGGCCTGCATGGGCAGCTTCGTTCCGGCCGCGCGTGCACAGATCGGGCCGGTGGACCGGATCTTCACCCGCATCGGGGCCTCCGACGACCTGACCTCCGGGCGCTCCACCTTCATGGTGGAAATGACCGAGGCCGCCAACATCCTGCACAACGCGGGCCCCGAGAGCCTGGTGCTAATGGACGAGATTGGCCGCGGCACCAGCACCTTCGACGGCCTCGCCCTGGCGCTCGCCTGCGCCGAGCGCCTGGCGCGCCACAATCGCGCCCTGACCCTGTTCGCCACGCACTACTTCGAGCTGACGGCGCTGGCCGAACGCGAGCCCGCGGTCGCCAACGTGCATACCGATGCCATGGAACACGAGCACAGCATCGTGTTCCTGCACCAGGTCCGCGAGGGGCCGGCCAATCAGAGTTACGGCCTGCAGGTAGCGCAACTGGCCGGGGTACCGGCCGATGTCCTGAAGCTCGCGCGCCAGCACCTGCGCGAGCTCGAGGACCGCGCCGCCGAGAGCGACTCGCCGCAACTGGGGCTGTTCACGCCCAAGCCCGACCCGGCCAACGTGGCCGTACCCGAACCCGAGCCGTACGAAGCGGAGGCACGCGCCCTGAAGGCCCTGTTCGACACGCTGGATCCGGACGACATGTCCCCTCGCGAGGCCCTGGATGCCCTCTATCGGATGAAAGACGCCCTGCGCGAAAAGTAGCCGCTGCGTCGAGGGTCAGTCGTCCGGATCCGCGGGCGTGACCGCCTCTTCCTCGGCATCGTCCGGATCACCATCTTCCAGCACATCCGACGGGATCGCCGCGCTGTCCCAGCCGCCACCCAGCGCACGGAATAGCGTCGCGGTGGCCGCCAGCCGATCGCGCGAGGCCTCGGTCAGGGTCAGGCTCGCATCCAGCAGGGCGCGACGCGCGTCCAGCACCTCCAGATAGCCCACGAAGCCGCCGAGATAGCGCCGCTCCGCCAGGTCAAGGACCTCGATCCGGGCACGCATCTCGCGCTGGCGTGCCTCCACCCGCTCGCCTCCTGCCCAAACAGGGCCGCCAGATTCAGGCTCGGCAACCATTCGGCCCGCGCCTGCACCACACGGGCCGCGGCGATCCCAGCGTCGAGGTCGTTCTCCAGGGCGTCGCGCACTAGGCGGTCGAGCCGCGGGTCCTCGAACCTCTCCCACCAGAACTCGGCATCGGCGGAGTCCTTGTCCATCTGCTCGCCAACCGCCCCCGGCCACGCCTCCGGGAGGGCGACCTCCGGGCGCTCGCAGTCCGGCCCCACCGCACAGCCCGCCAGCACGAGGGCCACACGGGGACGCCACCGACCCATCCCGTAAAGGCTGTTGCAGCCCATCGGATCCCGAAATGACGCCGGCCCGCGCCCGGGATTCACGACTCCGGTGGTGGAGGCGTTACAATGCCGCCATATCCTGTCGGCAGGGCCAGGGACACGTGCCGCCGCGACCATGACCGGGCCTCAAAAATCCCGGTCAACTGACTGAATTCAAAGGGAGACAAGCATGGCTTTCATCGTTCTCGATAACTGCATCAAGTGCAAGTACACCGATTGCGTCGAGGTCTGCCCGGTCGACTGCTTCCATGAAGGACCGAACTTCCTGGCCATCGACCCCGACGAATGCATCGACTGCACCCTGTGCGAGCCGGAATGCCCGGCCGAAGCCATCGTGCCGGAGGACGACGTCCCCGAAGACCAGCTGCAGTTCATCGAACTGAACGCCGAACTCGCCCGCACCTGGCCGGTCATCACCGCGCGCAAGGACCCGCCGGCCGACGCCGAGGATTGGGACGGCGTGGAAGGCAAACTCCAGTACCTGGAACGCTAACCCCGGCAAGACCGGTCCCAGCCAGCCGCCAGCCTGGAGCTGCGCCACCACCCGGGGAGCGGCTCCTCCACTGGCCCCGCGCAACGCCCACCCGCCCTGCTACGCACCCGCGCCAGGAAGTGCTCGATGCGCGGCCGCCTCCGCTGACGGCAGCATCCTCCCGCAGGCTGCCCTGCAGGCCATTGATGATCGACCCAGTACGGGAAGACCCGACGACGATCCAGGGCTCGGAAGCGCCGCCTCAGGCAGCAGGGCGATCAGGGCGATCAGGGCGATCAGGGAACAAGTGGCCTGGAATCCACCACAAGTACACCACCATGCCGACCAGCTCGACCAGGGACTGGAACACCACCACGACCACGGCGAGTTCCAGCCCCTGCGGCAGGGCGAGCACGATGGGCAGGACCACGAAGGAGTTGCGCGACCCGAGGCTGAAGGCGAGCACCCGCCCTTCGGCTATCGGCAGGCCGAACACCTGGGCCAGGGCCCGCGCCAGCAGGGCCGCGACCACCAGGAAACCGGCAAAGATCAGTAGCAGCGGCAGCAGCATGTCGGCCCCGTCGAGCACCGTGTTGACCTGCGAGGCCGCGATGATGAACACCACCACGGCCAGCAACGGGACCGGCAGCCAGGCCAGGCCCGAGATCAGGTGTCCGCGGCCGGGGTCGTCGTTGGCCCAGCGTTCGGTGAGATAGGCAAGGATCAGCGGGACCAGGATCAACCCCGCGAAGGCCTTCAGCACGTCCTCGCCAGCCAGCGCCAGGGTGAACTCACCGCCAAAGAACAGCCACAGATAAAGCGGCAGCAGCGCCAGCTGCAGCAGGAGCGAAATGGGGGAGAAGGCGATGGCCCGGCGGGTATCGCCGCCGCCGAGATGGGTAAAGGTGATGAACCAGTCGGTGCAGGGCACCAGCAGCACGAGGGCGATCCCCAGCAGGATCGCCGGATCGCCCGGCGCCACCTGGAGGATCGCCCAGACCAGCGGCGGGATCACCACGAAATTGCCGATCACCGCGGCCAGCAGCAAACGCGGCTCGCGGAACCCCTCACCCAGGTGGATCAGCGGCGTCTGCGTAAATGTGGCGTACAGCAGCACCCCGAGTACGGGCCAGAGCACCACATCCAGCCACTCGCTGGCCCCCGGCGCGGACACTCCCAGGAAAAGCCCCAGGGCGATGGTCACCAGGTAGATCAGGACCTGATACTGCTCCAGCCGCTCACGCATCCGCGAACGCGGCTCGGGCACGACACAAGGCGTTTACCAGAGCCAGGTTTCGGGTTGCTCGATAGCGCGGTTGTCGTTGTTGGCCAGCAGGCCCTTGATGCAGCGCACCAGCAGCCAGATCACCAGGGCGAGGAAGATCACGAAGCCAATGCCGATCGGCGTCGTGATGACCCCGAGCACGGCAAATAACAGCCCGATCCAGAACGTGCGGATCTGGTAGGTGAAGTGGGAGACGCTGACGGCATCGGCCTCGCCGCGCTTGATATAGGCGATGATCAGGCCGGCGATGGCGGTCAGCGCGGTCAGGAAGCTCACCAGATAAAGCACGTATACCACGGTGACCATCGTGCCATCCTTGCGCGGGCCGAGCGTGGGCTCGCTCACGTTGCTGCGCACAACTTCCGGTTTCGGATCTTCGGACACTTCGCACCTCCTGTGGCGTGAATGACGGGGACCAACTTATCAGACTCGCCCGATGCCTATCCGGGCCCGCCCAGCACGATGAGCAGGATACCGACAAGGGCAAAGAAGAACCCGGCCAGTTGCACCCGTGACATGCGCTCGGCCTGGAACAATCGCGCCATCAGCGCCGTCGGCGCCGGGGACAGCGCCCCGGCCACCGCGATGATCGACAACAGGCCCATGCGCACCGCGACCACGAAGGCTACGGTCGCCGCCGCCTGTAACAGACCTGCCAGCGACAGCAACACCAGGGTCGAGCGGCTCATCCCCAGCTGCGGACGGCGGATCAGCATCACCACCAGAAGGGCCAGGGCACCCACTGCCGAGGTCGCGACCACCGGCCACAGCGGCGAGCCGGCCTCGGCCTCGTTGAGGAACACGAATATCAGACCGAAGCAGGCCCCCGCGATCGCCGCGTCGAGCAGGCCACGAACCGGATGCTCCCCCCTCGCCAGCGCCATCAGGCCACGTACCGGTTCATCCAGGTTGCGCGGACTCGCCTTGCGCGCCCCGCCAGAAATCATCCCGATCGCGATCACGATCGCGGCGATCCCGAGCAACGCCAGCAGCCCCGGCTGTTCACCCAGCGCGAGTCCGACCAGCAGCGGCACCAGCGCCGAGATCACCCCGGTCACCGCAGCGACCAGCCCCATCGAACCCTGGGCCAGGCCGTGGTAATACGCCAGCAGGCCCAGCGCCAGGGCAAGCCCCGCGGCCCCACCCCAGATCAGGGCCTGCGCTCCAGGCAGACCCGCCAGCGGAAGGGCGATCACCAACAGGGCTGCGGTCGCAAGGATCTGCGAATAGCAGGCCACCACCAGCGCCGGAATGCGTCGCGAGGCCAGCCCGCCGAAGAAATCGCCGGCGCCAAACCCCAGGGCCGTCAGCAGGCCCAGAAAGAACGCCAACTCAGACCCTGCCGCGGTTCGAACCCATCATGCGCGGGCTTACTCGTGCGCGCCGTCGAGCATGTCCTTCAGGGCCTCTTCGCTACCGGCATGGCCGACGCCGGTCACCACACCCTCGGTGTCCAGCAGGATCACGGTCGCCTGCTCGCGCTGATGCGGCAGGAAGCCGGCATCGGCCTCGCTGGAGGTCACCACGATGGAATAGTCACGCGCCTGCATCCGCGGCAGCACCACGTTCTGCATCGGCTGCGGCGGCATCTCGTGGATGTCGGCGATGTAGACGATGCCCTCGCGTTCTTCGGCGGTCATGCCACTCAGAACCGCATTGGCGATACCGGCCGGCGCGGCCTCCACGGTCTTCAGGATCACGCGGGCATTGCCCGGCAGCTCCACCGGATTACCGTGCTGGTCGTTCAGGGTGCGCTCGGGAAAGGGCTGGCCTTCGGCGAACTCGGGCTCCGGGCCACCGCCGGACATGCAACCGGCAACAAGCCCGGCCGCGGCCAGCAGGACGGCGGGCAGAAAGGATCGGGCGATACGGGACATGACAGTTCTCCTGCGAATCGAAACATGGAATCGAGCGCGCAGCACGGGCGCGCTTCAGCGCCGCCGATGGTAACGCATCGAGTGCGTCAGTAGACTGCAACGACCTTCACGACCGACGCCTGCATGCTGTATTCGCTGATCAAACTGCTGCGCCCGCACCAGTACATCAAGAACGGGTTCGTGTTCCTCGGCGTGGTGTTCGCGCACGAGTGGGGCGAACCCGGCACGGTGCTGGCGGCCAGTCTCGCCTTCCTCGCCTTCTGCGCGATCGCCAGCGCCGTGTACGTGCTGAACGACATCGTCGATGTCGAGGCCGACCGCCAGCATCCGACCAAGCGCGACCGCCCCATCGCCAGCGGTGCGATCAGCGTCCCCACCGCCTGGGCAATCTTCGCAACGGCGGCGGTCCTCGCGCTGGTCCTCGCGGCGATGGTCAGCACCTGGGTCATCGCGCTGATCCTGACCTACCTGGTGCTGAACGTCGCCTATTCCTGGTCGCTGAAGCACATCGTGATCCTTGATGTATTCAGCATCGCGGCCGGCTTCATGCTGCGCATCCTCGCCGGCACCCTGGGCCTGGGCATCGAACCCTCGCAGTGGCTGCTGCTGTGCGGCCTGATGCTGACGCTGTTTCTCGGCTTCGCCAAGCGCCGCGCGGAGCTGGCCGACGACACCATCGAACGCCGCGGCAACACCGATCGGCCGCGGCGCGTGCTCGACGACTACAGCCTCAGCCTGCTCGATCAGTTCACCTCCATCAGCGCCGCCTGCACGGTACTCGCCTATGGCCTGTACACCGTCAGCGCGGAGACCATGGCCCTGCACGGCACCGACGGGCTGATCTACACCCTGCCGTTCGTGATCTACGGCATCTTCCGCTACCTGTTCCTGCTGCACGCCCGCGGCGGCGGCAACGACACCTCGCGCGACCTGGTCACCGACCCCCACCTGCTGGCCACTGTTGCGGTGTGGCTGGGGGTCACCATCGCCGTGCTCGCATGAGCGCGGTACGGCTCTCCGGCTGGCGCCTGCGCGCCGTGATGTTCTCGATCATCGTGGCCGTCGCCCTGTATCTCGGGGTCGCCCTGTGGGCCGGGGCGGACGAGGTCTGGCGCGCCCTCAAGCTGGTGGGCTTCGGCGGACTGCTGCTGGCCCTGGCGCTGTCACTGGTGAACTACAGCCTGCGCTTTGCCCGCTGGCAGCTGTACCTGCGCACCCTGGGCCATGCCGTCCCGGCCCGCGCCAGCCTGCACATCTACGTGGCCGGCTTTGCCCTGACCACCACCCCCGGAAAGGCCGGGGAGGCCCTGCGCGGGGTGCTGCTGAAACGCCGCCACGTACCCTACCCCGACAGCTTCGCGGCGTTCGTCTCCGAACGCCTGTCCGACCTGATCGCGGTGGTGCTGCTGTCCATGCTGGGACTAACCCTGGTCGCCCAGGGCACCTGGCTGATCCTGATCGGTGCCGCCTGCATCCTGGCCGCGCTGGTGGTGCTCGCCTGGCGCCGGCCGCTGGCGTGGCTGCAAACCGTGAGCGACCGCCCGGGCCAGCGTCTGTGGCGCACCCTGCACCATCTGGTTACCGTCCTGCTGCAGGCGCGGCGCTGCCACCGGCCCGCCCTGCTGGCCGGCGCCACCGTGCTCAGCGTGATCGCCTGGAGCGCGGAGGCCCTGGCCTTCTGGTGGATCCTCAACGCCATGGGCTTCGAGGCCACGTTCGCCTTTGCCGCGTTCGTGTTCGCCCTGGCCATGCTGGCGGGCGCGCTGAGCTTCCTGCCGGGGGGGCTCGGCGGCACCGAGGCGGTGATGATCGCCCTGCTGCTATGGGCCGACATGCCACCGGCCGATGCGGTCGCGGCGACCATGCTGATCCGCTTCACCACGCTGTGGTTCGCGGTGATCCTCGGCCTGATCGCGCTGGGCACCAACCCCGAGGCCCGCGGCCGCGAACTCCCGGACCCGCACCATGGCTAGGCTCGCCATGCCAATCCCGTCATTGCGAGGCCCCGCAGGGGCCGTGGCAATCTCCCGAAGCTGTTCCGGGCGTTGGGGGCAGGAGACGGCGATAACTCGCTGCGCTCGCCCGTCGGGCCGGCCTGCGGCCGTTCAACGCGCTACGCGCTTTTGTGCCGCGGCCCCTGCGGGGCCTCGCAATGACGGGGACATTGGGCGCGTGGAGCCCAGGGCATGACCGCCAGCTGGAACCGCATCCCTCGGGTGGAACATGCGGCCGAGGTCGCGCTCGGTCGCCGCGGGCGGGCATTGCCCGACGTGCCGCGCCCGCTGCTCGCCCACGGGCTGGGGCGCAGCTATGGCGACGTCTGCCTGAATCCCCAGGCCTCGCTGCTGCACACGCCGGGGCTGGATCGCTTCGTGGCCTTCGACGCGGCCACGGGACGGATGACGGCCGAGGCCGGGGTATCGCTGGATGCGCTGCTGCGCTTCGCCGTGCCGCGCGGCTGGTTCCCGCCGGTGGTGCCCGGCACGCGCTTCGTTACCCTGGGGGGTGCGGTCGCCAATGACGTGCACGGCAAGAACCACCACCAGGCCGGCAGCTTCGGCGACCATGTACGCGCCCTGACCCTGCGTCGTTCCGATGGCCAGGTGCTGGAGGTCACCCCCGAGAACACACCCGACTGGTTCGCCGCGACCGTCGGCGGCCTGGGCCTGACCGGCCTGATCGAGACCGTGACCCTGCAACTGGCCCCGATCCGCAGCGCCTGGATGCGCGCCTGGTCGCAGCGCTTCGACTCGCTGGACGCATTCTGGGAGCTGAATGCCCAGTCCGAGCGCGAGTGGCCCTACACCGTGGCCTGGATCGACTGCCTGAACCCGGGAGCGGGCGGCCGGGTCGGTCGCGGCATCTACAGCGGCGGGCGCCATGCCACCACCGCGCCGCGCAAGGACGCCTGGCACGAACACCGCCGCAGCATCCCGCTGGACCCGCCGGTGTCGCTGGTCAACCGCCTGACCCTGCGCGCGTTCAACCACCTCTACTACCGCCAGCCGGTGCACGCGACCCCGCGCGCGGTCCATCACCTGCCCTGGCTGTTCCCGCTGGACGCGATCCGGCACTGGAACCGGATCTACGGTCACGACGGGTTCTACCAGTACCAGTGCGTGCTGCCGCCGGCGGCTTCAAAGGACGGCGTGCAGGCCCTGCTGGATGCCATCGCCGCCAGTGGCCAGGGGTCGTTCCTCGCGGTGCTCAAGACCTTCGGCGACCGCGCCGCGCCGGGCCTGCTGTCCTTCCCGCGCCCGGGTGCCACGCTCGCGCTGGACTTCCCGGAAAAGGGCCGCGACACCGAACGCCTGTTCGCGCGCCTGGACGCGATCGTGCAGGAGGCCGGCGGTGCCCTGTACCCTGCGAAGGACGCACGCATGCCGGCCGACGTCTTCCGCCAGGGGTTCCCCCGCTGGGAGGCCTTCGCCGAGTATGTGGACCCCGAATTCTCCTCCGGCTTCTGGCGCAGGGTGACTGCATGAACCCAATGAAGAACGTTGTCCTCTTTGGTGCCACCTCGGCCATTGCCTCCGCGACGGCGCGGGAGTTGGTGGATACCGGTGCCCGGCTGTTCTGCGTGGCCCGCGACGGCGAGGCGCTGGAGGCCCTGCTGGCCGACCTGCGGGTGCGTGGCGACGACCCGGACGGCGCCCGCATCCTCGGCGCCACGGCGGATCTGGCCGACGTCGACGGCCACGCCGCCATCTGGCAACAGGCGCAGGAGGCCCTGGGCGAGGTGGACAGCGTGCTGCTGGCCTGGGGCACCCTGCCCGACCAGGCCGCCTGCAACGCCTCGGTGGACGGGACCCTCGAGGCGATCCACGTCAACGGCACCAGCGCCATCGCCCTGCTCGCCCGCATCGCGCCGGACTTCGAGGCCCGCGGCCGGGGCGTGATCGCCGCCATCGGCTCGGTCGCCGGCGACCGCGGGCGCCAGAGCAACTACGCCTATGGCACGGCGAAGGGCATGCTCGCGATCTACCTGCAGGGCCTGCGCAACCGGCTGTTCTTCAGCGGTGTGGACGTGGTCACGCTCAAGCCCGGCTTCGTGCGCACCCCGATGACCGAGGGCTTCAACCGCGCCGGCGCCCTGTGGGCCGAACCGGAAACGGTCGCCCGGGGCATCATCCGCGCCATGCACCGTGGCCGCGACGTGGCCTACCTGCCCGGCAAGTGGTGGGTCATCATGACCATCATCCGCCTGATCCCCGAATACCTGTTCAAGCGCCTCAAGCTCTAGGGAAACACTGATCCATGTACACACTCGCGTTGGAACCCCAGGTTTGCCGAGACCAGGCGCGGTGCGCAGCCGGTAGTGGTTCTACCGGCAAGGGCCGCAACGCAGGATCGGGGAACCTGGGGTGCCAACCCCACAAGCGATTGAATGCAGGGGCTCGGCCGCTTTTGCGTGGGAACGGCATTGCGGTTCCCTTGTGCAGAATGACTGCACGGCAGTCACCGCGCCTTGTTCGCACGCAAAAGCGACTCGAGCGCGAGCGTGTACATGGATCAGTGTTTCCCTAGCCATGTCCGCCCCCACCCGGCCCGGCCCCGCGCGGCAGATCGTGCTGTTCGATTTTGATGGCACCCTGACCCGGCGCGACAGCCTGTTCCCCTTCCTGCGCCACGCGCTGGGGACAGTGGAATTCCTGCGCCGGCTGCCGGACTGCCTCCCCGCCCTGACCGGCCTGGCGCTGAAGCGCCTCTCCAACCAGGATGCGAAGGAGGCCGTGCTAACCCGCATGCTGGCCGGCGAGACCCTCGCCCACCTGCAGGCAAAGGGCCGCGAGTTCGCCGAGGGCCGCCTGGACCGGCTGCTGCGCCCGGCGGGCATGCGCGCGCTCCAGGCCCACCAGGCCGCGGGCCATGACTGCGTGCTGGTGTCCGCCTCGCTGGATCTCTGGCTGCAGCCCTGGGCCGAGCGCCACGGCCTTGCCGGCGTAGTCAGCTCGCGCCTGGCGGTCGATGACAGCGAACGCGTGACCGGGCGCCTCGACGGTACCAACTGCCGGGGCGCGGCCAAGCCGGCCGCCATCGCCGCCTGGCTGGCGACCCTGCCCCCGGAGGAGCCGGTGGACCTGGTCGCGGCCTACGGCGACAGCGACGCCGACCAGCCAATGCTGGAGCTGGCCCGCAGCGGCTACCGGCTGCGTCGGGGCCGCTTCCGGCGCGCCCACGGACCCGCCCTGGAGGGTGCCCCCGAGTGAGACCGACACCCACCGCGTGGCCGTGGCTCGCGCGCCACTACGGCGCGATCCTGCTGGCCGTCCTGCTGGTCAAGATCGGCATGGCATGGGCGCTGCCGATCACCGGCGACGAGGCCTATTTCCTCATCTGGGGCCATAACCCGGATCTGGGCTATTACGACCACCCGCCGATGATCGGCTGGTGGCTCGGCGCCATCCTGCCGCTGTCGGACAATCCGCTGGCGATCCGCGCCCTGGGCATCTTCGCCTCCATGGCCCCGGCGCTTGCGGTCTTTCTCTGGTGGCGACATACCGATCCGGTCCGGGCGCGCCTGGTCTCGCTGCTGGCGCTGTTCATGCCGCTGTTCTTCATCGCGGTCATCACCGCGACGGACACCCCGCTGATCCTGTTCGCCCTGCTCGCCACCGGCCTCGCCTGGCTGGCGCTGCGCACCGGGCGCGCGGCCTATTTCCTGCTCGCCGGGCTGGCCCTGGGGCTGGCGTTCCTGTCCAAGTACTTCGCGGTGCTCCTGGGCATCGCGCTGGGGCTGCACATCCTGCTGTTCGCGCGGCAACACTGGCGCGGCCTCTTGCTGATCATCCTCGGCGTGGTGCCGGCGGTCGCCCTCAATCTGTACTGGAACTGGGACAACTGCTGGTACAACGTGATGTTCAACGTCGTGAATCGGCATGGCGACGGCGGCTTCGACCCGGGCAACTGGCTCACCTACGCGATCCTGCTCGTCTACCTGTTCACGCCCTGGCTGCTGTGGTTCTACGCCCGCCAGTGGCGCGCCCTGGCCGCCGGCATCCGCGAGCACCAGCTGGGCGTGTTCCTCTCCGCCGGGCTGATCCCGCTGATCCTGTTTGCCCTGCTCGCCCCGTTCAAGAGCATCGGGCTGCACTGGCTCGCCGCCTTCGCGCCCTTCCTGCTGCTGCCCGCGCTGTTCCTGGCCCGACGCTCGCTGACGCTCGGCGTCTGGCTCTCCGGGGCCCTCGCGATGCTGCACGCCGTCGCGATCCTGACCCTCGCGCTGATGCCGGTGGAATGGCTGAAGGGCCAGGACCGCTACGCCGACGCCGTGTTCTACCTGGCCCCGGAATCGGTGGCCGGGGTGGTGGGCGAATACGACACGGACTGGCACGTCTTCACCCGCAGCTACTCGCGCTCGGCGGTACTGGGCTACTACGCCGGCCGCGAGGTCGGGGTGTTCGGCCCCGGCTCGCACTACGGGCGCCAGGACGACCTGCTCACCGACTTCCGCGCGCTGGACGGTGCCAACCTGCTCTACGTCCCCACCCGCGGCGAGCTGGATCCGGCGCAGGTGGAGCCCTTCTTCGACGAGGTGCGCATACGCGAAGTCACCATCCGCGGCGTCGCCTGGACCCTCGCCGAGGGCCGCGGCTTCGACTACGCTGCCTACCACGATCGCGTCCTGGAACCCGTGCTCGCGCGCTACTACGACCTCCCGGACTGGCTGCCCGAGGGCCGCTGCGACTTCGTCGAGCGCTACACCCGCTGACCCACGGACGGGAGGGAAATGCGCCTACCGCGTCCCCGAAACCGAAGCCGGTTCGAGGCACCGACTTGTGCGGCGCGCTAGAGTAGGGGCGTCATTTCAATACCGGAGATACCTCGACTCATGCATACGGCCATCCAGTGTGTTCGCCGCGTCCGCCGCGGTCCCTCCATCGCCCTGCTTGCCTTGCTGCTCGCGGGCCTCGCCGCCCCGGGGGCGGCGCAGGACATGGGACAACCCGGCCAACCGCAGCAGCCCGTGCAGCAGGAGCCGGAAACCACCGTCTACCAGGACTGGGAGGTCGCCTGCATCGACACCCCGAACGGCGAGCGCTGCCAGATGCAGCAGACCCTGCAGATTCAGGACGAACAGGCGCAGGGACTGTTTCTGCAGGCCACCATCCGCCGTGAAGGTGACCAGCATGTGATCGAGGTGCTGGTGCCGCTGGGCGTGGATCTGCGCCCCGGTATCCGCATGCAGGTCGATGACGCGGGCGAGGAAATGGACGCCGGCTACGTGACCTGCGTACAGCAGGGCTGTGTCGCCGGACGCGAACTGAACAGCCAGCAGATGAGCGCGCTCCGAGGCGGGCAGGCCCTGACCGTGGCCTTCCGCGCCCTGCACCAGGAGCAACCGTTCGTCTTTGACGTGTCCTTGATGGGGTTCACCGACGCCAGCAACGAGCTGAGATAAGAGCGCCAGGATCACCGCGGCACCTCCGCCAGTCAGCGACTCGATGACGCCCGCGTCTCGCTCCTCGCAACCGAGCCCCGGCTTCCCGGGACGCGCGCGGTCACGTGGCAGGCGGGCGATCGGGACTGCGGCCGCGGCCGCGCTGCTGTGGTGGGTACTCGCGGGCCACGAGGCCCTGCTGGAACCGCTGGCCCTGCTGGCGATCGTTCTGGCCGGTAGCGCCAGCCTGCTGCTGCCGACCGGCCGGCCGCTCCCGTTACGCCTGCGCGCCCTGCCCGGCCTGCTGGGCTTTTTTCTTCGCAACTCGTTTCTGGGCGGCCTGGATGTCGCGCGCCGCGCCCTGGATCCGCGCCTGCCAATCCAGCCGGCGTTCGTCACCTACCGAACCGAACTGGCCCATGGGCCACCGCTGACCCTGTTCATGGCGGTCATTAGCCTGTTGCCCGGCACGCTCAGCATTCGGCTGGAGGGCCGGTTGTTGACCCTGCATGTGCTGGATCGCGACGCCGACACCCGGGCGGCGCTGATCGCTCTGGAAAGACGCATCCGGGCCGCCTTCCGCGACCCGCGTGACCACCGCGACAAACGCAACGGGCAAACCTCGTGAGCGTCTTCTACCTGGCCGCGGCGCTGTTCCTGCTGGGCACCATCCTGCTGGGTCTCGTTCGGGTACTGCGCGGGCCGGGTTCCGGGGACCGGATGCTGGCCGCGCAACTATTCGGCACCACCGGGGTGACGATCCTGCTGTTGCTGTCGATGACGCTGGAGGAATCCGCCCTGGTGGATGTGGCGCTGGTCTTTGCGCTGCTGGCGGTGGTCGCGGCCGTGGCCTTCGTCCGCCAGCACGGCCTGCCGGAACCGCCGGATACCCCGACCCACCGCCAGCATCCCGAGTCCACGGAATCAAGGGAGTCGAACGATGATCGCTAATACCCTGACCGTGGTCCTGGTCCTGGCCGGGCTTGTGTTCTTTGCCGCCGGCACCGCCGGGCTGCTGCGCTTCCCCGACGTCTACTCGCGCCTGCATGCGTTGACCAAGGCCGACAACGTCGGGCTCGGGCTGGTGGTACTCGGACTGATGTTCCAGGCCAGCGGTCCGGCGGACATCCTCAAGCTGCTGCTGATCTGGCTTCTGGTCCTGGCCGCGGGGACCACCGCCGCGCACATGGTGGCGCAACGAACCTGGACCCACGGGGAGTTCGAGTCGGATCGATGAACGGGCTGCTGGTCCTCTTCGATCTGGTCCTGCTGGCCGGCATCGTCGGGGTGGCCTGGCGCTGCCTGGCGAGTACCGACCTGTTCCGGGCCGTGGTGCTGTTCATTACATTCGGATTGCTGCTGGCGCTGGCCTGGGTGCGGCTGGAGGCCCCGGACATCGCGCTCGCCGAGGCCGCGATCGGCGCGGGCATCACCGGTGCCCTGCTTCTGGTCACGCTGGAACGCCTGCGCAGCATCATGGCGGAACGTCGCAGTGGCCGCCCGCATACGCCCCCGCCCGACCCCACCGGGCCGCATGCCCTGCTGCGGGCGCTGCACGACCCGCCGCCCGAACGCCGGACCTTCCTGCCCGCTTTGACCTTTGCCCTGGTGGTCGGCGGCCTGCTGGTCACCGCGCTGTGGCACCAGCCGCAGTCCACCGGGCTGGAGCCGGTAGTGGATGCGCACATGGACGTCTCGGGCGTCGATCACCCGATCACCGCGGTGCTGCTGAACTTCCGCGCCTACGACACCTTCCTCGAGCTGGCGATTGTCCTGATCGCACTGCTGGGCGCGTGGTCGCTGGGGCGACATGACCTGATCCCGGCGCGTCCGGCCCCGGGCCCGATCCTGCCCGGCACCCTGCGCCTGCTGGTCCCGGTCGCGATCGTCACCGGGGTGTACGTGCTGTGGGCCGGGAGCCACGCCCCCGGCGGGGCCTTCCAGGCCGGGGCCATCCTCGGCGCGGCCGGGATCCTGCTGGTCCTGGCGCGACCGCACCAGCTGCCAATGGCGCCGGGGGTGCCACTGCGCCTGGGCCTGACCGCCGGCGTCGCCCTGTTCCTGCTGGTGGGGCTGTACGGCCTCGTGGCCGGACACGGCTTTCTCGGCTATGCGGACGCCTGGGCCTACCCGCTAATCCTCCTGATCGAGATCGCGGCGACGCTGTCCATCGCACTGGCCCTGGTGGCCCTGTTCGTGGCCGGGCGCCCGGCCGGGGACGACGCATGAACGGCCTGGCCGAAACACTGGCCCACACGCTGGCACCGGGCCTGTTGTACCCCACCGCTGGGGCCATCCTGTTCGCCCTGGGGCTGTACGGGCTGATCCGCCGGCACCATCTGGTCCTACGCATCCTGGCCCTGAACATCATGGGCTCGGGCGTGTTCATGGTGCTGCTGGGTGTGGCCGCCCGCGGCGAGGGCCCGCCGGACCCGGTGGCACAGGCCCTGACCCTGACCGGCATCGTGGTCGCGGTCAGCGCGACCGCCTTCGCCCTGGCTTTGGTGGTGCACCTGACGCGGCTGACGGGCCATGCAGTGATGCTCCCCGGGCCACCGGACGACGACGCCCCGGTGGAAGACATCTCGCGCGGCGAACATCACGCCGACGGCGGCCCCGCCGCCTCGGACGAGGATCGGCCCTCGTGACCCCGGCAAATGCCGAGTGGCTCCCGGCGGCGATCGCCGGGCTGGTCGCGCTGTCGCTGGTAGTGGCCGTATTGGCGACGGCCTGGCCGCGCCAGGCCCATCGCGTCGGCCTGCTGGGGGCGCTCGCCATCACAGCCTGGGTGCTCGGTCTGAGTGCGCTGTTCCTGAACGCCGGGCCGGATCCGGACGCCGCGGCCACACGGGTGGCACTGGGGGGCTGGGAGGCCCCGCTGGGCCTGATGCTGCATCTGGACGGACTGTCCATGACCCTGCTGGTGCTGACGGCCGTCGTGGGGCTTGCGACCAGCCTCTACAGCCTGGGCTATGTGCATGATCGGATCGAGCGGCGCCAATTCTGGCCCTTGTGGCTCTGGCTGTGGGCCGGCCTGAACATGCTGTTTCTCTCCGGCGATGCCTTCAACCTGTACATCACGCTGGAGGTGGTCTCGCTGTCCGCGGTGGCGCTGGTCGCCTTCACCGGAACGGCCGCCGCGGTCTCCGGCGCAGTGCGCTATCTGCTGGTCAACATCCTCGGCTCGCTCAGCTTCCTGATGGGGGTGGTGCTGCTGTTCGGGGAGCACGGGGTCCTCGATCTGGTGCTGCTGGAGGCCCGCACCGAAGCGGGCCCCACAGAACGCATGGCTGCCGTACTGATGACCGCCGGGCTCATGCTCAAGGCCGCGCTGTTCCCGCTGCATGTCTGGCTGGCGCCGGCCCACGGGTCGGCCCCGGCGCCGGTCAGCGCGGTGCTCTCAGGGCTGGTGGTCACCGGGTCGTTCTATCTGATCCTGCGTCTGTGGATGGGCGTGTTCGCCCCGCTGGCCACCCCGGCCTTCGGCATCCTCGTCGGGCTACTGGGCGTGGCGGCGCTGGTCTGGGGCTCGCTGCAGGCCCTGCGCGCCGGGCGCCTCAAATCGATTGTGGCCTATTCCACCGTCGCCCAGTTCGGTTATCTGCTGATCGCCTTCCCGCTGATGCTGGTGGATCCGGGTGCCTGGCGGGTGGTGGTGTTCTTCGCGGTCGTCCACGCGCTGGCCAAGGCCTCGGTCTTCCTGGCGGCGGGCACGCTGCAGCACGCCGCCGGGCATGATCGGCTGGCCGATCTCGGCGATGTACTGCGGGCGCGGCCGCGCACGGTCTTCGCCCTGGGGCTGGCCGGCGTCAGCCTGATGGGGCTGCCGTTCACTGGCGGCTTCATCGCCAAGTACCTGCTGCTGGAGGCCGGTCTGGGCACAGTACTGGCCGGCAGCGTGATCGGCGTGCTGTGGGTGCTGGCGATCGCCGGCGGCGGCCTGCTCGCGGCGGCCTACATATTGCGGATGGTGGCCCCGGCCTTTCACCGCGGACACGAAGACGCCGGCGAGGCGGTCTCGCCGTGGATGGACTGGGTACCGCTGGGCCTGGCGACCGTCGCGGCGCTCGCCGGGCTGGCCGGGACGCTGACCCTCAACACGCTCGCGCTGACGCCGGGGGCCCCCTGATGGACGGCGGCTGGCTGCTGCTCGCGATCCTGTTCAGCTCCCTCGGGCCGGGGATCGCGATCTTTTTCCTGCCCGAGCATCGCCAGGGCCTGCGTACCGCGCTGAACCTGGGTGGCGCCGGCACCAAACTGGCACTGGTCGGGGTCCTGCTGGCCGGGGTGCTGCGCGGCGACGAATACCGCTTCAGCCTGCCACTGATGCCGGGCATCGACCTGGTGCTCGCGGCCGATGCGCTGTCGCTCCTGTTCGCCAGTCTTTCGGCCGTGCTGTGGTTCGTGACCACCGTCTACGCGATCGGCTACCTGGAGGGTTCGCCCCGGCGCAGTCGCTTCTTCGGGTTTTTCTCCTTGTGCGTCAGTGCGACGGTCGGCATTGCCCTGTCCGGCAACCTGATCACCTTCCTCATCTTCTACGAGATTCTGACACTCGCGACCTGGCCACTGGTGGTCCATCGAGGTACGCCGGCCGCGCTGCGGGCCGGACGGCTCTATCTCGCCTACACGCTGACCAGCGGGCTGGTGCTGTTCACGGCGATTGTCTGGCTCACGATCCTGGCCGGGGCCGAGGGCTTTACCCCGGGCGGCTATCTGGACGGCCTGGCGGATACCCACACGATCACCCTGCAGGTCCTGTTCGTACTCCTGATGATCGGCTTCGGGGTGAAGGCCGCGCTGGTGCCGCTGCATTCGTGGCTGCCCATCGCAATGGTCGCGCCGGCGCCGGTGAGCGCGCTGCTGCACGCCGTGGCCGTGGTCAAGGCCGGCGCCTTCGGCATCATCCGCGTCGTCAACGACGTCTACGGGGCCGAACTGGCGATCGAACTGGGCCTGACTGCGGGCCTGCTGGTGGTCGCGGCCATCACGATCATCTACGGCTCCATCCAGGCCCTGCGCGCCGACGATCTGAAGCAGCGGCTGGCCTTCTCGACCATCAGCCAGGTCTCCTACATCATCCTGGGCGTGGCGCTGGCCGGGCCGCTGGGCATCATCGGCGGGCTGGTGCATCTGGTGCACCAGGGCATCACCAAGATCACCCTGTTCTTCTGTGCCGGCAACTTCGCCGAGACCCTCGGCATCCACCGCATCAGCGAGCTCAACGGGGTCGGCCGGCGCATGCCGCTGACCATGCTCGCCTTCACCCTCGGGGCGCTGGGCATGATCGGCCTGCCACCGCTCGCGGGGTTCGTGACCAAGTGGCACCTCGGGCTGGGGGCGCTGGAGTCCGGCATGCCCTGGGTGCTCGGCGTGCTCGTGCTCAGCAGCCTGCTGAACGCGGCCTATTTCCTGCCGCCGGTCATTCGCGGCTGGCTCGGGGAGCGCCGCGAGCCGTGGGAAGAGCCGCTGCGGGCACATGCCGGGCCCACCCGCTTCGAGACCCACTGGATGCTGCTGTTCCCGGTGGTCTTCACCGCCGCGCTGGGCCTGCTGGTCGGCCTGTTCGCCGGGCTGGGGCTGAGCCCCCTGGGCTGGGTCAGCCTGATCGTGCGGCGTGACTATTCACTGCCGGGGTTCGGGCTGTGAACGGCGCCCTGCTACTCGCGGTCCCGCTGCTGCCGCTGGTACTCGCGGTGTTCGTCGGACTGCGCCCGGGACGGGCACGGCTAAACCGCATGGTGCCCTGGACCGCCCTGCCCGGGCTGCTGCTCGCCGCACTGGCCCCGACTGGGCTCGAGGCGACCTTCGACAGCCTGCTGATGGGCACCCACCTGGCGCTCGATCCGACCGGCCGGGCGTTCCTGGCCCTGACCGCGGGCCTGTGGCTGGCCGCCGGGCTGTTCGCCCTGTCCGAACGCCGCGACGACCCGCGTCGCCACCGTTTCTACGTGTTCTGGCTGCTCGCGCTGGCCGGCAACCTGGGGCTGATCCTGGCCCAGGACGCGCTCGCCTTCTACCTGTTCTTTGCTCTGATGAGCCTCTCCGCCTACGGGCTGGTGGTCCACTCCGGGAAGCCGGAGGCGTGGCGGGCCGGGCGGGTGTACCTGATCCTTGCGGTGCTGGGCGAGGTACTGCTCTTCGCGGGGCTGGTCCTCGCCGTGCATTCGGCGGGGCAGTCCGGCCTGGCGGCGGTGGCGGCGGCACGCCCCGACGGCTGGGCGCTGGTGCTGCTGGTGCTGGGCCTGGGCATCAAGGCCGGGATGCTGCCGCTGCACTTCTGGCTGCCCCTGGCCCATCCGGCGGCCCCGGTGCCCGCCAGCGCTGTGCTGTCCGGGGCGATGATCAAGGCCGGGCTGCTGGGCTGGATGCGGCTGTTGCCGATCGATGCCGCCGGGCATGCAGTGCTGGGCGAGACCCTGGTCCTGCTGGGCCTGGCAGCGGCCTTCCTCGGGGTGCTGGTGGGCGTCCTGCAGGTGCGACCGAAGACCATCCTCGCCTATTCCAGCATCTCGCAGATGGGGCTGATGACGGTCGGCATCGGCCTGGCCCTGTTGCTGCCGGAGGCGCGCGGCTGGCTGCTCGCGGCCGTCACGCTGTATGCCGTGCATCACGGACTGGCCAAGGGCGCGCTGTTCCTGACGGCCGGAATGCAGAGCCAGTGCCCGGGCACCCCCCTGGCCCGGGCCGCGTTTGTCCTGTTCACCCTGTTGCCGGCCCTGGCGCTGGCCGGGTTGCCGTTCACCAGCGGCGCGCTGGCCAAGAACACGCTAAAGGGCCCGCTGGCCCCCGACGCGCTGCCCGGCTGGCTGGCGCATACGGAGTTGCTGCTGACCCTCGCCGCAGCGGGCACCACCGTACTGCTGCTGCGTTTCCTGTGGTGCTGGCAGGCCGGGCTGCGGGCACCCGCCAACGGACTTGACCGGCACCGGTGGTGGGCCTGGGGCGCGCTTGCACTGACGGGGTTGTTGCTCCCGTTCGGGGTCCTGGTCGTCGGGCCCGGCGGCCTGCCCGTCGAGCCACGGGATCTGTATGGCCTGGCCCTGCTGTGGCCGATCGCCCTGGGGCTCGTCCTCGCCGGCATCGCCTACCGGCTGATCCGTGACCGCGAGACCCCACGCGTGCCGGAGGGCGATCTGGCCGTGCTGGCCGATGCCGCCTGGAGTGCCGCCCGCCGTACCCACCGAAGCCTGGCCCTGCGACCACCCCGGCCGCACCGGATGCCGGCACGCCTGCGGCTACTGCGCCTGAAACTGCGCCAGCGTCTGGAAGACGCCGAACGCGTCCTGACGCGATGGGAGACCATCGGGCTGCTGTTCTCCGCCGCGATGCTCGGGCTCTACCTGACGTTGCTGGTCGGATAGCCCCTAACACGGGCACGAAAAAGGCCGGCCCGGGGAATTCCCGGGCCGGCCTTGCACTAGCGCCGACTTGTTCTTGAGGGCTTACCGATCAGTTCTGATCGATGAAGTCCGCGGTGAAATCGGCCACGTCATCCGCGAAGAAGTCGCGGAAGAAGTGATCGGCACCGTCCACGGTCATCAGGGTGATGTCGCCGCTGTCCTTCACCGCCTCGATCTTCTGCGGCAGGTCCGGCACCACGTCATCCTCGGAGCCGACGATCACCAGGGTCGGGATCTGCATCCCGCGGATCACCGTGGGGGTGTCGTTCTGGCGGGTCGGCTCGTAGTAGCCAAGGAAGGCGCGCGGGGTCACGTCCAGTTCCTCGCAGTAGAGGAAGCGCACGTCCTCCATCAGGGTCTCTTCCTGATTCATGCGCTGCAGCTCGCGGGCACGATCCAGCATGACCTGCAGCGGCAGGCCGCTGTCCTCCTCGAACTCGGCCGCGGCCTCGTCCTCGTCATAGGTGGATGCGGCCACCAGCACCAGGGCGCGAATACCGTCCGGGTCGTGCTCGGTGAGGTAACGGGCGATCTGGTTGCCGCCACGCGAGTGGCCGAACAGGGTGACGGGGCCATAGCCCTCGTCCTGCAGCCACTCGTGCCACAGGCTGACCTCCTGCAGATGATCATCGACCCCGTGGCGCACCGGGGCGTCGCACTCGAACATGCCCTCGCGCGCTTCGATGCCGTAGCTCAGGTTGATCGACAGCGAGTTCAGCCCGTGGTCGGCCAGCAGATCCTGCACCGCCGCCATCACCTCCATGCGCCCGTGCGCCAGGGTACCGTGCAGCATCAGGACCACGCCGTCGGAGGGGCTCGCGCCCATGCCTTCCTTCATGTGACCGATCAGCGTCCGGTCCTCGTGCTCCAGCGTGACCTTCTCCGCGGCCATCGCCGAGGTGGTAAACATTCCGGCGAACGCGACGGCGGTCAGTGCAATCCAGCGGGACATGGGCATTCCTCCTGTGACTGTTGGTCCGGAAATAGACTCGTTCGTGTTGGGAAAATTCCACCACGCGACCGAAGACCGGCCTGACAGCGCCGGCGCCTCGGCGCATGATAGGACCATCCGGACCGACTGCCTGGCCATCACCTCCCCGGGAGACGCATGAGCGATCGCGACCCGTCACGCGACTGGCACGCACTGAAGACCGACGCGGTGCTCCGGCACCTGGAGGCGAGTGATCGCGGGCTCGCATCCAGCGATGCGCAGGAACGGCTGCAGCAGGTAGGCCCCAACCGTCTGCCGGAGACCGCGCGTACTGGCCCGCTGAAGCGCTTCCTGCTGCAGTTCCACAACGTGTTGATCTATGTGCTGATCGCCGCGGCCGTCGGCACGGCGTTTCTCGGGCACTGGCTGGATACCGGCGTGATCCTCGGGGTGGTGCTGATCAACGCCATCATCGGCTACATCCAGGAAGGCAAGGCCGAGAAGGCCCTGGACGCCATCCGCCAGATGCTCTCGCCCCGCGCCCAGGTGCTGCGCGACGTCCAGCGCCGCAGCATCCCGGCGGAAGAGCTGGTCCCCGGCGACATCGTCTATCTGCAGGCGGGGGATCGCGTCCCGGCGGACCTGCGCCTGACTGGCGCGCACAACATGCGCATCGACGAGGCTGCGCTGACCGGCGAATCGGTCGCCAGCGACAAGCAGACCGACCCGGTGCAGGCCGAGGCCGACCTGGGCGATCGGCGGTGCATGGCCTACTCCGGCACCCTGGTCGCCTTCGGCCAGGGGCGCGGCGTGGTGATCGGCACCGGGGCCGATACCGAGATCGGCCGCATCTCCACCATGATCGGCGAGGTGGAGACCCTGACGACGCCGCTGCTGCGCCAGATCGCGCAGTTCGGCCGCTGGCTGTCGGTGGCGATCGGCATACTGGCCGCGGCCACCTTCGCCTTTGGCTTCTGGGTGCGCGACTACGACCTGGTGGAGACCTTCCTCGCGGCGGTCAGCCTCGCAGTCGCGGCGATCCCCGAGGGCCTGCCGGCGATCATGACCATCACCCTGGCGATCGGGGTACAGCGCATGGCCGCGCGCCACGCGATTATCCGCCGCCTGCCCGCGGTGGAGACCCTCGGCTCGGTCACCACCATCTGCTCGGACAAGACCGGCACCCTGACCCGCAACGAGATGACGGTGAAGAGCATCGTCACCACCGCGGCGGAGTACGAGCTGACCGGGGTGGGCTACGAGCCGCACGGCGGGATTACCCGCGACGGCCAGGAGGCCGATCCGGAATCCGACCCGCTGCTCGCGGAGATCCTGCGCGGCATCCTCCTGTGCAACGATGCCGAGGTCTACCCGAAGGACGACGCCTGGACCATGGAGGGTGACCCCACCGAGGGGGCCCTGATCACCGCGGCGATGAAGGGCGGGCTGGACCCGAAGCTCGTGAACAAGGAATTTGTGCGCGACGACGTGATCCCGTTCGAATCGTCCTACAAGTTCATGGCCACCCTGCACCACGATCATGAGGGTCACGCCTTCCTCTTCCTCAAGGGCGCGCCAGAACGCGTGCTGTCCCTGTGCAGCCACCAGCGCACTAAAGATGAGGATGAACCGCTGGACTCCGAACACTGGCAACAGTGGATGGATGATGTCGCCGCCCGTGGTCAGCGCCTGCTCGCTCTCGCTACCCGGCGCATGGAAGGGCTCCGTCGAGAGCTCGAGTTTGGCGACATCGAGAACGGGGGGCTCACCCTGGTCGCTGTCTGCGGAATCATCGACCCGCCGCGTGAAGAGGCGATCGAAGCGGTGGCTCACTGTCAGGGAGCCGGGATCCGCGTGAAGATGATCACCGGCGATCACGGCGTCACCGCACGGGCGATCGCCGACGAACTGGGCATCAACACCAAAGGCGGTGTGGTGGTCGGCCACGAACTGGACAACACCTCGGACGATGACCTCAAGGCGATAGTCCAGCGCGTCGACGTATTCGCCCGTACCACACCGGAGCACAAACTACGCCTCGTGCGCGCGATTCAGAGCCACGGCGACGTGGTGGCCATGACCGGTGACGGCGTAAACGACTCCCCTGCACTCAAACGCGCCGATGTTGGTGTGGCCATGGGGCTGAAGGGCACCGAGGCCGCACGCGAGGCCTCCGCAATGGTACTGGCCGACGACAACTTCGTCTCCATCGCCAATGCGGTCGAAGAAGGCCGAACTGTCTACGACAACCTGAAAAAGGCGATCATGTTCCTGCTGCCCAGCAACGGGGGGCTGGCCTTCACGATCGTCGCTGCCATTTTGCTGGGTCTGACCCTGCCGCTAACTCCGGTGCAGGTGCTATGGGTCAACATGGTCAGCGCAGTTACCCTCGGCTTGGCGCTGGCCTTCGAACCTACCGAGCCGGGCGTCATGCAACGCCCTCCTCGCCCGCCCAATTCGCCTATCTTGTCCGGCTTCCTGCTCTGGCGCGTCAGTTTCGTGTCCACCCTGCTGGTCGCCGGCGCCTTTGGCCACTTCCTGTGGCTGGAGCAGCAGGGGGCGGAACACGAGTTCGCCCGCACGGTGGCCATCAACACCCTGGTGATGGGGCAGCTGTTCTTCATGCTTACCAGCCGTTCTCTTCTGGCGCCTGCTCTCAGCCATGCAAGCCTCGTCGCCAGCCGACCGGCCCTGGTCGCAATCGGGATCCTGATCGTACTGCAGAGCCTCTTTACCTACGCCCCGCCACTGCAGCTGCTGTTCGGCACCACCGCCATCGGCCTCGAGGAATGGGCCCGCATCCTCGCCTTCGGCCTGATCCTGTTCACTCTGGTCGAACTCGAAAAGACGCTGCTGCGCCGGCGTGGTTTCAACCCCCACCAGTAAACGCCTCCCCCGAGACGCCGCAGCGGCCCAATCGGGTCGGCCTGCCGCCCCGGCCCCGCCTGGCATGGGTTCACTCCCGAGGGCGCCATTCGACGGCAAAACGTCGCGGCTGCAAGCGCGAATAAACCCCGCGTCATCCCCGTTTCGTACACGTCTTCTCGATATCGAGCATGATCCGACCCGCCAAGGCCAACGCCCACATGCCTCTAGGTTCGGATTCAGTCGGCGCTGACTTCGACTCGGTTGCGTCCGCCCTCCTTGGCGGCATACAGGGCGAGGTCCGCGCGCTTGACGATGTCGCGGCTCTGATCGCCCTCCCGGTATACCGCCACGCCGAAGCTGGCAGTCACATGGCCATAGTCGCGGATCTCCAGGGCCGCGATCGCCGCGCGCAGCCGTTCCGCCAGACGCGCCGCACCCTCGAGATCGGTGTTGGCGGCCAGTACGAGGAATTCTTCACCCCCCCAGCGACCCGCGAGATCGGTGTCGCGCATCTGGGTCGAGACAGTCGTTGCAATTCTCACCAGAACCTCGTCGCCGGCATCGTGTCCCCAGGTGTCGTTAAAACGCTTGAAATGGTCGATATCGAACATGACCAGCGCGCAAGGTCGACCGTAGCGTTCGGCCGCGGCAACCTCCTGTTCGATCGCCCCCTCCATGCGATAGCGATTCCAAAGGCCGGTGAGATGGTCACGGGTAGCCAGACGCTCGAGACGCTGATTGAGCTGACTGATCTCGCCGGCCGCGATCAGCACGGCCAGATCGCTGGCCAGGTCGGTCGCCGCACGCAGTTCGACCGAGAGCCAGCGGGCACTTTGTCCGCGCACGGTTTCCTTCCAGGAAGCGAAACTCTCGCGCGGTGACAATCGGCCGCTTTGCCGGTCGATGGTCTTTTCCGGGTTGCCGGCCCAGATACGGGTTTCGGCCTTCTCCGACCGGAAGAACAGCAGCCAGGCGTGACGTGCATTCCGGATCGGCAAAGGTACCGCCAGCAAGCCCGCGGCCCGGGCGGGCTGACAGAACGCGCCCAGCCCGGTCCGGCCGAGCTCGCTTGACGACCAGGCCAGTTCGCCGGTGCGATGCTTGTTCAACCAGGCGACAATGCCATTGATCGACTCGGCATCCGGCACAGTGCCCACGCCGGCGCTCTGATCGCCGGCGGCCAGCACCGCACCACTCGCCCGGAACACCTGGAGCCAGTCCTTGCCGTGTCGCTCCAGCAGTTCTTCCGGCTCGGGAAACTCACCCCGCTCGTCGACCAGGACGTCGCGGCTTTCATTGGCGCGCTGAATCAGCACGGCGTCGTCGCGGGCCTGTATCAGTTCCAGCTGGAAACAGGCCGTCTGCACCATGGCGCGCAGGGCATCACGTAGCGCCGGCGACAGAATGTTGGGCGAAGCCGCGTGGCAGGCCAGCAGTCCCCACAGCCGACCATCCAGATGCAGTGCAATCGACATCGAGGCGACCACGCCCATGTTGGCCAGATAGGTGACATGGATCGGCGCGACCGCGCGCAGGATGCCGTGCGACAGGTCCAGGGCGGAATCATCGGCCGGGTCGCTTTCGGGGACGAGCGGCACGGCTGCGGCCGATGCATCCGGGATGTCACGCACGTGCTTGATGCTGTAGAGCTGACGCACCTGGGCCGGTATGTCGCTGGCGGGAAAGTGGTGGCCGAGGTAGCTATCGGCCCCGGCGGACAGGCTTTCGGCGACAACGCTGCCGTTCCAGTCCTCGTCGAACCGATAGATCATCACCCGATCGTAGCCGGCCAGTTCGCGCACCAGGGCGGTGAGCGCCCGCAGCAGCCCGTCACGGGTCGTATGACCGGACAGCTCCGTCTGCCAGTCGGCCATGGCGCCAAACAGCCAGCGCTCGGGATTGCCGGAAATCGGTTCGAGTTCGGCCACCACTCGCGCACCGCTGCGATACGAGAGCAGACGAAACCGCTGTGACCGGCCGCGGATCCGCAGCGACACGATCATCGCACCGTAACGGTTCGGGGACTCAAGCTGGGTGCGGATCTGATCGAGCCAGCGGCGCGTGAACAGCCGCTCGGGTGTCATGGCGAACGCATCCGCCACCCGCACACCGAGGATGGATTCGAGGTTGGCGCTAACCTGGCGAACCTCCTGGAGCTGCTCGTCCATGGCAATCAGCGCACCATGCGGCTGAATCGCTCCCGGGATATGCACCGGCTCGCGCTCGCAAGCCTCGAGCGCGGCGACCAGTTCCGGCTCGTCCATATCCTTCATCTCCTTCGCGGAGTGACAGCGGGCAATGAATTTATCGCATTTCGACAGTGCGTTTCCTGCTGTCGAAAGCATCCAGCTCGGCCTGGTAGTCGGCGAACGCCTCTCGGGCGCCTGCTACGGCCTGCTCGAGAGCATCATCGACTTCCAGCTCGCGGTCGAGCGTTGCCAGCAAGCGACCAAAGTCGTCGGGCACGATGGCCTCGCCGAAAAAACGGCAAGGCACCGTATCGCCCAGGCTGGAATGGATGCACCGGGCAATCACCGCACTGCCCTGACGCGATCCCTCCAATACGTAAACCCGGCCCCACCAGGCCGCACGTCCATCCGAAAGGTCCGGCGGCCTCTGCGAGACCGGGGGGACGGGCTGGCCCAACTCGACCAGGTCCGCTTCCAGTCGCGCGAGACGTGGTGACAGCTCGAATCCCGACTCCGCATGATGGCGGCTTGCATGAACCCGCCACTCCAGTCGGGCATGCGGTCGGTGCATGGCCGCAAGCGATTCCGCGTACTGCTCGCGGGTAAGCGCGCGACCGGTCAGCTGCTGCATCAACCGGTGCTGATCCAGCGCCTTGTGCGCGGGCGCCGTGCCCCTGCGCAAGGCCTGGTGCGCGCGCCCCCGGTGATACCTTCTCATTGCATGAATGGTAGCAGCTTGCGCCGAGCCTGTGCCGTCCAGCATTCCGAGTACTGGGGCTTTCGCGCCGATATTCCTCGAGCCCCGGCTTGATGCCTTCGGGTCCAGTCCCGGATGGCAGGAAGGGGACGCAGTCGCATGGGGCACCGTCGCAGGGCCGCTGCGCTCCCCGATTCATGGGACGACCCGAGTTTCCAGGGCGTGCCAGACCCCCACCCGCTCGTTGAACGGCTTGATCGCTTCATTCGACACACACCTACCCGGATCGCGGAGTTGCGGGGACCGCCCGCGGTGGAACCCTGGCAGGCCGCGAGACACGCCCCTGACCCCCTTGGGATGGTAAAGTGCCGACCCAGCGCGGGCCACGAGTGGCCAGCCCCCTCATCCAAACCGAATTCGTCGCAGGAGCACCATGGCGCAGTACATCTTCACCATGAACGGCGTGGGCAAGATCGTCCCGCCGAAGAAGTACATCCTCAAGGACATCAACCTGAATTTCTTCCCGGGCGCCAAGATTGGCGTGCTGGGCTACAACGGCGCGGGCAAATCTACCCTGCTGCGCATCATGGCAGGCGTGGATACCGACATTGTCGGCGAGGCGCGCCCGCAGCCGGGCATCCACATCGGCTACCTGTCGCAGGAGCCGCAGCTCGACGAGAACAAGGATGTCCGCGGCAACGTGGAAGAGGCCGTGGCCCCGGTCAAGGAAGCCCTGGCCGAGCTGGATCAGGTGTATGCCGCCTATGCCGAGCCGGAGGCCGACTTCGACGCCCTGGCCGCGAAGCAGGGCGAGCTGGAGGCGAAGATCGAGGCCGCCGACGGCCACAACCTGGAGCGAAAGCTGGAGGTGGCTGCCGACGCCCTGCGCCTGCCGCCGTGGGATGCCGACGTGAAGAACCTCTCCGGGGGGGAACGCCGCCGTGTGGCGCTGTGCCGGCTGTTGCTGTCCAACCCGGACATGCTGATCCTCGATGAGCCGACCAACCACCTGGACGCCGAATCCGTGGCCTGGCTGGAGCGCTTCCTGCAGGAGTTCCAGGGCACCGTGGTTGCGGTGACCCATGACCGCTACTTCCTCGACAATGTGGCCGGCTGGATCCTCGAGCTGGACCGTGGCCAGGGCATCCCGTTCCAGGGCAACTACTCGCAGTGGCTGGAACAGAAGGAAAAGCGCCTGAAGCAGGAAGAAAAATCCGAGGCGGCCCGCGTGAAGGCGATGGAGTCCGAACTGGAGTGGGTGCGCTCCAACCCGAAGGGCCGTGGTGCCAAGAGCAAGGCCCGCCTGAAGCGCTTCGAGGAGATCGCCTCCACCGACTACCAGAAGCGCTCCGAGACCAAGGAGATCTACATCCCGCCGGGCCCGCGTCTGGGCGACAAGGTGCTGGAGGTGGACAACCTGTCCAAGCACTTCGGCGATCGCGTGCTCTACCAGGGCCTGTCTCTCTCCGTTCCGCGCGGTGCGCTGATCGGTGTGATCGGCCCGAACGGCGTGGGCAAGACCACCCTGTTCCGCATGATCGCCGGCCAGGAACAACCGGACGAAGGGACCATCGAGCTGGGCGAAACCGTGCAGCTGGCCTATGTCGACCAGAGCCGCGATGCCCTGCAGGACGAGAAGACCGTCTGGGAGGAGATCTCCAACGGCCAGGACATCATCCAGGTCGGCAACTTCCAGATGCCGTCACGCGCCTACGTCGGCCGCTTCAACTTCAAGGGCACCGACCAGCAAAAGCGCATGAAGGATCTCTCCGGTGGGGAGCGCAACCGCGTGCACCTGGCCAAGCTGCTGCAAAGCGGCGGCAACTTCCTGCTGCTCGACGAACCGACCAACGACCTGGACGTGGAGACCCTGCGCGCGCTGGAAGAGGCGCTGCTGGACTTCCCCGGCTCCGTGATCGTGATCTCGCATGATCGCTGGTTCCTCGACCGCATCGCCACGCATATCCTCGCGTTCGAGGAAGACGGCAACGTGGTGTTCTTCGACGGCAACTACCAGGAGTACGAGGAAGACCGCCACAAGCGCCTGGGCGCCGCGGCCGACCAGCCGCACCGGGTCAAGTACAAGCGACTCGCCTCCTGATCCACCCCGAAGGCCCGGCACCCGCCGGGCCTTTTGGTTTCTGCCCTTCACCTACGCGAACCCTTGAAAGCGTCCCGGCTCGCAAAGGGCCACCACGGCAAACCAGGGGGGCAGGCAATCGGCTCGAAGCTCACCGCCCAATCCAACACCACGGCGAGCGGGCTCGAGCGGCTTGTGGGACGATCTGGGTACCGGCTCCAGTCACCTGCGAGGCGCCGGGGTCAGAGCGTTGCTGTGTGAAGGACGCGCGGGCGCATGCGGCCCGGTGGTCCGAGACGCTTCGCATACAGCGCATACGCCTGCGCGTTGGGCGCCCGACCCAGCCAGAGACTACCCGCCCCGCGGCCGGGTGTTCTCGACAAATTCTTCGGTAAACGCTGCCAGCTCCGCATCCTCGATCAGCCCCTCGCGCCGCATGCACGTGAACTGGTCCAGCGCCTTCGAGCGGGCGTGGCCATCGAAGATGAACGCAAGCCGCTTGTCCGCTGCGCGCATTTGCTCGTACAGGTCCAGAAAGCGTTCGTGATTCGACCGGTCGTCCTGTTCCATCGTCGCCCGACAATCGGCCAGGGCTCGTTCGCAGTAACGATCCAGCGCGGTTTCCTTCAACCGGCTGAACCGCTTCCAGTCCGACTCCTTGATCATTCCGGCCGCCTCCTGAAACTCGATACGTCAGGTGGTCAGGCGGGTGCGCGCCCAACCACCCGAAAATAATGCAACGGCTGCGCTTGGCCCGCCAAGCCTACCGGCGATCGCAGGTCGCGGTCAGGCGCCCGTCCACCGGCTCCCCCGTCATCTCCATATCCGCGAATCGGCCGTCGGCCTGCAGTTCGCTGCCGTCGATCTGGATCAGCGGCTCGGCAGCACCTCCGGCGGCACTAATCCACTGCTGGCCCATGCGGGTCCGATTGGCCTCCAGCACCTCGCCACCCGCACGAAAGTCCCCAAACTGCAGCGACACCGAGTGCGTCAGCATCCCCGCAACCGCATTGCGCGAGGCGAATACCCGCAGCGGGCCGCGATCCGTATCCGCGCGCGCCACCAGCGTCTGGTAGCGGTCATCCGACTCACCCGAGAAATCACAGACCTCCATCTCCAGCACGTACTCATCGCCCTCCAGGACCAGTGTCGCGGCCCCGGCCGCGTGGGCATTCCCGGAAACCAGCGCAACGGAAAACAACGAGACCAGACAGGCGGGCAGGACCAGCGCTCGACGCATACGGAAGCTCCTTCGCATGGGTGGGGGTATGCCGGAAGCTTACCCCATCACCCCGCGAAGCTCCTGCCTCCTGCCATGCGGTCCATCCCGACGGCCGTGCCCCAGTTTCTGGTCGTTGGCCGGCGATGCGGATTCCCTTCGTTCGGGATGTGGTCCATATTCGGGTTAGCGGCCGGATTGCCCGGCCGGCCTGCCTTCGGGACGGAGGGCGATGCAGGGATCCATCAGCAGTACAGGAAGCGCGGGGTCCGCGGACGGCCGCGAGAGACGACAGGCCCAACCCGAGCGAATCGCGACTTGTCGCCTGCAGCTGCACCCGGGGTTCACGCTGGACGACGCTGCCGCGATTGTTCCCTATCTCGCGCGGCTGGGGGTTTCGCATGTCTATCTTTCGCCGATCCTGCAGGCGGTGCGCGGCAGCACCCACGGCTATGACGTGGTCGACCCCTCGCGCGTCAACGAAGAGCTTGGCGGCGAGCCAGCACGCCAGCGCCTGTGCGCGGCGCTGGCGGCGGCCGGGATGGGCCTGGTACTGGACATCGTGCCCAATCACATGGCGGTGGCCGGGGACCAGAACCCGTGGTGGTGGGATGTGCTGGAGAACGGCCCGTCCAGCCCGTTTGCGACGTACTTCGACGTCGACTGGGAGTCCTCGGAGGAGCGCTGGCCAAACAAGGTCCTGCTCCCGGTGCTGGGCGATCATTACGGCCGTGTCCTCGAGGCCGGCGAGATCCGCCTGCAATATGGCGCCGGGCTGTTCGACCTCGCCTATTACGAGCACCGCTTCCCGCTGGACCCCTCCTCTCTCAACGAGCTGCTCGCCCGCGCCTGTCGCGCCACGGGTATCGAACTGCTGGGCTTTCTCGCGGAATCCTGTGCACGCCTGCCACAGCCGCATCTGATCGCACACCATTCGGTGCAACGGCGCCACCGCGACCAGGACGTGATCCGCCAGCTTCTGGACGACACGACCCGCCAGAACCCGGCGGCCGCCGAGGCGATCGCGACCGAGGTCGAGCGGATCAACGCCGACCCCGATGCCCTGGATGCGCTGATCGAGAAGCAGAACTACCGGCTGGCCTGGTGGCGCACCGCCGGCCGCGACCTTGGCTACCGGCGGTTCTTCGACATCAACGACCTGGCCGGGCTGCGGCAGGAGAAGGAGGAGGTCTTCCAGGCCGTGCATGCGTTGCCGGTCCGCTGGGTGGCGGAAGGCTCGGTGCACGGCCTGCGGGTCGACCACCCGGACGGACTGCGCGACCCCCGGCAGTACTTCAGCCAGTTGCACCGCGCCTGTCCGGACACCTGGATCGTCGCCGAGAAGATCCTCGAGCCCGGCGAGCAGCTGCCGGACGACTGGCCAATCGCCGGCACCACCGGCTACGACTTCCTCAACCGCGTGCAGGGGCTGTTCGCGGACCCGGCCGGCGAGACCCCGCTGACACGGCTGTTCGCGGAGCTCACCGGCGAGGAGGCCGACTACCCGGGACTGATCTACGAATCCAAGCGACAGATACTCAAGGACCTGCTCGGCAGCGAACTCAATCGCCTGAGCTCGCTGTTCGTGGATATCTGCGAACGCCACCGCCGCCACCGCGACTACACCCGTCACGAGCTGTACCTCGCCCTGCTGGAGGCGGCGGCCTGCTTCCCGGTCTACCGCACCTATGTCACCCCACGCGAAGGCGGCGTGACGGCGGCCGACGTCGGCTGCGTGGAGACCGCGATCCAGCAGGCCGCCGAGCGCCGCCCGGAGCTGGACAGCGAGCTGCTGCAGTTCCTGCGCAACCTGCTCCTGCTAAGCATCCCGGGCGAGCGCGAGACCGAGCTCGCCCTGCGCTTCCAGCAGCTGACAGGCCCGGCGATGGCCAAGGGCGTGGAGGATACCGCGCTGTACCGCTTCCACCGCCTGACGGCACTCAACGAGGTCGGCGGCGACCCGGGAAGCTTCGGGTTGTCGGTGGACGAGTTCCACGAGGCCAGCGCCCGGGCCCGGGCGCTGCACCCCGAGGCGATGCTGGCCACCTCAACCCATGACACCAAGCGCAGCGAGGACGTACGCGCCCGCCTGCTGCTGCTCTCCGAGATGCCGGAGGCCTGGGCCAGGAGCGTGCGTCGCTGGATGCGTCACAACGCCTGCCACCGCAGTGGCGGGTGGCCGGACCCGGCCACCGAGTACCTGTACTACCAGACGCTGCTCGGTGCCTGGCCGATCGACGCCGAGCGCATGACGGCCTACATGGAAAAGGCCTCACGCGAGGCCAAGCAGCACACCAGCTGGACCCATCCGCAGGAGGACTACGAGCAGGCCCTACGCGATTTCGTGGCCGGCACCCTGGACGACCCGGGGTTTCGCGAATCGCTGGAGTCGTTCCTGCAGCCGCTGGTCGGCCCCGGCCGCACCAACAGCCTGGCGCAGACCCTGATCAAGCTCACCGCACCGGGCATCCCGGACATCTACCAGGGCAGCGAGCTGTGGGACCTGAGCCTGGTCGACCCGGACAACCGCCGCCCGGTGGACTTCGACACGCGGACCCGCCTGCTGGAGGAACTCGCGCACCTCTCGCCGGCACAGATCAACGCCCGCGGCGACGAGGGCCTGCCCAAGCAGTGGGTGGTGCACCAGGCCCTGGCCCTGCGCCGCCGCCACCCGGAGTGGTTCCGCCCGGATGCGGCCTGTACCCCGCTGCGCGCCAGCGGCGAACGCGCCGGGCACGCGGTCGCCTACCTGCGCGGCGAAGGGGCGCTGGTGCTGGTGCCGCGCCTGACACTCGGGCTGGCGGGCGACTGGGGCGGCACCCGGCTTGCGGTTCCACCCGGCACCTGGCACAACCGCCTGTCCGGCGCGGCGTTGCAAGGCGGCGACTACCCGGTCGCGGAGATCCTCGATGCGTTTCCGGTGGCCCTGCTCGAACGCGAGGAGGCCACGTCATGACCACCGTTAGCGTGTGGGCCCCCGAGGCGCATCAGGTCGAACTGGAGTGCGGTGGCAGCCGCATGCCAATGGACCGCCGCGCGGACGGCTGGTGGTCGCTGCAGACCTCGCGGGTGGTGCACGGCAGCGACTATGCCTTCCGCGTCGACGGCAACGGCCCGTTCCCCGACCCGCGCTCCGCCTGGCAGCCGCAGGGCGTGCACGGCCCGTCGCGCTGGCTGGAGCATTCCCGCTTCGTCTGGAACGACGCCGGCTGGCAGGCGCCGCCGCTGGCTGCGGCGGTGATCCAGGAGATCCACGTCGGCACTTTTACCCCGGAAGGCAGCTTCGACGGCGTGATCGACCGCCTCGATCACCTGGTCGACCTCGGCATCACCCACCTGGAGCTGATGCCGGTGGCGGCATTCCCCGGCGAGCGCGGCTGGGGCTACGACGGGGTCGACCTGTACGCACCGCACCACGCCTACGGGGGCCCCGATGGCCTGAAACGGCTGGTGGATGCCTGCCACCGCCGCGGCATCGCGGTGCTGCTGGACGTGGTCTACAACCACCTCGGACCGGATGGCAACTACCTGGCGCAGTTCGGCCCCTATTTCACCGACCACTACCAAACCCCGTGGGGCGACGCCGTGAACCTCGACGGCCCCGACAGCGATAGCGTGCGCCGCTTCTTCATCTCCAACGCCCTGATGTGGCTGCGCGACTACCACCTCGACGGCCTGCGCATCGACGCGGTACACGCGATTGTCGATACCTCGGCCACCCATTTCCTGGAGCAACTCGCCGCCGAGGTGCAGCGCCTGGGGCGGGCGCTCGGGCGGCATCTGGTGGTGATCGCGGAGAACGACCGTAACGACCCGCGCGTGGCGCGGCCGGTAGAGGCCGGCGGCTACGGGCTGGACGCGCAGTGGAACGAGGACTTCCATCACGCACTGCATGCCCTGCTGACCAGGGAATCCGACGGGTACTACGCGGACTTCGGACGCCTCGCGGATGTCGCCCGGGCGCTGACGCGAGGCCTCGTCTATGACGGGCGCTACTCCCACTATCGCCGGCGTACCCACGGGCGACCGGCCTCCGACCTGCCCGGCCGGCGTTTCATCGGCTGCCTGCAAAACCACGACCAGGTTGGCAATCGGGCCCTGGGGGACCGAATCAGTGAAGGCGTCTCGCCGGGACTACTGAAGATTGGAGCGGCCCTGGTGATGACCAGTCCCTTTGTGCCCATGCTGTTCCAGGGGGAGGAATGGGCGGCCGCGACGCCGTTTTTGTATTTCACCGATCACACGGACGCCGACCTGGGGCGCGCGGTGACCGAAGGCCGCCAGCGCGAGTTCGCGGCCTTCCGCCGGGGCACCGATCCCGGCAACGTCCCGGACCCGCAATCCATCGAGACCTTCGAACAATCCCGCCTGGACTGGGACGAGCTCGAACGCGAGCCGCATGCCGACATCTTGCAGTGGTACCGGGCCCTGATCGCCCTGAGGCATGCCCACTCGGCGTTCGGCGACGACCGTCTGGAGGCGATCGAGGCGCATTTCGACGAGGCGGCACGCTGGTTGATCGTGCACCGGTCGGGACTGCGGGTGGTGTGCAACCTGCACCCTGCCCCGCAACGGCTGGCGTGCCCGGGCGTCGCGGCCGGGCACCTCCTGCTCCAGTCCGATACAGGTATCGTGGTGGGTCCGGACGCCCTGGAGCTGCCCGGCGAGTCCGTCGTGATCCTGGACGCGCCTGCCCCCTCCTGCCTGCCCGGCCAACCGTCCATGTCAAAGGAGTGATCCAGTGACCGTATCCGACCGCCCCGTAAACCGCATTGACGGCTACCTGCCGATCGAGGAGCACGGCCTGATCGGGAACTGCACGACTGCCGCCCTGGTCGGTCGCGACGGGACCATCCCCTGGATGTGCGTCCCCCGCTTTGACTCCGAACCCTTGTTCTGCGCGCTGCTGGATCATCAACGCGGCGGCGCCTTCACCGTGGCCCCGGAACCCCTGGTCACCTCGCACCAGCGCTATATTCCGGATACCGCCGTCCTGATCACCGAGATGACCGGACCAGAGGGGCGCGTCCGGGTGACCGACTGTCTGCCCCTGCGCGCAGGGGCAGACCTCTCGGAGGACGCACCCGCCGGACGGAATGAGCTGCTTCGCCGGATTGAGGTGCTGGAGGGCCGGGTACACCTGCGGGTCCGCGTTACTCCCCGGGGCGGGGCGGATTTGTATCCGCACGGGGCCGGGCTGGGCCTGGCGTTGCACCGCCAGCCCGACCTGGAACTGGCCCTGAGCTCGTCCCTGCCGCTGGAGGACGCGGACAGCCTGCATGAACTGGAGGCCGGGGAGCAGCATCACGTGCTCCTCGGGTGGGGGCCGCATACGCATCGGTTCCAGCCCCGCACTCCGCAGGACCTGCTCGAGGCCACCCTGCTGGTCTGGCGACGCTGGATGACGCACTTCAGCTATGAAGGGCCTCGCGAGGACCTCGTCCGCCGCTCGGCTGTCACCCTCAAGCAGATGGACTACACCGCGACCGGGGCCATGATCGCGGCACCGACATCCTCCCTGCCGGAGGCGATCGGCGGCCCGCGCAACTGGGATTACCGCTACGCGTGGATCCGCGATGCGGCGTTCTCGGTGTATGCGATGAGCGATATCGGCATGACCCACGAGGCCGCCGGGTTTATCGGCTGGGCCCTGGACGCCGTCGATCGCGCGGGCTGGCCCCGGGTGCTGTACGACGTGGACGGCCACCTCCCGCAACCGGAGCGCAGCGATCCCGAACTGGAGGGCTACCGTGGTTCGGGGCCCGTGCGCTGGGGGAACGGCGCGGTCGAACAGCGCCAGCATGACGTGTTCGGGGAGATCCTCGATTGCGCCTGGCGCTGGGTACGCTGGGGCGGCACGCTGGACGATCACCTGTGGCAGCGCCTGCGGCGCCTGGTCCAGTCCGCCAAGACCGAATGGAAAAACCCCGACCACGGGATCTGGGAGGTCCGCACAGCCGGACGACCGTTTACCTACTCCGCCGCCCTGTGCGCGGTCGCGCTGGAGCGCGGGGCCGCGCTGGCCGAGAGCAACGGCGTGCAAGGCGACAGTGCGCTCTGGCGTTCCGAGGCGCGGCAGATCCACGAGGCGATCCTGGAACAGGCCTGGGACCCCGAACTCCAGAGCCTGACCGAACATCTGGGCGGCGGCGGCATCGACGCGAGTCTGCTGGCACTACCCGGACGCGGCGTCATCCCCGCGGATCACCCGAAGATGGTGGCCACTACCGAGGCCGTCGTCCGGCGCCTGGGTGCCGGCAACGGCCTGCTCTACCGCTATCTGCCGGAGGAATCCCCGGACGGACTGCCCGGGCACGAGGGTGCGTTTGTGCTGTGCAGCTTCTGGCTGGTCGACAATCTGGTCGGGCAGGGTCGACTGGAGGAGGCCCAGGCGCTGTACGACTCCCTGTGCGACCGCACCAATGCGCTGGGTCTGCTCCCGGAACAGATCGACCCCGCTAGCGGCGCTTTCCTCGGCAACTTCCCGCAGGCGTTCAGCCACGTCGGCCTGATTTCGAGCGGCATCAAGCTCGCGCGGGCGCTGGAGCGAAGCCGGGAGCGTTGAGAACAGTCAACTCACGTTAAGCGGTGCCCGAGGCCCGAAAGGCCTCCGGACTGGGGAGACACCCTCTTCAGGCGGTCGGCATCATCGAGGAGTGGTGATGGACGATCTTCCATCCCCCGTCGCGATTCTCGTAGACGAAGGTGTAGCGCGCGGGGACTTCCTTGGTCTCACCGCCATCCGTCACGCGAAAGGTGTAGGTGCCGGCATCGGTGAGCTTGTTGCAGCCAAGCTTCACGTTGCGGGTGTTGATCGTCCCAAAGGGCTTCTTCTCCAGGAAGTGCTCGAAGTAGTCCTGGATCTCGGCGTGCGTGGTGCGCGGGACGTTGGAGACGGTCGGGAGCAGAACAGCGTCCTCGGCATAGCGCTCGGCGACCTTGCGCGCGTCACCCGTCTGCAGGGCCGCGTTCCAGCCCTCGAACAGTTCCTCGGCCAGTCGGCGGGTCGCCGGCGCACAGACCACGCAGCTCTCGTTGGCCGGGGTATCGATCGCGCCGAACCGGGGATCACCGCCGGTCCCGGTCACCGGATGGTGCTGGTCGCGGTGCGAGGCGCTCAGGCTCAGGCGCGCGCGCGGCGCCTGGTCGGCGTTGATGAACTGGGTGCCGCTGATACGCGGTCGGCTGCTCGTGGTCACTGACTGATCTCCGAGTTCGGCCGTTAGCGGCCGGGTAATCCGTGAATTGTAAGGTACGCTCCCGGGCCTGTCATTCCGGACCCGCCCCGAATGCCGCCGCTGCCAGCGCCCCCCGGCAGATCGGGCCGCTGCGCTTGCAATGACCGCTTGTGGTCAGCTCGCCTGGGCCTTGAAGGCCGCAAGGAGATCCTCGACCTGGCCGCGCACGCGCGCCTCGTCCTGGATCGCGAAGTCGAGAAAGGTCTGCGCGACCACCGACAGGACCTTCTGCCTGGGGTGAACGATGTGCCACTGGCGGTGAATCGGGAAGTGCTCCACATCCAGCAGTGCTACCGGCCCGCCCGCCCCCTCCGCGCTGAGGGTGTGCAACGACAGCACCGCAATCCCCAGGCCGCCGATCACCGCCTGCTTGATCGCCTCGTTGGAGCCGAGCTCCATGCGCACCGTCGGGCTGATCCCGTGCTCCTGGAACAGCTTGAGGGTTGCCTCGCGGATCCCGGAGCCCGGCTCGCGCATCAGGAACGTCTCCTGTTCCAGGCGTTCGATCGGGATGTTGCGCTGTCCGACCAGCGGGTGATCGCGGCTGGCCATCACCACCAGCGGGTTCGGCGCGAACGGATACACCGCGATGTCGGTCAGCCGTTCGGGCACGTGTCCAATGATGTACAGATCGTCATCGTTGTTGGCCAGGCGCTGCAGCACACGGTCGAAGTTGCTGACCTCCAGCGACAGTTCAATGTCCGGATAGCGCTTGGCGAACTGCCCGAGGATCGTCGGCGCGAAGTACTGCGCGGTGGTGATCACCGCCAGGCGCAGCCGCCCCCGCTTGAGCCCGTGCATCTCCGCGAGCTTCATCTCCAGGTTGGTCAGCGCGCCGAGCATCTCGCGGCAGGTGTCGTACAGCAACAGCCCGACCTCGGTGGGGAAGGCCTTGCGCCCAACGTACTCGAACAGCGGCAGGCCGAGGGCGCCGGAGAGCTTCTTGATCTGGATGGAGACGGTGGGCTGGGTCAGGTAGAGCTCTTCCGCCGCGCGGGTAAAGCTACCCAGGCGCACGATCGCTTCGAACACCTGCAGCTGGCGCAGGGTGGCGTGCCGGATCAGGTGCGCCGGCAGTTCGGATTTCAGCATCACCTGCGGAAGGCCGGACTCCTTCTGCGGTGTCGTGCCGGTCCCTTTCCTGGCCATGCTAGTACCCGTGACCCCTACCGGGTGAGACCGGCGTACAGCATCGGCAGCTTTTCCGGGAGCCGTTCGATACGATCCAGCACCATGAAGTGCTGTGCCCCGAAGATCCGTTCGACGTACTCGTCGGCGTTCGGGTCCAGGCTGATACAGAAGCTGTAGACGCCGTTCTTGCCCACTTCTTCCACCGCACGCTTCGCGTCCTGACGCAGGTACTGCGGGTCGCGCACATCGGTATCCGCCGGCTCGCCGTCGGTCACGATCAGCAACAGCTTCTTCTGCGTCCCCTGTTGCTGCAGCAGATGCCCGGCATGCCGAACGGCCGCGCCCATGCGAGTGGAAAGCTGCCCCTTCATCCCGGCCAGTCGTGCCCGGGCGTGATCGTCGTAGGGGGCGCCGAAGTCCTTGAAGCGGTAGTACTCGACATCGTGGCGACCATCCGAGGCAAAGCCGTGGATGGCGAAGGGATCGCCAATCTTGGAGATTGCCCCGCCCAGCAGAGCGGTAGCCTCGCGCGCCAGCTGAACCACACTGGTGTCCGTACCCTGGACCATCTCGTTGGTGGACTCGGACAGATCCAGCAGCACCAGCACCGACAGATCGCGAACCTGGCGGATATTGCGCACGTAGATGCGCTCGTCGGGCTGCCGCCGCATGCGCAGATCGATCTGTGCATCGACCAGCGCGTTCAAGTCCAGCTCGTCGCCCTCGGCCTGCTTGCGCAGGCGCTGGACGCCCTGCGGTTGCATCGCCTCGATCAGGAACTTCAGGCGCGAGATCAGCGGCTTGTGCTTTTCGTTAATCGCGTCGATCTCGGCCACGTCGCCCTTCTGCGGACGCCGCTCCAGCAGGGTGACCCAGTGCGGCCGTTCCAGCTGCATCTGGTAGTCCCACTCGTGGTAGTGGTAGGGCAGCGAGATCGGCTCCTTGCCCTCCTGCTGGTTGATGCTTTCCTCTTCGCCGTCCCGGAACCATTCGGTCGCCAGCACCATGATCATCTGGGCATCGTCCCCAGCGCCAGGGACATCGAGGGTGTTGATCATCTCCATGGGGGTCACGTAGACGCGTTCCTGGTTCGAACCGCTGGCCATCAGCGTCTCGAAGTCGTCTTCCTCGCGCCCGAACGCCCACATGTAGCGATTGTCGTCACGGTAGAGCACATCCGGCGCGACCTGCCGCGGGTTCATGTAGCCCTGTTCCGGAAATTCCGGCGCCAGGGCCTCGGCCAGGGCGCGCGCCAGGCCGGGGGCCTCGAGATCCTCCGTCCGTTCGGCCAGCGCCGCACGGGCCCTGGTCACGAACGGATGGTCGTCGCGGTAGTCCGGGTCCAGCAGGGCCCGTGCGGTGCGGGCCAGCAGGGCCTGCGGCGCTTCACCGTCGTCCGGGGTCGCGGTATGCAGGGGTGTCCAGAGGTTGCGCAAACCCGGGAAACCCTGGCTTGCCAGGGCCTCCACGCGGGCATCCTCGAACAACTCGGTCAGCACGCCGGTCACGCCGCGCGGCGCCTCCTCTGGCTGCATTTCCCGCGTGTAGACCACATGGGCCGCGGCATGGGCCGCCGCCGCACGGTAGAGATCGAGCCCGGTCAGGCCTTCCCAGTCGTCGAAGGCATCCGGCAGGAAGATCGTGAAGCCCTCGATATAGGGCTTGTAGCCCTCGCGCGACTCGAAGTCGCCACTCGTCGGCCGCATGAAGAAATCGCGCGCCCAGAGCGAACGCAGGTAGAGGTTGATGCGCCGCTGCACATCCACGAACAGCGTGCCGCGTCGCTCCTTCTGGAATACTGAACGGGACTCGGGCGATTCCAGACCAAAATAAGCGATCTGTTCCTCGAGGTCGGTACGGTGGGCCTGCGCGCCCCAGGTCGCCCAACGGCGCAACCCGCCCAGCGTCAGTTGCGAAAGCAACTCGTCGAGGCGTTCCAGCATCGGCCGAACGCCGCGTGGCGCCTGCCCCAGCAGGTTGTCGACCAGGCGCAGATATCCCCCGAACAGGCGCAGGTCGCCCAGGCGTCGCGCCGCAATCGGGCTGGTGGAGATCAGCAGGGTAATGACCGCCCCACTCGTCTTGGAGTACATCTTGATCGCCGAGCTCACCAGCTCTCCGACCGCATCCTCGCCCAGCTCCTGCGCCAGATCCGGCGCCTCCTGGACGAAGGCCACGACCATCTCCGAACCTCGCCCCAGGGAGTGCAGGCTGCGTGCGCCTTCCAGGTAGTAGCGCTTCAGACCACCCGTACTGAAGGCCCGCGTCGCTTCCTGCCACGAGGCCTCGAGTACCTCGGCGGCCTGCCCCCCGAGGTCCTCGAGGAGGTCCTGGTATTCCTCCAGATGGATGCTCATCGTGTCCGGCGCACGCGCCTAGAAGAACGTCGTGACGGCGGAGTCGAGGGCGTCGCGCATGTCCGGATCGTCCGTGATCGGACGCACCAGGGCCATGCGGCAGGCGGCCAGCGGCGCGACTCCCTTCGCAATCAGCGACGCGGCGTACACCAGCATGCGGGTCGAGATCCCCTCGTCCAGCCCGTGGCCCTTCAGATTGCGCGCGCGCTCCGCGACGCTGACCAGCTTGCTGGCCATGTCCTCGTTGACCCCGCCTTCGTGGACCACAATCCGCGTTTCGGTTGCGTGATCCGGGTAGTTGAAGTCCAGCGCGCCGAAGCGCTGCTTGGTCGACTCCTTCAGATCCTTCATCAGGCTCTGATAGCCCGGGTTGTACGAGATCACCACCTGAAAATCCGGATGCGCCTCGACCATCTCGCCCTTCTTCTCCAGCGGGAGCATGCGACGATTGTCGGTCAGCGGGTGGATCACGACGGTCGTATCCTGGCGCGCCTCGACGATCTCGTCGAGGTAGCAGATCGCCCCGTGGCGTGCCGCCTGGGTCAGCGGGCCGTCCTGCCAGCGCGTGCCGTTGGCATCCAGCAGATAGCGCCCCACCAGATCCGAGGCGGTCATGTCCTCATTACACGAGACGGTAATCAGCGGCTTGCGCAGCTTCCAGGCCATGTGCTCGACAAAGCGCGTCTTGCCGCAACCCGTGGGGCCCTTGAGCATCATCGGCATGCGCACCGAATAGGCAGCCTCGTACAGCTCCACCTCATCCGCCGTGGACTGATAGTAAGGCTCCTCGGTGATCAGGTGATCGCGTAGTTCGTCCTGCATGTTTCGACTCCTCAATCAGAAAGGCCGGGGCGCAAGCCCCGGCCACCGGCACGCATCGGCGTCAGTCAGGCCAAACCCGATCCGGATGCAACGCGTTGCCGCCCTTGTTCGCCTTCGGCTCCTTCTTTGCAGCCGGCTTTTTCCGGCCCGGGGTTGCCTTGGCCTGGGTCGACTGGGCGGTCGTCCCCGTCTTCCTCGTCGCTGCCGGCTTCTTGCGCGCCGTGGCCGCCTTGCGGGCCGGAGCCTTGCGGGTCGTGGTCGCCGCCTTCTTGGTGGCGGCCGCCTTGGTACTCGCGGCAGCCCGCGGGCTGCTGCTCGCCGGCTCCTGGCTCGTGTCCTTCTGTGCCGCGGCCGGCGCGTCGGCCGTGGCCGTGTTGTCCGGGCTCTTGTCCTTGTCCTGGTCCTCGCGCGCACTGCGCACGCCGGCTGCCAGCTTGTCTTGCAGATTGCTCATTGCGACACCTCCTCGATGATGGCTTCGATCTCCGCCGCCGCCGCCTCGCCCGGCTTGCCCAGATCAAAGACGGAACAGCCTTCCAGCGCAGAACGCCGATATATGGCCCGCCGGCGGAGCGACTGCTCCAGGGCGGGGATGTCGATCTCCATCAGTGCGTGTTTCATCGCACGCGACAGCGCACTGCGGACTTCGAGCTGATTAATCACGATGTAGGGGCGCAGGGCGGGATTCCTGAGCTTGGCCTCTTCGAGCCCGCGCCCCATACGGACGCTACCCCACAGATCCACCGGCGACGGAAGCACCGGGATCAGGACCTCGTCCGCGGCCGCCAGGGCACCGGTGACGGCCCCGCCCTCGAGCGTCGGCGGGCAATCCACCACGATGTGGTCGTAGTCCTTGCGCAGGGCCTTCAACTCGCGGTCGAGGGGCCCGGCAACCGCAAACACCGACGCCGCAAACGGACGATCCTCGGAGGCCATGCGGGCCCATTGACCGGCCGAACCCTGAGGGTCAGCGTCGACCACCAGCGTGCGGCCCCGCCGGGCCAGCCCCGCGGCCAGGTTCATGGTCAGGGTGGTCTTGCCAGTGCCGCCCTTCTGATTGACTACCGCGATTACCCTCGAACCCACGCAACAGCCTCCTGCGGAAGGGGACCGGGCTCAACCCGGCCCATCAAGAATCCCCCGGCTCAGCCGGTGGTGGCATCGGCCAGGCGGTCGACTTCAAGGGCAAAGGCCTTGTCGCCTTCCCCAAGCTGTTCGCCATCACGGGCGTCGATCGTGATGTTCACGTAGGTCGTGCCGAAGCTGATGTTCGGATGATAACCATCCTGCTCCGACAGCTCGGCCACGTGGTCTAGAAACTTCCGCGTGATGCCGTAGCGGTCGAACGTGAACTGTTTGCTCATGGACGCCGAGGTCCCCTTGCCGGGTTCCCACCCGGCCGGAACCACGAGATCGGTATCCGCCATTGCCTACTCCGCTTGTGTTGCCGCGTCCGCGCTCGTCACGCGGTGCTGCCTTGGGCATCGATCTCGCGCACGTGTTCCAGTTCATCCTCAAGGATGCTCTCGAACAGCGCCGCATCATCCACCGCACCGACGCGCCGGCAATAGACGGCTGCTTCGTCGTACAGACGAATCGCCTCCATCTCCAGCTCGCGCGAGTGCGCCAAAAGCTCGGCCATGGAGCGACCAAGCCGCACCGGCGCCAGCTGGCTACCGTTCGGCGCCACCCCGTAGTGGAACATGCGAGTCATGAAGCGATCCGCATGATCCAGCTCTTCCTGGGCGTCCCGACGCAGGCAGTCGCTTACGTCAGTCATCCCCCACATCGCGGTCAACCGCGCCTGGGCCAGGTATTGCTGCACCGCCGACAGCTCGTGTGCCACCGCCCGGTTCAGGTACCCCACGATCCGTGGATCGGACATGGATGTCGCCTCAGCTGGCCGAACCGCCGGCAGTCGGTGCCGTCGGCAGGATCCCTTCCACTTCCGAATGCACGCGAGCAATGATGTGCGCAGCCACCAGGCCGTCACCCACACGCTCGCAAGAATCCGCGCCCGCACGCACAGCGGCGTTCACGGCACCGGTTTCACCACGGACCAGGACGGTCACGTAACCGCCACCGACAAATTCACGACCGATCAGGCGCACTTCGGCGGCCTTGGTCATCGCATCCGCGGCTTCGATCGCCGGGACCAGACCACGGGTCTCGATCATGCCAAGGGCCACACCAGAAATTTCGTTAGCCATCATCTACCTCTTCATGAAAAAGCCGTCGGGCCCGATCCGGGCCCGACGGGGTTCGGCCGCCGTGAGTTACGGCTTTTCCGGGAGGATGTTTTCCACCTCGGAATGGACGCGAGCAATGATGTGCGCAGCCACCAGGCCGTCACCGACACGCTCGCAGGAATCCGCACCGGCACGCACAGCGGCGTTCACGGCACCGGTTTCGCCACGGACCAGGACGGTCACGTAACCACCACCCACGAACTGACGCCCGATCAGACGCACCTCGGAGGCCTTGGTCATTGCGTCCGCGGCCTCGATCGCCGGCACCAGACCACGGGTCTCGATCATGCCGAGGGCCACACCAAAGTTTTCGCTAGCCATTACTCAACTCCTATCAAGCGTTACTGATGATTTACTTTTCAACCTGCTCGGGCAGGATGCTTTCCACTTCGGAATGCACGCGGGCGATGATGTGCGCGGCCACGAGGCCGTCACCGACACGCTCGCAGGAATCCGCACCGGCACGCACAGCGGCGTTCACGGCACCGGTTTCGCCACGGACCAGCACGGTCACGTAGCCGCCACCGACGAACTGGCGACCGATCAGACGCACTTCGGAGGCCTTGGTCATTGCATCGGCCGCTTCAATCGCCGGTACCAGACCACGGGTCTCGATCATGCCCAGCGCCACACCAAAACGTTCAGTTGCCATTGTCTTCTCTCCTGGATTTACGGTTTTTTAAAACAAAAATGACGCTCACGCCGCCTTGCGGGAACCAGCAGAGCGCTGTGCATCGGTCTGGTCTTGTCCTGCCACGTCCTTCGACCCTTCCGTCTTCTTACCACCATCGTCCCAGTGGTCGATGATGCCGCCGATCGTGAGATCGGTCTGGATAGTTTTGTCGTCCAACGCGAGCCGCGCGGCCGACCCGCTGATGGTGAATACCCAGTTACCCGGATGCGCCCCGACCGGATCCACGGCCACACTCAGCGCACCCTTCTGGTCGACCAGCACGCGCAGGGAAATAGTGCTCAACCCGTCGACGCGACGGGTCACCACCAGCTCATCCTGCACCTGCATGATTTCCATGGAGCTACTGCTCCTCCCAGTAATCAATGATCCCGACGATCGTCGCGTCACTCGGGTAGGACTTGTCACCGGCCGCTTCGCGCGCCGCCGAGCTGCCCACTACGATGACCCAGTCCCCGGGCACGCACCCGACCGCATCGACCGCCACGGTGCGCGGCCCACCCGCCTTTTCCTGAACCACCAGCAACGGCCGGTGCCCCAGATCGCGGATGCGGTTGGTCGAAACCAGCGTCTTCTCAACCTTGCAGATCTTCATTCCCGTTCCCGTGTGCGTCAGGCGGCCAGTGGTTCCAGACGGCTTCCGCTGCGTTTGTCGCGGATCACCATGTGGCAGCCGATCAGGCCCTTTTCAGCCAGGTCGCGATAGCGATCCATGATCGTGTTGCGAATTCGGCGACAACGCGCCTCGACCCGCTCCCGCGATCCCGGCACCTTGCGGTCGTAGCGGTAATGCACCACCACCGGAATTGGCAGGCCGCGCTCGACATTCAGCTTGCGAAAAATCTTGTTCACGCCGACATCCATCCCCTCGGCGCCCTCTTCCATCGTCTCTAGGTGAGCGAAGTATGCGAAGTTGCGAACCTGCATCTCCTCGATTTCCTGGCCGACGATAATCACACGCTCGCGGTGGCCGACATCGGCGTAATGGCCTCCGTGATAGCGCGCCACATAATCCAGCTGCGAAATATTGCTCAGCAGCAGCCGCGAGATCAGGCGCAGCATCCCTTCATGCGGCGCGCCGTTACCGCGCCCCCAGCCCTGCTGGTGAATCGTGTCCTGGATCGCCTGATACACCCGCAGCGATGCGGTCTGTTCGTCCAGCCCCTGCGTCGCCCGGTACAACTCCGCGCTTTCCACGAAGCGATACAGGCTCATCCGTGTGTCCGCGTCCGGGATGTGGATCTTGATCGCATCCGTATCGGTATCCACCCCGATCAGCAGCGTGTCGACCGAGGCCCCACAGCAGTAGGTGTTCTCGATGGCCTGACGAAACGCGCGCAGCTGGTGCAAGGCACCGTCCGCCGCATCGCGCTCGCTGTTGCCGTGCGCCGCGCAGCCCTGGTGCAACGGATCCGCGCCACTGTAGTGGTACGCCGCAATCTTCAGATAGCGACTGGGGACATCGGCCGTGGTCGGCCGGCCCTCACGAAAGCGCAGCAGTTCGCGCTTGGTCCAGTGACGCACATCTTCCTCGATGTCGAACTGCGCCCCGGCGTAGCTCTTCACCCGTACCGCGAGATCGGGCAGGCGCAGGATGAAGCGCCGCAGGCCCAGCAGGCGCCCGTCCGAGCAGGGCGAGATGTCCACTTCGTGGAAGTCGCAGTCGAGGAAATACGCAATCGCGCTATCCGCTTCGGCCACCAGGTCATCCCGTCCCGCCCAGTATTCGTTGACCACCTGATCGAACAGCTCGAACGTCCCGTGCAGATACAGTTCGCGCGTATCCAGATCGTTGATCCAGGCATCCTCCAGCGCCTTCTGCGGCAGCTGGTACCCCAGGCGCTCCTCGACGATCGCCTGCGCCCGCGCCTCGAAGTCGCGCTCGTGCTGCAGCGCATGCACTTCCTTGAGCACCGGAACCAGCTGCGCAAAGCGCTCGCGGAACCCCTGCTCGAAGGCGTGCAGCCGTTCGTTCATCGGGACATCCGCCAACGCATGCCCCGCGGTCAGTTCACGCGTCATGTCCGGAGACGACGAGCTGCAGGCCGGCACCGCGGACACCGGGACCGCAGTGCTCGGCGCCGCTGCGCGCGCAGCCGCAATCCGGGACTTCGCGAAGCGCGAGCCCATGGAGCTGTTTTTGCGGCGACCACGCACCATGACGTTCTTCAGAGTCCTCGCCTGTCCTTAACCGCGCGCCCCGCCGGACAGCGTCACCAGAGAACCGGCGTCGCTGTTCCCGGAGGAACCCGTGATCCTGCTCGGGGGCACTTCCTTGCGCTCGAGTTCCCGATTGATATACGCGCTGCGGCCTTCACCACGCGGATTGCCCTTCTGCGTCTGGTTTCGGCGCGTCGAGAGGCCCTCGGTCCCGGTCACGTGGTCACCGCGCCCCCAGTCGTCGCCGGTAATGGAGACGCCATTGCTGCTGCCGTTCACGGTCACCCGGTTGGCACCGACCTTCTCGCCTTCTTCCACAGGCTCGACGACCGCTGCTTGCTTGCTGGCGCCATACCGGAACTCTTCGGTGCCGGACACCAGACCCATCGCCTTGTTGATGGACCCGGTCACGCTCCCGCTACTGCCGTAGGCGGTCCCCGTCACGCGCTCCCGACGCTCTGCGGCGACCCGCGCCGGGGTGTCCACACTGAACCCGGCGTTGGGCATCGGGCGAGAAGCGGCTTGCGCCACTGGCTGGGCCGGCGCGGCCTGCATGCCCATCCCTTCCGGGCGCAGACGCGGATGGAGACTGCTCGCGGCACTGGCGCAGCTCTTGGCAAATTCGTTACCGCCCACATACGGGGAACCGGACACGTCCTGACAGGCGCCCCGTTCGGTACCGGTGACGCGCTTGTCGTAACCCGGCTGGCTGCCGGACACCGAATGCCCCGGCGTGGAATGACGTTCGGCCACCCGCGTACCGGCCGCACTCGAATCCTGCGTGTCGCAGAACTGGTCGTACTGATCCGGACCGATATAGGCCGTGCCGCTCACCGGCTTGCAGGCGCCATATTCGTCACCGGTGACGCGCGAGGAACGCCCGATCGCCGAGCCGGACACAATTTGCTGATTCCAGGTACGGCCCACAGTCACTTTCTCCGGGCTGGCTTCCGGGCGATGACCGCCACAAAAGGCGTCATAGTGCTCGGAGCCGGCATATTCCGTGCCGGTGATCGGCTTGCAACCACCATATTCGTCACCCGTCACGTGGATCGAATGATCCACCTGGGTACCGGAAACCTCGCGACCCCGCAGGGTGTGCATTACACCGACCTTGGGGACGCCCCCGGCGTCCGGGCGCTCGCACAGTTCACCAAAGTCGGACTTGTTGTAGTACGGCGTACCGGTCAGCGAGGCACAGGAGCCGCGCTCGTCGCCAGTTACATGCCGGCTACGCCCCACGGCCACACCCGTCACGCTCTGGTCTTCCATGGTGTGCGACTCCTGGACCTTGGCCGGGGCCGGCTCCGGGCGAGTACCGCAAAAGCCCTGGAACTGCTCGGTGCCGAGATACTCGGTCCCGGTCACCGGTTTGCAGCTGCCATATTCGTTGCCGGTTACGTTCACGGAGCGCCCGACTTCGGAACCGGTCAGCTCACGACCGCGAAGCGTATGCATTACGCCAACCTTCGCCGGCGCCCCGTTCGACTTTCCCGTGTTACAGGGAACCTCGCTGGCCGCGGTGTTCAGGTACTCAGTACCGGTCACATCGCGGCAAGAGCCGGCTTCGTCGCCGGTAACGCTCGGGCTACGCCCGACCGAAGTGCCCGATACGCCTTCCCCTTGACGGGTGACCATCACGCTGGTTCGGGCCGGCCCGGCCTGCGGACGCGTGCCGCAGAAGCCTTCGTATTGTTCGGTACTGAGATATTCGGTGCCGGTGATCGTCTCGCAGGACCCACGCTCGTCGCCGGTCACACGGTTCGACCGCCCTACTTCGGTGCCACTGACGGACTGGCCGTGCGCCGTGTGCGAAGCGCCCACCTTAGGCGGATTACCTGCGGGGGACACGCCACAGTAACGCTCGTAATGTTCCACCCCAAGGTATTCGGTCCCGGTGACCGACGAGCAGCTGCCCGCCTCGGTGCCGGTAACGCCGGAGCTCCGCTCGACTTGCGTGCCACTGACGTGGCTGCCGGCGAGCGTGGTGCCCTCTTCAACCTTCGGCGGCACATCGCCCTCGACGGGGCGTGGCCGGCCACAGGGACGCCCCGGCTCGGAGGAGCCACGGCCCAGCTTGCACAGTTCTTCACGGCGCTGCCGAGCGACTTCGCGGGCGGACATCCCTTGGCGCTTGGCGGCCTTCCAGGCGCCTTCCTGCGGCATGGTGCCGCGGGCCTGACCGCCGTTAAAACGCCGACGCTGGGCCTTCTTGCCGCTCTGCGCCATGGCATCCCGGCGCGCCATGCAGATCGCGCGAACCTCCGAGATCATCGGATGCGGACCGGCGGCTTCGCCCCCGGACTCGACCTTGTGGCACAGCTGGTCCAAGCCGCTTTCGACCACCGCGGCGTCGCGGCTCGGGGCGCTGTTTACCGACGCATCGCGCTCGGCCTTCTCGCCCTTGCAGCCGCAGCCGCAATCCTTCTTGGATTCCTGGGTCGCGGCAGCCACCGGTTCCGATCCCTTGATGCGATCCCCACGGCGCGGTTCCGGCGCAACGGCCTTCTTGCCTTCCGTGGAAAGCGCCTGACGCCGCAGGCGGCAGATCTCGCGACCGCTCATGTTCGAGCAATCGACCTCGACGTTCTGCGACTGGGCCAGGGCTTCCAGCTGGCGCGAACGTTCGGCGCCGGCGGGGGCCATGCCACCCGCGGCCTGCGCACGCGTGTTGGTTCGGCCCACAGCCTTCTTGCCCTGGCGCGCCATCTTCTGGCGGCGCTCAAGGGCGGCCTGGCGCCCATTCGAGACACCCGTGTGCGCGCCCGGTTCCGGGCGGCGCTCGGGGGTGGTGTCGCGGGTCTCGACGGAGACCTGCGACGAGGATTCACTGGAGTGCATCTCCGGCTCCCGCGCCTGGGGTGCCGGGGCAGGGTCCGCCTTCGCCTGGCGCGCATCTCGCGCAGCCCCAGCGGAGCGGCTGCTCCCTTTGGTTTGGTCGGTCGACTTCACGGCAGCCTTGCCATTGCGAGACATGGCTTTGCGCCGTTCCAGGGCACGTTCACGCCCCGAGAGACCTTCAGACGCAGATGTCGGATTACTCATGGCACTTCCTTACAGTTGGCGGCAGCAACGGTAAATAACGCTTTACTGAACTGCCGGGCCCGAAGGCGGACCCGGCAGGTACCGGGCCCTAATTAGCGACCGCGATCGACCACGAAGGCCGTGCCCTGACTCTGGGCGTAGTTATCGTAGGCGAGGAAGCGAACCATCATGCCGGGGTTGGCACGGCGGCACTGCTCGATCTCGCTCAGCACGGTCTCGACGGACTGCTCGCCGAACATCGGGAGCTTCCACATGTACCAGTAGTTGGACATGGCGTGTTCTTTTTCGCTGTACTCGACCGCCGGATTCCAGCCCTGGGCAATGGCGTATTCGATCTGACGGCGAACCTGATCGGCGTTCATCTCGGGCAGGTAGGAGAAGGTCTCGTACTTCTGCACCGGCTTGAAGTTCTGAATATCGGACATGTCGTTAATCCTATGCGCTTGTTCTCTGAAGGTGCGGGCAGCCACTCAGGCCGCCCGCACACGGACGATCACTTGTGTTGGACGTCCAGCTTGTCGGTGGTGTCGAACTCGAACTTGATTTCCTTCCACGTTTCCATGGCGATCTTCAGTTCGGGACTGTGCTGGGCGGCCTGGGTCAGGATCTCCTTGCCTTCCTTCTCGATCTCGCGACCCTCGTTGCGCGCCTGGACGCAGGCCTCGACGGCCACGCGGTTGGCGGTCGCGCCCGGAGCATTGCCCCACGGGTGGCCCAGGGTGCCGCCACCGAACTGCAGCACGGAGTCGTCGCCGAAGATGGAGACCAGGGCCGGCATGTGCCAGACGTGGATACCACCGGAGGCCACGGCGAACACGCCCGGCATGGAACCCCAGTCCTGATCGAAGAAGATGCCGCGCGAGCGGTCTTCCGGGATGAAGGATTCACGCAGCAGATCGATCCAGCCAAGCGTCGCGGCGCGGTCGCCTTCCAGCTTGCCGACCACGGTGCCGGTGTGGAGGTGGTCGCCGCCGGACAGACGCAGGATCTTGGCGAGCACACGGAAGTGGATACCGTGCTTCGGATGACGGTCGATAACCGCGTGCATGGCACGGTGGATGTGCAGCAGCATGCCGTTGTCGCGGCACCAGTTGGCCAGGCCGGTGTTGGCACAGAAACCGCCGGTGATGTAGTCGTGCATGATGATCGGTGCGCCAATTTCCTTGGCGTACTCGGCACGCTTGTACATTTCTTCCGGGGTCGGCGCGGTGACGTTCAGGTAGTGACCCTTGCGCTCGCCGGTCTCGGCTTCGGCCTTTTCGGTCGCTTCCTGGACGAAATCGAAGCGGTCACGCCAGCGCATGAACGGCTGGGAGTTGACGTTTTCGTCGTCCTTGGTGAAGTCGAGACCGCCACGCAGGCACTCGTAGACGGCACGGCCGTAGTTCTTCGCGGACAGACCCAGCTTCGGCTTGATGGTGCAACCCAGCATCGGGCGGCCGTACTTGTTCAGGCGATCACGCTCGACCTGGATACCCATGGGCGGACCGCCACAGGTCTTCACGTAGGCGATCGGGAAGCGCACGTCTTCCAGGCGCAGCATACGCACGGCCTTGAAGCCGAACACGTTACCGACCAGGGAGGTGAACACGTTCACCATGGAGCCTTCTTCGAACAGGTCGATCGGGTAGGCGATGAACGCGTAGAAGGACTCGTCGTCACCCGGGACGTCCTCGATCATGTACGCCCGACCCTTGTAGTAATCCATGTCGGTCAGGAGGTCGGTCCACACCGTGGTCCAGGTACCGGTGGAGGACTCGGCTGCCACAGCGGCGGCAGCTTCTTCGCGGTCGATACCGGGCTGCGGGGTAATCTTGAAACACGCCAGCAGGTCAGTATCCAGCGGCGTGTATTCGGGCATCCAGTATGTTTCGCGGTAATCCTTGACGCCCGCGGAGTACTTCTTGGCGGCAGACATGTGGCCTTCTCCTACGCGTTGGTTAATCGTGATGGTCGCCTAGATTAGGGAGGGCAATCACTAATAACAAATAAATAATCTAGATGCGACCGATAGACAATCGTTTATATAAAAGCCGGGCAGCGGGAGGGCCGCTGACCGGCAGGGGTTCGGGTTCGCAAGGATGCAGTCAGGCGCCGAAACGCCGACCGCGACCCATTGCGGACGTCGATTGTAGTCGAAGACCGTAGCCGTTGCATGCCTTCGGCGCGACCCGCCGCACAGGCCCTGTGACGGGCCGCCGGGAACGCCCCGTCACGCAGCAACGACCCCGGGTATCAGGACGTGGCGGCAGTGGCGGGCTCTCCGTCACCGGCGGCATGGTGATCCCGCGCCAGGTAGAGATAGATGGCGGGCACCACGAACAGGGTGAACAGTGTCCCGATCGCCATGCCGCTCGCGATCACCAGGCCCATCGCGAAACGCGAGCCGGCACCGGCCCCGGCGGCCATCAGCAAGGGCACCATCGCCACCACGGTCGCGGTGGTGGTCATCAGGATCGGCCGCAGGCGCAGGGCAGACGCCTCCTCGATGGCTTCGCGCAGCGTCCGGCCCTGGCGTTGCAGCTGGTTGGCAAACTCCACGATCAGAATGCCGTGCTTGGCGATCAGGCCGATCAGGGTCAGCAGCCCCACCTGGGTATAGATATTCAGCGAAGTCACCCCAAGGCTGATGAAGATCAGTGCCCCGGCGATCGACATCGGCACCGTGGTCAGAATGATCAACGGGTCGCGGAATGACTCGAACTGAGCAGCCAGGACCAGGAAGATCACCAACAGGGCAAAGAAGAAGGTGACCACCAGCTCACTGCCCTCGGCCTTCAGCTGACGCGACTGTCCGGCATAGTCGACGCTGACATCCGGTGGGAGCACATCGGCGGCAATCTCGTCGACGATGTCCAGGGCCTCGCCCAGGGTCACGCCCGGCCGCGGCACGCCCGACAGGGTCACGGCATTGAGCTGCTGGAAGCGCTTGAGCGAGCGCGGGGTCACCGTTTCTTCCAGTGTCACGATGCTGGACAACGGGATCGGCTCGCCGTCGCGGGTACGCGTGAACAGCTCTTCCAGCTGCTCCGGATTCAGGCGCTCGCTGCGCTGCACCTGGGGGATCACGCGATAGCTGCGGTTCTCCATCGCGAAGCGCCCGGCAAACCCGCCAGACAACATGGTTGCCAGATCGGCATTGAGCGTGGCCATGTCGATCCCGAGCTGGGCGGCGCGTTCGCGGTCGATCTTGAGATCCACCTGCGGCTGATCGAAGTCGAGATCGGAGTCCATGAAGATGAAGCGCCCGGTCGCCATCGCCCGCTGCATGATCTCGCTGGCGAACTGCTCCAGCTCCTCGAACGAACCGGTGGAGCCGAGGACCACACTGACCGGTGCACCGTCGCCCGGAGTGGGCAGCTGCGGCGGCTGGATCGCGAACACCTCCAGCGCCGGGATGCGGTCCAGGCGTGGCTGCAGCTCCTCCTGCAGGATGGTCTCGGTATCCCGATCACGCTGATCCCAGGGTGCGAGGACGAAACCGCCCAGGGCCTGGTTGCCGGCACCGGCGATGCCCGGGCCTCCGCCAAAACCGTTCACGATAAAGATGTTATCGAGCTCCGGGATTTCGTCGAAGAAGCGGTCGGTCAACTCGGTGTTGCGTTCCAGCCAGTCCAGGCCCATGTAGGCGTCGCCCTCCATGATGGAGAACGCGAAGCCCTGGTCCTCCGGCGGCTCCAGCTCGCTCTGCGAGGTGACGAACAGGAAGTAGCACGACACCAGCACGATGGCACCGAACACCGCGATGGTGAAGCGGTCATTCAGCGCCCCATGCAGGCGCCGACGATAGCGTTGCTGGAGGGAGTCGAAGCGTGCATCCAGCCAGCCTTCGATCCGTCCGCGCTTCTCGGTGGCGCCATCGCGCAGGATCTTCGAGCACATCATCGGCGACAACGTGATCGCGACAATGCCCGAGATCACGACGGTCGCCGCCAGGGTGAACGCGAACTCGATGAAGAGCGTCCCGGTCAGCCCGCCGATGAAGCCCAGCGGCAGGAACACCGCCACCAGGGTGGTCGACATCGCCACGATCGGCCAGGCGAGTTCGCGCGCCCCCTGGATCGCCGCGTCCATGCGCGACATCCCCTCCTCGATATGGCGGGAGATGTTCTCCAGCATGATGATGGCGTCATCCACCACGATGCCGATCGCCAGCACCATCGCCAGCAGGGTCAACAGGTTCAGCGAGAACCCCATCAGCAGCATCAGCATGAAGGTGCCGACCAGCGACAGCGGCACCGCTACGGCCGGGATAATCACGCTGCGCAACGAGCCGAGGAACAGGTAGATCACCACCAGCACGATCCCCAGCGCCAGGCCGATGGTCACCAGCACCTCGTCGATCGCACTCTGGATGTAGTCCGTGGAGTCGTAGACGATCTCGCCTTCCAGCCCCGAGGGCAGGCGCGGCAGGATGCGCTCGTCGAATACGTCGCGGACCTCGGCAATCACGTCCAGGGCGTTGGCATCCGGCGCCATCTCGATACCGACGAAGGTGGCCGCCTCGCCATTGAAGCGCACCGAGGTGTCGTAATTCTCCGAGCCCAGCTCCACCTCGGCCACGTCGCCCAGGCGCACCAGGTCGCCGTCGGTCTCGAACAGGATCAACTGCTCGAACTCCTCCGGACGACTCAGATCGGTATCCGCCGTCAGGTCCAGCCCAACCATGGAACCCCGCGTCTGGCCCACGGCGGACAGCACATTGTTGCGCTCCAGGGCCTCGCGCACGTCGCGCCCGGTCACACCGAAGGCGGCCATGCGATCGGCATCCAGCCAGGCGCGCATCGCAAAGCTCTGGGCACCCAGGATCTCGGCTCGCTGCACGCCGTTGATGGTCGCCAGTTCCGGCTGCACCTCGCGGATCAGGTAATCGGTGGTCTGGTTGTTGGACAGCCGTTCGGAGTAGAACGACATGTACATTGCGGCCACGTCCTGCCCCACGGACAGATCCACCACCGAGTCCTCGGCCTCCGCCGGCAGGTCGCTGCGAATCTTGTCCACCTGGGCCGCGATCTGCGTCAGGGCCACGTTGGGATCGTAGTCCAGCTCCAGATGGGCCTCGACGATGCTGATCCCCGCGCGGCTGGTGGAGACGAGGTAATCGATCCCCTCGGCCTCGGCCACCTCGCGCTCCATCGGCGTGGTGATGAAGCCCTGCACCAGATCGGCATCCGCGCCGATATACGCGGTGCTGACGGTCACCACCGCGTTCTGCACCTCGGGGAACTGGCGCACGTTCAGGTCAAATACCGCGCGCACCCCGAACAACAGGATGAACAGACTCACCACCGTGGCGAGCACCGGCTTCTGGATGAAGATATCGGTAAAGCGCATGCCAGCGACCCCGCTCTAGCGGTTCGCCGGGCGCGGGTCGCGCTCGGCATCGGGCTGGGCATCCTCGGTGATCTCGACCGGGGAGTCGTTTTGCAGCTTGAGCAGGCCACTGGCCGCGATACGCTCACCCGGCTCCAGCCCGTCAAGGACCTGCACCAGATCACCGCGGCGCGCGCCGGTCTCGATCAGGCGTTGTTCCACCCGCAGCTGGCCTTCGTCGTCCTCCGCGATCACGAATACCGATTGCCCCCAGGGCGCAAAGCGGATCGCGGTCTGCGGCGCGACCACCGCCTCCTCGGACTCCCCGCGATCCAGCGTCACCCGGGCGAACTGCCCCGCACGCAGGCGACCCTGTTCGTTTTCCAGCAGGGCCTGCACGCGGAACATGCGCGAGGCCGCGCGGACCCGCGGCTCGATGGCCGTGACCTCGCCGGTGAACTCTTCGCCAAAGGCATCCACCTCCACACGGACGTCCTGACCCAGGGCGATCTCGCCCAGGCGGCGCTCCGGCAGGGTGAAATTCACATACAGCGGCTGCAACGCCTCCAGCACCACGATCGGATCCCCGGGCCCGACGAACTGCCCGACGCTCACCTCGCGGATACCCAGCTCGCCCGCGAACGGCGCGCGCAGGCTCTTCTGCCGGATGCGCGCCTCCTGCGCCTTCACCGAGGCCTGGGCCTGCTCGGCCTCGGCGACCCGGCGCTGAAATTCCGAATCCGAGATGTCGTTGCGCTCGATCAGGCCCCTGGCGCGCTCCAGCTCGCGGCGCGCCAGGCGCTCGCCGGCCCGCAGGTTGTCGAGCTCGGCCTCGTCCAGGGTGGTATCCAGGTCCACCAGCGGATCGCCGGCCTCGACCCGCGCCCCGTTCTCGAAGTGGATCGCCTGGACAATGCCCTGCGCCTCGAAGCTCAGGGTCGCGCCCTGCACGGCCTCCAGGCTACCGATCGCACGCACCTGCGGAGTCCAGGAGTCCGTCGACACCTCTGCGGCGTTGATGGTCACCACGGGCTCCGGCATATCTTCGAAGTACTCTGCGATCTGCTGATCGACAAAGGCCTTGAAGCCGAAAATACCGCCGAGCACGATGGCCACCGCCACCAGCATGAGGATAAAACGCTTCATCAGGGTCTCCTGGAGACACCGGCGGGGGCATTCCCACCGGCATCATGAAATGAGTTCAACAGACTCGCCCGTCGCCGGACTCTAAACAGCGCCCGGGTCGCAGAGACCTGCATCGCGCAGGGCGGCACGCACGCGCGCCGTCTCCGCCCGAACCACCGTGGGCTCGTCCGGATCCAGCCGCGGCTCCCAGCGCCAGCCGGTCATCAGGGCATGGAAATGCCGGATGAGGTGGTCATAGGGCCGATGGATGTCGTAGGCATCCAGCAACCCCTGCGCATTGGCAAGGCTCTGCATCCCCACGTTCAGCGCCCAGGGGCCCAGCCCCATCTCGTCTTCGGAGATCTCGCGGGCCGGCGGCAGGTCGCCGCGGTCACGCGCCTCGGCCACCACCGCATGCACCGCCTCGCTGATCGGCTTCCCGGCCTCCAGCAATGCCATGCGGCGCGGAGCCGACACATTCGCCCAGACCACCTCGGTCACCAGGTACTGGGTCAGGCGATAGTAGTCGGGGTTTTGCGCGGCAAAATCGATGTCGGTCAGCACGATCGCCAGCATGCGCGAGCGCGTGCCCAGGGAGAGCTCGGGGATGGCCCGGAAAAGCGCCGCCCGTTGCAGCGTGGTGCGTGCCGCGACCGCCGCCAGCAGATCCTCTTTCGACTCGAAGTGCTGGTACAGCGTACCGGTCGCATACTCGCAGTCCGCCGCCAGCTTCGACATCTGCAGGGCCAGCAGGCCCTCCTCGCGGATGCGCTCGTGCGCCCGCTCGATGAACAGCGCCTCGCGCGTCTCGCGCTCGCGGCGTTTGCGATCCCCGGTAGTCATGGCGCTCAGCATATCGAACCCACTACGTTTTTTGAACCCGATTCGAGTTAGGTCCCGAAAAAGGCCGGGGACAGCATGCCCCGGCCCCCCGATTCGAGTATTCAGCCCGTCTCGCGCAACAGCCGCACGATCGCGTCGGCGACACTCTTGCTGGACTGCGGGTTTTGCCCGGTCACCAGCTTGCCGTCCACCACCACGTGATCGGCCCAGTCGTCGGCGGTATCCACCTCGCCGCCGAGCTCCTGCAGCTTGTCCTGCAGCAGGAACGGCATCGCAGTGTCCAGCTGGACCGCCTTCTCCTCGCTGTTGGTGAAGGCCGCCACCTTGCGCCCCTTCACCGCGGAAGTGCCATCCGCCAGCATCGCACCGACCAGACAGGCCGGCCCGTGACAGACGGCGCCAACCACCTTGTCGTTGTCCATGAATTCCGCGACCAGCCGCTGGACATGCGGGTTGTCCGGCAGATCGAACATGGTGCCGTGACCGCCGGGAAAGAAGATCGCGGCATAGGCCCCATGGTTCGTGTGCTCAGTCAGCGCGATGGTGTCATCCAGGGCCTCCTGCGCGGCCACCGCCGCGGGGCCCGCATGACTGGCCTCCAGGCTTTTCGGATCCAGCGGCACGGGGCCGCCCTTCGGACTGGCCACCTTGACCTCGAAACCCGCCTTGCGAAAGCGATCATAAGGCTCGGCGAACTCGTCGAACCATACGCCCGTCGCCTGGCCTGGAGCGATCTCGCCGTGACTGGTTACTACCATCAGAATCGTCTGGCTCATCCCTTGTCTCCTTGCATCCATGTCTCCGGTGGACTCGCCGGCCGGCTACAGGTTCCTGGTGTGCAAGGCTTGGGTGAACGAGCAGCGAGTCTGACGGCGAAAAACAGACGCGGAAGGATCAAGCAAACGAGAGACCCGAAGAACCGCGCGGCCGGATAGCCGCGGGCTGGGCATCAGACGCGGTAGTACTCGCGATACCACTCGACGAAGCGGGCGATGCCATCTTCCACCGCGGTCGCGGGGGCATAGCCCACGTCCTGACGCAGGGCCTCGACATCGGCATAGGTGTCCGGCACATCCCCCGGCTGCAGCGGCAGGAGGTTCTTCTCGGCCTTCTTGCCCAGGCACTCTTCGAGCACCTCGATGTAGCGCATCAGCTCCACCGGCTCGTGGTTGCCGATGTTGTACAGGCGGTAGGGGGCTGCGCTGGTGGCCGAGTCGGGCTCGGCCCCGTTCCAGTCGGGGTTGCGCGGGGCCACGTGATCCAGGGTGCGGATCACGCCCTCGACGATGTCGTCGATGTAGGTGAAGTCGCGCCGGTGGTGGCCGTAGTTGAAGACGTCGATCGGCTCGCCCGCCAGGATCTTCTTGGTGAACATGAACAGCGCCATGTCCGGGCGGCCCCAGGGGCCGTAGAC
>NZ_KB906229.1:0-110652 GCF_000381225.1 Thioalkalivibrio sp. ALMg3 | reverse complement strand
GGGTTCATGACCGCTGTAGTACCGGGCCCGGATCGCGGAACAAAAAAAGGGCTCCCCGAAGGGAGCCCTCAACTCGATGCCCCGGGGGGAGGGCCATCAAGACTAGAAATCGTTCTAGCGTCGGTTATGCGGCCTGGCGGTAGGCGGAGCGGCGGCGGATGCCACCGACCCCGATGAAGCCGGCGAGGATCAGCAGGGACAGGCCCATCAGCGCCAGGGTGCCCGGTTCCGGCACTGCGAAGCGCAGGCTGCCATCGTGGGTGGACTGGGTTTCGCTGAACAGGGACTGGCCTTCGCGGGTGTCGCCGTACACGTTGTTGGCATCGTCACCGAAGAAGGTCTCCGGCGGCGGTTCCTGGATGGTGCCGGCGCTGGCAAAGGCCGAGACGATGAAGGTCGGATTGCCTTCTTCGTCTTCCAGCAGGTCGGCGAAGTCGATGCCGTCGCTGGTAAACCAGAAGCCCGGCAGCACGTTCACCACCTCGAATTCGAAGGTGAAGGTCCCTTCGATGAAGGCCCCGCCCTGGCTCTGGAATTCCAGGATGCTGTTCCCGGACTGCAGGGCCAACTCCATGATCTGTTCGCCGGCGCTGTAGTGTGCCGCCGCCGCTTCATAGTCCTGACCGAAACCGGGAGTCACGCCGGACATGAACAGCTGGAAGTTGTCGGTGCCCACCGCGGTGTAGTTGGCGTTGACTACGTAATTGCCGCCCACCGTATCGGTGCCGGTTACCACGCCGCGGAGTTCGTCCCAGAGGAGCCCCATGGAGTAGTCGTTGCCAAGGATGTCGCCGGACTGGGGTGCGGCCGCGTTGGTGGAGGTCCGGTAGGACGTGGCATCGCCGTACCCGCGGTCATAGAACACATCTCCGACCTGAACCGGGTTGTTCGGGTCCTGAATGTACTGGAAGGTCTGGGTGTTCAGGTCGAACATGATTCGGCGGACGTTTTCGACCGATCCGCTGTAGTTCGCGGTGGCGTCGAGGTTCATGTCGAAGTCGATCACCTCCGCTGCCGTCGCGGTACTCGCACCTGCGGCGAAAATGCCGACGCAGAGCGAAGAAAGAAGTACTTTTTTCGCGTTCAAGGGATTCTCCTGATGCTCAATTTAAAACGATTCAACCATCGCCGTGGTTTGGCCTGGTGGCCGAGTCCGTTGTTGTCGCAGTTATTACGAAGCAGATGCCGTGCCAATTTCGGCCTCGAAAATTAATCGCTCACAACCCATTGTTTGTGCGATAGAAAATGTTGGGGCTTAGCGGCGGGTTTTGGATTCGCCGCCGCGTGCGGGTGGTTTGCCCGCGATCCCGGGGCGGAACTGTAAAGGGGGTCGACGAAGGCTGGCGTGGGTTCGGGGCTTCAGGTCGATGGGCAGGGGCCCATGGACAACAAGTTCCATAAAATCAGCGATCTGTCGGAAATGCCCCCTTGTAAAGCCCATCGACAACGGGCCACGGGAGGCCCCGGGATCGACAAAGGATCGGGGCGAAGGGCCGTTTGCGAGGGTGGGGCGTGATGTGCGGGGTACGCGAACACCGAAGGACCGGTCGGGTCTGGCGGGCGCGACGGGCCTAGGGAGACGCTGATCAATGCGCACGTCCGCGTTGGTGCCCCATTTTTCCCGAGACAAGGCGCGCAGCGCAGCGCCGTAGTCATTCTACGGTCAAGCGGCGCAACGCAGGATCGGGGAAAATGGGGCCCAACCCCGAAGGGGCTCGGCCGATTTTGCCCGCTGACCGCGTTGCGGCTCGCTCATGTAGCTCGGCTACACTTCACTCGCCGCGCCTTGTCAGCCCGCAAAGTCGACTCGAGCGCGGACGTGCGCATTGATCAGCGTCTCCCTAGGCGGTACGCGCCCGCGACAGTCGATGCGCGACGACCAGCATGGCGGGGAGTACCAGCAGGTCGAACAGCAGGGCCGCGATCAGCCCGAAGGCGGTCAGCCAGCCAAAGGCAGCCGTGGGCTGGAAGTCGGACAGCGCCAGCAGCAGGAACTGAGCCACCAGCACGATGGTGGTGGCGGTAATCGCGCGACCGCTGCGGCGGAAGCTCCGGGCAAGTGCCCAGGCAACCGGGCTGCCACGCCCGCGGCGCCGGCGATAGTTGTGCAGGATGTGGATGGTGTCGTCCACGGCGATCCCGATGGCGACACTGGCAATCATGGCCGTGGCCATGTCCAGCCAGATGCCCAGCAGGCCCATCAGGGCGAAGATCATCGCCACCGGTGCCAGGTTGGGGATCATGCTGAGGAGGGTCAGGGGAACGGAGCGCCACATCAGCAGCATCAGCAGCGTGATCATCGCCGCCACGGCATACAGGCTGTGGAGCTGGCCTTGAATCAGCAGGCGTTCCTGATCCGCAAACAGCCTTGCCATGCCGGCCATGTCCCACTCGAGATCGGCCGGTGGGTTGGCCTCCAGATACCCCCGCAGATCGTCCATCAGCGCGTTGATGGACCGGGCGCCGTGGGCGTTCAGGTTGAGCAGGATGCGGCTGCGTTCGAAGTCGCGGTCCACGGCATCGAACAGATCGCGGCCGTCGTAGATGAACAGGTACTGGGCGACCAGGTTGGGGTCGTCGGGGATCCGGCGGTACGCCGGGTCTTCCTCGTTGAAGGCCCAGTGCATCTCCGCGACCAGGTCCGGCAGGGACAGGCTGTAGTCGACTTCGGGGCGCTGGTCCAGCCAGTGCTGTACGCGCTGGATCGCCTGCAGGCGTTCCGGGTCCTGGAGGCTGTCCCAGTCCGGGCCGTCGAACACCACCTCCAGTGCCATCACCCCGGAGAGTTCGCTCTCCACCGCGCGGGTGGCCTGGGTAATCGAGTGGTTGTCGTCAAAGAAGGCGTAGAGGTCGGTCTCGACCTCCACATGCCGGATCTGCGGGATCGCCAGGGCCAGGAGGATGGCCGTGGCCAGCAGCACCCACCCAGCCCGGCGGATGGCCAGGTGTGCCGCCAGCGCGGTCACGCGGTCGAGCAGGAGCAATCCGCGCTTGGGCGTGAGCCAGTCGCCGTGGTCCCAGCGTCCCATGATCGCGGGCAGCAGTAGCAGCACGACCGCTGCGGCAACGAGGACGCCAAAGGCCCCGATCAGGCCAAAGGTCTCGATCGGCCGGATGCTGCTGACTTGCAGCGAGGCAAGCCCCGCCGCGGTGGTCAGCGCCATGAACCACGTGGGTCGGGCCACGGCGGCAAGCGCCGCTTCCACGCGCGCGCGCCCCTGGTGGCCGCGTTGCGCGGCGTGCAGCATGGCGTTGAAGAAGTGCATCAGCATTGCCACCGTGAGCGCCGTCAGCAACGGCGGCAGGATGGCGGAGATCAGCGTGAACGGGCGGTCCAGCAGGATCAGCAGGGCGATCGCGGGGCCGGTCACCGCACTGATGGTGGCGGCGGACAGCACGACCACCAGCGGACGCCGGAACAGCCACCACAGGAGCAGGAGGCTCACGGTCATGGTGCCCGGAACCAGGAAGGCGAGGTCCTTGACCATGGCCCGGAGCTGGGCGACATCCAGGGCAATATGTCCGGCAATGGCCGCCAGCTCGTCTTCCAGGTCGTGTGCGCCGATCCGGTCGCGCAGCAGGCGTTCCAGTTGCAGGCGTTGCAGGCTGTTGTCGAGGGCGTGCGGGCGCACGATCACGGCCAGCGCCTCGCCTCCGGTGCCGGCCACCAGTCCGGGGGCGAAGCGATCGCGCAGCACTCGCTCGCGCCATTGTTCCGGGCTGCGTTCGTCCAGTGCCCGGCCGTCGACCAGACGATCCACCGTGAATCCGTCCGCTGTCGCCCGGATGTGATCCAGGGTGGTGACCGACAGCACCCGTTCGACGGCGGGGTCGGCCTCCATGTCCCGTGCCAGCGCATCAATGCGTTCCAGGAAGTCCGCTTCGAACAGATCGCTTCCGGTGAACAGGCCGACCAGCACCTGATCCTGGGGGAAGCGTTCGCGCAGTTCGCGATCGAAGGTGACGGCCGGGGCGTCCTCGGGGAAATAGGACTCGGGTGCGTTGTCCAGATTGACCTGCAGCAGGACGGGTCCGGGCAGGAGGATCAGCAGGGCCAGGATCCCCAGCGCGAGCAGGGGATGCCCCCGGAGCCAGCGCATCAGAACTGACCTCGCCAGCCCGTCACCAGCATGCGGTTATCGCGATAGAAGCCACCGGCGGTACCCTCGGCACCGTCCAGCCAGTGCAGGCCGATATAGAATTCCATGGGCTCGCGGGCAATCCACGCGAGTTCCGGGTTCAGGTAGATGTCGCGCCGGTTCAGGCCAACCGAGTACCGCATGCGGGCGCGCCAGTTGTGGCCGGCAAACGGGCTTTCCAGTTCCCCGGTCAGGAAGTAACTCTCCCGGGCATCCAGCATGTCCCCGGCATTCAGCAGGTGCTGGCCGGCCAGTTGCGTGGTCATGCGGAAATCTCCGTCCCCGGGGAAGCCCTCGGCACCGATCACCCAGTCGACGCCTTCCACCGTGGTCTGGCGCAGATCGTCCGCGCGGGTGACCGGCACATCGCTGAGCCAGGCGGCCTCGGCCCGCCAGGTCCAGGCGCCGGTGGCAAAGGCGGTGTCGCCGCCGACCACCCAGGTGCGCGGGTGCACGGCCTCCAGCGTCGGGCTCCCGGCGGGCTGACCGGTCAGGATGGCTTGGCGGGTATCGGCATCGAAGCGGTAGTAGGGCTGCGAGTGCCGGGCGCGCTGGATGGTCACGGCAAAGTCGGCGCCCCGCCCGGAGCGTCCCAGTCGCACCCCGGCGCCGCCATTTCCGGAGACATCGTCGTCGAGCGTGGCCTGTTCGATCAGGGGCGCCAGTGCCGGGTCTTGCGGCAGCCCCAGCAGGCGGCCGCGGTTGCGGTCCACCGGGTGCCAGAGGCTGTCGCGATCGGGCAGCTCCGCCGGCCGGAAGATGGGCAGGAACACCAGGTCGGCGTGCCAGGGCCCCTCGAAGAATTCCGCGCGGATGGCGGGATTCGCGCGTCGGCGTTCGCCGTAGGGGTCCAGCCCGAAGCGGGTCAGATCCTTGGTGCTGAGCCGGTCGGTGGGCGGAATCTCGTCCACCCGTCCCCACAGGATGCGCTGGGTGCCGACCGTGATGCGCGTGCGGTCGCCGCGGTAACGCAGGAAGTTCTCGTCGTAGTCGGCGCGGGCCCGCGTCGTGCGCGGATAGTCGCCACCCTGTTGCGCCTGGACGTCCAGGCGGGCGCCCAGGCGCAGGTCCCAGTCCTCGTTCAGGTTGTGCCGGGCGCTGACCACGGCGCGCCCGTGCTGCACGTAATCCACGGGCCGCCCGGACGTGCCCAGGACCCCGAGTTCGATCATCGCCTCGTCGACGCGCAGGTCCCAGGCGGAGGTGCCGGTTTCGGTTTCCGCCTCTGTGTCCTCGTCCGGCCGGTCGCCAAATACAAATTCGCGCCGTGTTTCGCCGTCGGGGGCGGCCGCAACGCTGCCCGCCGGTGCCGAGTCGGTGGGTTGGGGGTCTTGAGGAGGTGCGGCGTTTGCTGGGTCGGCGGCCCCGGCCTGGCCGGCAGGGGTATCCGGGCTCGACAGGACGGCGCCCACCTGCAGGGTGCGTTCATCGCCGGTGAAGGCGTGCGGATTGTGCTCGAACAGAAGGCGGATCGTTTCCTGGATGGAGGTGTGTTCGTCCGGGCGCAGGTGCTCGGCCAAGTCCCAGAGGGTGTCGCCCGGCTGTACCGTATACGGTCCCGGAGAGGCGGACGCCAGGGGCAGGGGGGCCAGCATCAGCAACGCGGCGAGGACCAGGGCGGGGTGCCCCCCAGCCCGCAGGCCGCCGGCGTCATGGGCGATAGGGGCGCGCAAGGCTCGGGTCCGACAGGCCGCGGATGCTGAACAACTCGCTCGGCAGCCCGCTGTTGTAGGTCACGTCCTCGACCTCGAGGATGGTTGTGCGGCCACTGGCAAGATCGGTCATGGCGCTGCGGGTGACCGTCCAGTAGCCCTGGATGTCCTCGATCCGCTGGACCTCCAGGCGTTTGGACGGCTCGTCGCCCCCTTCGTAGAGGTCGATTCGCAACGGCAGCAGGGTTTCCTCGTGGATCCAGCTGACGCGCTTGCTGTAGACGGAGTTGCCGGAGTCCACGGGGATGCTTTCGAGGACGGTGACGGGCGCTCCTTCGTAGGTGTCCTCGCCCAGGATGCGATGGTGGTCCTTGTGTGGCTCGCGGTCTTCCAGATCCTCGAAGTAGAGCTCGGACTGCACGAAGCTGCCGCCGCGATTCTCGCTGCTGATGCGGCGCTCGCGCTGGATGGCAGGTAGATACAACCACTGATCGACGTCATCGCCGGGGTGGTTGTGGATCAGGATGGCGGTGTCGGCGATGTTGCGCGGCGAGGTGAAGCGGATGAGGTTGCGGCTGGCGCCGGGCTCGTCGCCTTCCAGGCGGTATTCGTAGCTTTCGCGTACCCGCTCGCGGCGGCCGCCGCCGGTGAGGGTCATGATGCCGCGGGTGACGGCGTCGTCGCCGTCCGGGCGTTCGTGCACTGCGCGCGCCAGATCGCGTGCCGCGGATTCCTCGGCCAGGGCCGCGGTGGGGAGAGCGGCGGCCGACAGCAGCAGGGCCGTGCTGGCGAATATGGCGATCCGGGTCATCATGGCGTCATTGTACTCCCGGGTTTGCGGCCCGCTGCTGGGCGCGCTGGGCGTGCAGTCGCTTGCGGGCCATGCGGATCAGCAGGCGATGCAGCGGGTTGCGGTTGCCGCCCGGGCGCCACGTCCGCGCCAGTCGCTGGCGGTAGGCATCGAAATGCACGCCCCGCGGGGCCCACGTGACCGACCCGCGGCCCAGCAAGAGCTTGAGCACCTCGGTACCCATGACCCCGGCGCACAGGTCGCAGGCCATGGGCGTGGAGGGCCCGCGCCGCGCGGCCAGGTCGACGGCTGCCGGGTCGGCCAGGTAGCCCATCTGTAGCATGGCGGGGGCCAGGCCAATCATGAAACGAAGCGCCAGCTCCTCGTCGTCCAGGCCGTCGTGCAGGTCGAAGTAGGCATCGAAGCGCATCCCGCCGGGACGGAAGTTCAGGAGCGCCGCCCCCATACCGAGGGGCGCCACCGTGACGGCCGGGATGCCGCGCTCGGCGCAGGCCGCGAACACCTGGCGCCGAATGTCGAAGGCGAAGAAGTCGAGGCCATCGACATAGACATCCACGCCGTCGAGGAAAGCCTCCAGGTTGTCCGGGTGGATGCCCTGCGGATAGGTGTCGACCTCGAGCTCCGGGTTGATGTCCCGGGCCATCTCTTCCAGCACCTCGACCTTGGGCCGGTCCAGGCGCGACAGGGCTGCCCCGACCTGGCGGTTCATGTTGTGCAGTTCGAAGATATCCGGATCAGCGATGCGGAAGTGGCCGATCCCGAGGCGTACGAGTGTCAGCAGATGGGCACCGCCAACGCCGCCCAGGCCCGCGATTGCAATCCGCGCCCCGCGCATCCGCTGCAGTTCGCTGGTGGTCACCCAGCCGACGGTGCGGGCGAATGCCGTCTGGTAGTCGAAGGCGGAGCTCAATTCCTCAACCCGTGGTATCCATTTTCAGGTCTCGTTGGTTGCGGGCGCCACGTCCGCCCGGCCGGCAAGACTTTGGGGCGCATGGGGGCAGCGCGTGGCCGGATGGCTTTCATCGGCATCGCGGTGGGGAGTGGATGTGGTCTGCGCAGCAGGGTCGACTCCACGTGCCGGCACAGCTCGCTCAGGGCACTGGATCGCCGGATGCTTTCGTACGCCTCCCCGGAGTCGATATAGAACGCTGCGCGCTTGCCGTGATAGTGCACGATCTCGCCAATTTGGGTGAACTCGAGTCCGGTGTGGCGCAGGATGCGGGCGAGTGCTGGCTCCATCATGGCAAAGGCATGCTGCTTGCGGTGGTGCACGCAGAGCAGGGTCGCGGCCACGAACAGGCTGACCGCCAGGATCGGGAATACGCGAACCTGGTCGGGCGAGATTTCCAGTGCCTCGATGTCGCCGAACGGTGTGGCGGTCTCGCCATGGCGCCGCCGAAACATGCCGTGGACGGCGAGGCGGGATACCTCGCAGATGTTGTCGCGGTCCAGCCGGTCGGGGCGCCAGGCGCTGTCGAAAAAACTCTCGCTGCAATGGCGTTCCATCGGCAATTGCGTGATCGAATCATGGGCGTCGACATGGACCACTCGCACACACCCGGCCGCCATGGCGCTGGGCTTGTGTTCCAGCAGGCAGTGCCAGGCCTGGGTGTCGTACTCGTCGATCTCCTTGTGCCCCGGGCAGTCTTCTTCACGCTCGAAGCCGAACTCCTTGCAGTACACCTGATAGCGAAGATGCTGGATCTCCTCCAGGCTTTGCCCGGTGCGCGTGGAGAGGTCGAAGTACCGATTGAACGCACTGACTACCGAGTCGCTTTCCACGACTAGTTTCCTCCTGCTACGAGCCCCGCCGTATCCGAGGGCGGACCCCATGGCTCGGGAGCTTCCGCATGGCGCGGCGTGCATTCCGGTCCGGGACTCTCCCATGCAGTGTAGTGCGGAACTTCCGAAAGTGCCGGAAGCTGCAATCGCTGCCGCCAGGCCTTCAGGGCCTCGCCCGCTTCGTCCGTGTGCGTCAGGCAGGGTATGCGTGTGCCGCGATGCCGGTGCGGCGCGCCACAGACCTCGACGGGCAAGCCATGACATCGCAGCAGTCGCGCGAGCGCCGGGCGCACCAGAAAGAACATGCGCAGGTATCCATGCCGTCGCGCGTATTCCTGCGAGGCCTGACACAGGTGATAAAGCACCTCGGGCGAGGCCCCGCGTACGATCAGGCGCGAAACTTCCACTGCTGGAACATCGGCTTCGGCCTCCACCTCCGGGAACAGTCGGCAGTTTTCCGTGGTAGGCAGTGGGCGTTTGCCCGGGAGGATCAGGCGCATCGCGCCGACCCAGCGCGTTTCCGGCGGGCGACCCTCGTGGCTGATCAGGAAGTGTTCGGCATGTTCGTCGTAGGCGTCGCGCTCGATGCCCTCAGGATGCTGCTCGGCGGGTTCGAACCCGGTTTCGCGGCAGTACACCTCGTAACGCAGCCGATAATGAATGCGGCGGGCGGCCTCCGAACGGGCGAGGTAGGTGCGGATCCGGCCGGGGCTACCCATTTGAAAGGGCGCGTCCGAAATCGGACGCGACGAGCGGTTGCGGGGTTGTTTTTGCGATTTCTGCTTGAGTGGCCATCCAGTGTTTCATCTGTCTGCTCCCGTGGGTTGGCGATTGGTAGCCGCTCGCTTCAGGCGGCGGCATTCACGAACTGCAGCCCGACCCCTCGTGGACTGGAAAACACAACGACGCCGTCGCGCGCGCCGTCATTCGGCACGATTACCCGGATGGCGGTCCCGGGCGGCAGCCGCGGCTGGTAGCGCAGCGGCATGACGCGTGCGCCGGAGCGCGAGACGTCCACCAGACGACAGTGGCCCGGCCGTCCCTGGATCCACATTTCCGTGCGCAGGTTGACCGCCTCGCGCGGCCAGCGCCGTCGTTCCCTCTGCTCGCTAGTGGCCTCGTCGGCCTGTTGTCCCTCGCTGAACTGCCATGCGATGGCGGCGCCCCAATGCTGCTCCTGGGCCGATCCGGCGTAGATCTGTGCCTGTGCCGGGTCGGTGACCGGGGGCGACCCCAGGCGGTTGATCAACGCCGCGACGAAGCTGGCGGAGACTTGTTCGTACTCCCCGGCGGATTCCAGGTCCTGATATAGCTGGCCATGGATCTCGTCGAGGATGCGGAGGCGTTGATCCCAGGTTTCGTTTGCGATTGCCGGGAACCAGAAGTCCGCGAGTTCCAGTGCCAACTTTTCGTGACTCATCAGCGATCCTTGATGGTCGGTGCAGGGGCCGCTGCAGATGTGAAACTCTACCCTGTGTGTACAGCAGCAAACTCTGTACCAGTACACAGAAATGACAGGGATTCGCTCATCCTCGCGCGAGTCGCCTGCGCCGTGATTTGCCCGTCAGTTCGCCAGCTGTAAACAATCCCGACATCTGTGGACAGTCCCTGGCAAACCCACTTCAATGAACCTGGGATTTCTCCCAACCCGGCCTCGCCGGCACGCCGGTGTCGAGCCCGGGGGGTCCCGGCGCAAGGCAGACGCGTCCGGGGGGCAGGTATTCGTTAGCAGATCGGCCCGCGGACGCTACCAGGCGCCGGTGCGGTCGGCGGGAAGCTGGGTTGTATGGAAAAGATCGTTCAAGAGCTCTGGCAGCATGTTCGCTCTACTTGGCGCAAGCGCTGGTGGATCCTGCCCATTGCATGGCTGGTCTGTCTGGGCGGCTGGGCTTACGCCCACAACCTGCCGGACACCTATCAGGCGGAGGCCCGGGTCTATGTGAACACCCAGTCGGTTCTGGATCCGCTGCTGCGCGGGATGACGGTGCGGCCGAACACCGAGCAGCGCCTGCGCATGATCACCCGTACCCTGTTCAGTCGTGACAACCTCGAGGAGATCGCCCGCGAGAGCGATCTCGACGTTCTGACCGGCAACTCCAACCTGGATGCCCAGGTCGCGTTGCTGCGCGCACGGCTGACGCTGGACGTCGGCGAGCGCGACAACATCTATAGCGTGAGTTTCCGTCACGGAAACCCCGAGGTGGCCTATCGCGTGGTCCGCGAGACGGTTGACCTCTTCATGGCCCGCGGCATGGGCGACTCGCGCCTCGATCTCACCACCTCGCAGCAGTTCATCGAGCGCCAGCTCGATAACTACGAACAGCAGCTGCAGGAGAAGGAGGCCAAGATCGAGCAGTTCAAGCGCGACAATGCGCGCTTCCTCAGCGGCGACGGCAACTTTTACTCGCGTCTCGAGCGCACCCGTGACCAGCTGCAGCAGGCGCGCTTGCAGGAGCGCGAGGCGCAGAGTCGCTTGCAAACCCTCCGGCGGCGCGCCGGAAGCGGACAAGGTGGTTACGAAAACCTGGAGCTGGACCGGCGCATCAGCGAGCTGCAGGAAAGCATCGACGCGATGCGTCTGCACTACACCGACGAGCACCCGGACGTGGTCTCGTCACGGCGCATTGTCGAAGAGCTGGAGGCGCGTCGTGAAGAAGAGGCGCGCAACCCGCAGGCCATCCGACGCGTGGGCAGCGGCAACGAGGTGCTGCAAAACGCCATCAGCGAAACCGAAAGCGAGATCGCGTCGCTGACCACTCGGATCGCCGAATTCGAGGACCGGGTTGCGCGGCTGGAGGGCGACGTGGATCGCGCACCGGCGGTGGAGTCCGAGCTGACCTCCCTGACCCGCAATTACGACGTCATGCGCAACTCCTATCGCCAGTTGCAGGATCGCCGCGAGCAGGCGGTGATGTCGGGGGCCGTCGAGAGTCAGACCGACGCGGTCGACTTCCGTGTGCTCGAGCCGCCGCGTCAGCCCACAGCGCCGGCCTCGCCGGATCGACCCATGCTGGCCACGGCCGTACTCCTGGTCGGTCTGGGTGCGGGCACCGGCTTTGCGTTCCTGCTGTCGCAGCTGCGCCGAACGATCAGTAGCAGCCAGCAGCTGGCGGCGGTCACCGGCCGCCCGGTCCTGGGCAGTGTCTCGCGTGTGCGTACGCCGATGAGTCGCCATCGCCGCTTGTCGGAGCTGATGGTATTCACCGCCGCACTGGGGACGCTGGTGCTGGTGTATGCCGTGGTCATGGGACTTTACGCGACCGGCTCGGAAGTCCTTCTGGACGATCTCCTGGGGCTGTTGCGATGACGGAACCACGCAGATGCGGGATGGGATGCCCCGGCAATCCGGTGGCGTGCCGACTATCTTTCAGGGAACCGGCCGACTCGATGGAGTCGGTTGCCGGCAAGGGGCTGACAGCATAATGAGTATTATCGAGAAGGCGCTGGACAAAAACCGGGCGCGTCAGCCGGTCCCCGAAACAACGGCCGAACAGGCGGCCACCCCCGAAGCCGCCACGCGCGAGCCCGAACGCTGGCGAGAGCCAGTGTCGCAGGAAGTCAGCATCGATTTTGCCTGGCTGCGCAAGCAGGGGCTCATCGTTCCGGGGGATCAGCGTTCCAGCGTGGCGGAAGAGTTCCGCATGATGAAACGCCCCCTGCTGAACAATGCATTCGGACGACATGCCGCGATGCGCGTGCCCAAGGGCCGGCTGATCATGATCACCAGCTCCCTGCCGGGGGAGGGCAAGACCTTTACCAGCGTGAATCTGGCCCTGAGCATGGCGATGGAGCTGGAGCGCACCGTGCTGCTGGTGGATGCCGATGTATCACGACCGGCTATCCCCCGCACCCTTGGGTTTCACGCCGATCTCGGGCTCATGGATGTCCTCAGCGAACCCGACATCCAGATCCCCGATGTCCTGCTGCGCACCAACGTGGAAAACCTGACCGTTTTGCCGGCAGGCCGCCCCCACGGACGCTCGACCGAGATCCTGGCGAGCGACGTGATGCGGGATCTGGTCGATGACCTGCATGACCGGTACGAGGATCGCATCATCCTGTTCGACTCCCCGCCCCTGCTGGCCACCAGCGAGCCGGGTGTCCTGGCGACGCACATGGGGCAGGTCGTGATGGTAGTGGAGGCCGATCGCACCCCGGCGAGTACGGTGGAGCGAGCCATGCATCAGCTGGATTCCTGCGGCGTCGTGCTCACCTCCCTCAACCGCGCGACGCCGGGTATCGGCATCGGCGGTCAATATTACGGGGGTAGCTACTATGGCATCGAGCGTGATCATGTCGCCGACACCCCCGCCCGCTAGCTTCCAGCGCCAGGGGGGGCCGTTGCCGGCGCGCTGGTGGCTGGTCGGCACGGCGGTGGTCGCGCTGGCATCGCCCGCAAGTGCGCTGGCCGTCGAGTGGACGTTGACCCCGCGGGTCACGGTGTCGGCCGAGGTCACCGACAACGCCCGTCTGGCCCCGCGAGGCCAGGAGGAAGCGGACCTGATCGGTACCGTCAGCCCCGGATTTACGCTGCGCGGGGAAGGCGCCCGCAGCGATACCCGTATCGATTACCGCCTGAACTCGCGCTTTTATCTCGACGACTCGCGCCAGGGGCGCACGACGCACGCCCTGCGCGGGCGCAGCAACTGGGAGCTGGTGGACGACACCTTCTTTGTCAATGCCGGGGCCTCGCGTACCGAGCAGGTGGCGTCGATTCTCGACCCGGTCGGCATCGGTGGCAGTACCCCGCGCGGAAACCTGCAGGAGACCACCTCCTACAGCGTTTCGCCGATGCTGCGGACCCGTTACGGCAGTTTCGCCACGCAGGAGGTCCGCTATACCTATGGCGCGACCCTGAACCACCAGAGCAATCGCCAGGACAGCGACTACCACCGGGGCGAGTACGTCCTCAATAGCGGGGCTGCCTTCAACCGCCCGTTCTGGCAGGTCGCCGGGTTCTACGAGGAGGAGCGCTTCGATAATGGCCTGGAGGGCGAGTTCGGGCAGGTCAGCGGGACGCTCGGCTATCGTTTCGGGCGGTCCCTGCGTCTGTTTGGCGTGGTGGGCGAGGACTTCAATGATTACGCGACGACCCGCGAAGACGATGACGGCAGTTTCTGGCAGGTCGGCGCAGGCTGGGCCCCGACCCGGGTCACCAACATCGAGGCGCGTTACGGCGAGCGCTATTTCGGCAAGAACCGCGCGCTGTCCGTGAATCATCGCAGTCGCCGCGCGACCTACCGTCTCAGCTACGACGAGGGGGTGAGCTCGACCCGGCAGCGGCGTGAGGGCCCCTTTGCCCAGCTGGCGGAGGATGCGCAGTTCATGACCATCGACGAGTTGCTGGATCGCTACACCCTGGAGGAGATATTCCTGTTCGCCCTCAATCCGCAGCTGGGCGACGAGGCCTTCGTTGAAGGCTTCTACTTTACTCGTAGCTGGCGTGCGGGCTGGAGCTATGACACCGGCCGCAGTGTATTCGGGATCAATCTGGTGCAGACCGAGCGTGAATCCGAGACCCAGACCAATGTCGGCCTGTTCGAGGACAACCGGACCCAGCGCGGGGCCAATGTCTTCTGGCAATGGCGGTACGGCCCGCGCACGACCTCCCTGGTGAGCACTGGCGTCACCCGGACCGATTTCGCCGACAGCGATCGCGAGGACGACCTCTGGTACCTGCGTGCCAGTGTCAGCCGTCAGCTGACCCCGGACACCACCGCGAGCCTGGCCGTCCGGCACCAGCGGCGGGAGTCGAACAGCGCGGACAACGAGTATCGCGAGAACGCGATCATCGGCACGCTGACCAAGGAGTTCTGAGGCATGTACGAAGAATTCTACGGCTTCACCGGTCGGCCCTTTGCCCTGAGTCCCGATCCGCGTTTTTTCTATGCCAGCAAGGGCCACAGTCGGGCGATGGCGTATCTCGAATACGGCGTGCAGCTGGAGGAGGGCTTCATCGTTATTACCGGCGAGGTCGGGGCCGGCAAGACGACGTTGGTGCGCAGTCTGTTCGAGACCCTGAGTGACAAGCCTCTGGTGGCGGCGCAGTTGGTCAGCACCCAGCTGGATGCAGAAGACTTGCTGCGTTCGGTCTGTCTCGCGTTCGGGCTGGACGATGCCCCCAGTCACAAGGCCGGCCAGCTGCGCCGTCTGGAGACCTTCCTGCGCGATACCCGGGCGCGTGGCCAGCGCGCCCTTCTGGTGGTCGACGAGGCGCAGAACCTGGGCCCCGATGCCGTGGAGGAGCTGCGCATGCTCTCCAATTTCCAGGGCGAGGACGGGCCGCTGCTGCAGAGCTTCCTGCTCGGGCAGCCGGAATTCCGGCGCCTGTTGCGGAGCGAGGACATGCAGCAGCTGCGCCAGCGGGTGATCGCGACCTACCACCTGGGGCCGATGGACGCAGACGATACCCGGGCCTACGTCGAGCACCGGCTCGCCCGGGTCGGCTGGAACGAACGGCCGCATTTCGACGACGACATCTGGGCGCGCATCCACGACTACACCAGTGGCATCCCGCGCAAGGTAAACACCTTCTGTGACCGCCTGCTGCTGATGGGGTACCTGGAGGAATGTACCGACCTGGATGCCGCGCGGGCGCAGCAGGTGATCGACGAGATCGAGGAAGACCTGGAAGGGGTCCTGCTGGATGAGGGGCCGTCTGCCACGGGGCGCCCCGAAGCCGGGTCGGGGTCGGACGGCCTGGATGATCGCCTGGTGGCCAGCCAGGTCTCCATGCTGCGGATCGAACAGGATATCGAGGCACTGGAGGAACGCCTGCAGCGGATTGAGCGCAATCTCCTGGTCAACTTCCGGGCGACTCAGGAGGTGCTGAAGATCGTGCGCGACGAGGGCTACGAAACGGAGGCGCTGGCGCCCGTTTCCAGTGCCGCGCAGTCGTAGCGGCCGAGGCCTGTCATGCAGACGCAAAGTGCCGATCGGCCCAACGCCCTGACCGTCGATGTGGAGGATTACTTCCAGGTCTCGGCACTGGCCCCGCGCATCCCGCGCGATACCTGGGACACCCGCGAATGCCGGATCGAGCGCAACCTTGATCGCATCCTCGAGCTGTTCGATCAGAGCGGCGCGCAGGCGACCTTCTTCACCCTCGGCTGGATCGCCGAGCGTTACCCGCACGCGATCCGCCGCATCGTCGACGCCGGCCATGAGCTGGCGAGTCACGGCTATGGCCACGAGCGGGTCACGGATCTGGCGCCCGCCGCCTTCCGCGCCGATATCGAGCGCGCCCAGCGCATCCTCGAAGACCTCTCCGGAGCCCCGGTCCGCGGCTATCGCGCGCCCAGCTTTTCGATCGGCGAGGGCAATCTCTGGGCGCTGGAGGTGCTGCGCGAGGCGGGACTGGAGTACAGCTCGAGTATCTACCCGGTGCATCACGATCACTACGGTATGCCGAAGGCCCCGCGACACCCGCATCGCCCGATGCCTGCCGGGGTCCTGGAGCTGCCCCCGGCGACCCTCCGCATGGGCGGGCGCAACCTCCCGGCGGCCGGTGGCGGCTATTTCCGGTTGCTGCCTTATGTGATGTCGCGCGGGGCCCTTCGGCGTATCGGGGCACTGGACGGGATGCCGGCGGTTTTCTACTTCCACCCCTGGGAGATCGATCCCGATCAGCCGCGGGTGTCCGGGCTCGGGGCGCGGAGCCGTTTCCGGCACTACGTGAACCTGCACCGGATGGAGTCGCGCCTGAAGCGTCTTCTGCAGGACTTTCGCTGGGATCGCATGGACCGCGTGTTTGCCGCGGAACTGGCGGCACCCGAGGACCATGCAAGAGTGACAGGGGAAGACAATGTACGAACCGCCTGATCAACGTGCCAGCGGTACCGGTGCCCTGCAGGTCCGGACGCTGTGTGCGGCCGACCATGCGCGCTGGGATGCGTTCGTGGAGCACTGTCCGCAGGCCACCTTCTTCCACCGCGCGGGCTGGTCGACGGTCTTGCGCGAGGCGTTCGGACACGAGACGCACTTCCTCTATGCCGAGGTGGATGGCGCCATACAGGGCGTGCTGCCGCTGGGCCGTATCCGTTCCCGCCTGTTCGGGGACTCGCTGTCATCGCTGCCGTTCTGTGTCTACGGCGGTGTGGCCGCAGTCACCGACGCCGCGGCCGCGGCGCTGGATGCCCGAGCACAGGAGCTCGCCCGCAGCCTGAATGTCGATTATCTCGAGTATCGCCTGCGCGAACCGAGGCACCCGGACTGGCCGACCAAGAGCGAGCTCTACTTCACCTTCCGCCGCCTTCTGGATCCGGATGTCGACGCGAACATGAATGCGATCCCGCGCAAACAGCGGCGCATGGTGCGCAAGGGCATCAAGGCGGGCCTGGTCAGCGAAGTCGAACATGACATCGACCGCTTCTACCCGATTTACGCGGCCAATGTCCGGCGCATGGGGACCCCGGTCTTCGGCCCGCATTACTTCCGCAAATTGCTCGACGTGTTCGGTGATGATTGCGACGTGTTGACGGTGACGCACGAGGGCGAAGCGGTCGCCAGCGTGGTCAGCTTCTGGTTCCGCAACGAGGTGCTGCCCTACTACGGCGCGGGAACCCCGCGAGCCCGCGAAGTGGCGGGCTACGACTTCCTCTACTGGGAGCTGATGCGCCGTGCCTGCGAGGCGGGCTACCGGGTATTCGATTTCGGCCGCAGCAAGCGCGATACCGGGTCTTTCAGCTTCAAGAAGAACTGGGGCTTCGAGCCGCAGCCGTTGTACTACGAATACGACCTGGTGCGTGCCCGCGAGATGCCGGACGTCAATCCCCTCAACCCGAAGTACCGCTACTTCATCGCCGCCTGGCAGCGCCTGCCGCTGCCCGTGGCCAACTGGCTGGGCCCCAAGATCTCCCGCTCCCTCGGCTGAAGGGCCTTTTCACCACAGGGCCAAAGAGAACACTGAGCAGGTCAAGGGCGGATTGACCACGAAGGTCGGTTTACGAGAACTGCCGGGTGCACGAAATGCTGGAATCGGGCCTGTCCTGCGTCTCTCAGGTTCCGATACCCGTCACTTACAAGGGGCAGACGCTGGATTGTGGATGCCGTATCGACATCCTGGTCGAGGACAGACTGATGATGGAATTGAAAAGTGTGGATGACCTGCAACGGGTTCACGAGGCCCAAACCCTCAGGCACATGAAACTCGCGAATAGCGCGCAAGCCCTGTTGATCCATTTCGACAGCGTGCGCCTCAACGATGGCCTCAAACGCCTGGTTCTTTGATTTGAATGCCCTTCTTCGTGCCTTCGCGAGCTTCGTGGTGAACAAGCCTTATGGATGATCTGTTGTATCTGGTGCACCGGATTCCGTGGCCGCCCAACAAGGGGGACAAGATCCGCTCGCACCACATCCTGCGCTATCTGGCGCAGCACTATCGCGTGCATCTCGGCACGTTCATCGATGACCCGGCCGACGCTGCCTACCTGCCCGAACTCGAAGGGCTGTGCGCCAGTGTCTGTGCCCGTCCATTGCCGCGCCGCCGTGCCCAGTTGCGCGCCCTGAGCGGCTTGCTGAGTGGCGAGGCGCTCAGCGTGCCGTGGTATCGCGACCGGGAACTTGCGCGCTGGGTCCGTGCAACGCTGGCAAGGCAGCCGGTCGCCCGAGCCCTGGCCTTTTCCTCGGCGATGGCCCAGTACCTGCCGGAGGGGGGCGGGCTGACCCGGGTGGTCGACTTCGTGGACGTGGATTCCGACAAGTGGACGCAGTATGCGCCGACGCGGCGCTGGCCCATGAGCGCCATATATCGGCGCGAAGGGCGGCGGCTGCTGGCATACGAGCGACAGGTCGCGCAGGCCAGTGACGCCAGCCTGTTCGTGTCGCCGGCCGAGGCGGACACCTTTCGCGAGCAAGCACCGGAAGTGGCAGGCCGGGTGCATGCCCTGAACAACGGTGTCGATGCCGCCTTCTTCTCGCCCGATGCGGTTGCGGCACCCGGTCCCTATGCGGAGGGGGTGCGCACCGTGGTGTTCTCGGGGGCGATGGATTACTGGCCCAATGTCGATGCCGTGATCTGGTTCGCCGACCACGTCCTGCCTGCGCTGCGGCTCGAACATCCCGGTGTGGAGTTCTGCATCGTTGGCAGCCGGCCGGCCCCGGAGGTGATGGCGCTGGCGGATCGCCCCGGTGTCACGGTGACCGGATTCGTGGACGACGTGCGACCGTGGATCGCGCACGCGACCGTCGTCATTGCACCCCTGCGAATTGCCCGTGGGGTGCAGAACAAGGTCCTGGAGGCGATGGCCCTGGCGCGCCCGGTCGTGGCCAGCCCGCAGGCTCTGGAAGGCCTGACCGCGATGGCTGGGCGCGAGGTGATCCGTGCCGAGGCCGAACCGGGCGCGTTTCTGCAAGCCGTTTCCGGATATCTGCGTGCACCGGATCCGGCGCTCGGGCACGCGGCGCGCACCCGGGTGCTGGCGGACTATGACTGGGCGCGCAATCTCGCGCACCTGGGCGAGTTTCTCCGCCTGCACCCCGGCGGGGTCCCCGGCGCCGAGCCGGTCCCGGAGGCTGCCCATGGACGCTGAAACGCTCAACATCCGGGCGTCCGTGCGCGGCTCGTCCTGGTGGCTGGCCGGGCCGGTGCTGGTGCTGGGTCTGGTCGTGCTGGGATGGATGTTCTACCCGACGTTCGAATCCATTGTGGCCGTCTGGAACCGTTCGGAGACCTTTGCTCATGGTTTCCTGATTGTCCCCATCGTGCTGTTTCTGTTGTTTCTCAAGCGCGAGGAGGTGCTGGCCCTGGAGCCGCGTCCTTCCTGGTGGGCGCTGTTGCCCTTGCTGGGCTTTTCGCTGGTCTGGGTGGCGGGAGAGCTGGTGGATGTGGTGTCCGTGCGTCAGTTCGCGGCCGTCCTGATGATCCCCGCGCTGTTCTGGCTCGTGCTGGGCAATGCGATCACCTGGCGCTTGCAATTCCCTCTGGCGTACCTGCTGTTCGCGGTCCCGTTCGGTGAGTTCCTGGTGCCGCCGCTGATGGATTTCACCGCGGACTTCACCGTAACGGCGGTACAGCTCACCGGGATCCCGGTCTATCGCGACGGGTTGTATTTCGATCTGCCCACGGGCCGCTGGTCGGTAGTCGAGGCCTGCAGTGGCGTGCGCTATCTGATCGCGTCGGTCGCGCTCGGTACCCTGTACGCCTATCTCATGTATCGCAGCCCCTGGCGGCGGCTCGTGTTTGTCGGCGTCTCCATCGTGGTGCCGATCGTCGCCAATGGCCTGCGGGCCTACATGATCGTGATGATTGGTCATCTGAGCGACATGGAGTATGCGGCCGGGGTCGATCACCTGATCTATGGGTGGATCTTCTTCGGGGTGGTCATTGCGCTGATGTTCGGGATCGGGGCCTTCTGGCGCGAAGATATGGACCCGCCCACCGCACGCGTGCACACGCCGAAACAGCGACGCTCGTTGCAGGCCGGACCGTTCGCCGTGGCGGCCCTGCTGGCGGTGGTGCTGGCCAGCGTGGCCCCGCTGTATGCGGATTGGATGAACCAGCGTGATCTCGGTCCGGTGGCGGGTCTGGGCGTGGGCCCGCTGGTCCCGCCCGGCTGGCGGGTGCTGGAGGATCAGGCCGATGCCTGGGAGCCGGGTTATCGCGGCGCCCGCGATGGCCGGGGTGGCCTCGTCACGGCGGAATATGGCGGGCCGCCGGTGGGCATGCACGTGCTGTTCTACCGCGAACAGCACCATTACGGGAACATGGTGGGCTGGAGCAATACCCTGGCCGGGCGTCACCGCGTGGGGTCCTGGTCGCAATCCCATCGCGGGCAGGCCACGGTCGACGGTTACCCCAATCCCGAACGTTTCCTGTTGCACGGGCCCGGGCAGCAACTGCTGGTCTGGCGCTGGTATTGGGTGGACGGCCAGCTGACCACGTTGCCGCATACGGTCAAGGCTCGCGAGGCGCTGAACCGCCTGGTGGGAGGCCGCGATGACGCGGCCCTGGTCGTGCTCTATGTGCCCTATGGCTCCGAGCCCGGGGAAGAGGAGGCGACGCTACAGGCCTATGCGGCCGACGTCCTGCCCGAGCTCCTCGAGCAGCTCGCCGCTGTCGCGCGACAGTGACGGTCGCATCCGCCAAGACCGTCCGGGATGGCGATCCGCGACCCTGCGTGGCGCATATCATCCATCGCCTGGACATCGGCGGGATGGAGAACGGGCTGGTCAACCTGATCAACCACATGCCCGCGGACCGCTTCCGGCACGCCATCATCTGCATGACGGACTACACCGATTTTCGCCTGCGCATCCGGCGCGACGATGTCAGTCTGCATGCCCTGCACAAGCGCGAAGGCAAGGACCCGCAGGTCCACGTTCGCCTGTGGCGACTGCTGCGCGCCCTGCAGCCGGATATCGTCCATACCCGGAACTTCGGCACGCTGGAGGCGCAGGTGACCGCCGCGCTATCCGGCGTGCGCGCGCGCGTGCATGGCGAACACGGTTGGGATGTCGGCGACCTGGACGGCACGCGCGACCGCAACCGCCGATTGCGCCGGCTGATGCGGCCACTGGTCCGACACTACATTGCCCTTTCGCAGCATCAAAAGGGATACCTGCGGGATGCGATCGGGGTGCCCACAGCGCGTCTTTCGCACATCTTCAATGGTGTGGATACCGGCCGTTTCGCACCAACGTCAGAGGCGTTCGTGCCCCCGTTTCCAGAGGGCTTCCGGGGCCCCGGCACCTTCGTGATCGGCTCGGTCATGCGCATGCAGGCGGTCAAGGCGCCGCTGGACCTGGCACGGGCCTTTGTCGCACTGCGCGAACGGATGCCGACGGAATTTCCGCGCCTGCGTCTGGCGATGATCGGGGACGGCCCGCTGCGCGGGGAGGTCCGCCAGCTGCTGGAGCAGTCCGGGGTGGCCGGCCAGGCCTGGATCCCCGGTGCCCGGGAGGATATCCCCGACTGCCTGCGGGCGCTGGACCTCTTCGTCCTTCCCTCGCTGGCCGAAGGCATCTGCAACACCATCCTCGAGGCGATGGCCACCGGGCTCCCGGTGGTCGCGACGGATGTCGGGGGGAACCCGGACCTCGTCCAGCCGGGGGTGACCGGGGTGCTGGTCCCGGCGGGCGATCCGGACGCGATTGCGGCCGCGCTGATGGCCTATCCCGGCGACCCGGCACGGACCGCACGGCAAGGTGTGGCCGCTCGTGCGCGGGCCGAGGCGGAGTTCAGCATGGACGCGATGGTCGCGGGGTACATGGGGGTGTACGACCGGGTATTAGGTAGACGCTGATCCATCGACGCGACTGCGTGGATGGATCAGCGTCTACCTTGGCGGCACAGAACGCGGGTCGGCGCCACCGTTAGTTCCGGCGCTAACGCCAGGGGCCCTGTGGCGCGTATCGCGGTCGGTCCGCGGCGGGGTTGTCGTTTATGCTGAATTTTCCGTGATGGTGCGGCGGGGCTTGCCCCGATCAGGGCCTCCCCGGGGGCACCGTCCGGCGTCACTTGGCCTCGGCAAGGAAGCGATCAGGAACCCGACATGTGCGGCATTACCGGCATCTTCGATCTGCGCGACCGGCAGCCGATCAATCGGTCCCTGCTGGAGGCGATGAACGAGACCCAGTTTCACCGCGGTCCGGACGAGGGGGGTGTGCACCTGGAGCCGGGCGTCGGGCTGGCGCATCGCCGCCTGTCGATCATCGACCTCTCCGGCGGGCAGCAGCCGCTGTTCAACGAAGACGAGACCGTCGTTGTGACCTACAACGGCGAGATCTACAACTTCCCGGAGCTGACCGCCGAGTTGCAGCAGGCGGGGCACCGGTTCCGCTCCCACTGCGATACCGAAGTGATCGTGCATGCCTGGGAGGAGTGGGGCGAGGCCTGTGTGCAGCGCTTTCGTGGCATGTTCGCCTTCGCCGTCTGGGATCGCAATCGCGACACCCTGTTCCTCGCCCGCGACCGCCTGGGGATCAAGCCGCTGTACTACAGTGCGCTGGCGGACGGGCACCTGATCTTCGGCTCGGAGCTCAAGGCGTTGATGGCGCATCCGGGGATGCCGCGACATATGGACCCGCATGCGGTGGAGGACTATTTCGCCTTCGGTTACGTGCCGGAGCCGCGCAGCATCTTCCGGGGCGTGCACAAGCTGCCGCCCGGCCATACGCTGACCGTGCGCCGCGGACAGGGCAACCTGAGTGAACCGAGCGAATACTGGGACATCCCGTTCGGCGACAGTGGTGTGGCGGATGCAGCGAACGCCGCGGAGGAACTCACGGCGCGCCTGCGCGAGGCAGTGGACGTCCGCATGGTCGCGGAGGTCCCGCTGGGGGCCTTCCTCTCGGGCGGGGTGGATTCCAGCGCGGTGGTCGCGATGATGGCGGGGCTGTCCGACGACCCGGTGCGCACCAGTTCCATCGGCTTCGCCGATCCGGCCTACGACGAATCCCGCTACGCGCGGATGGTCGCCGAGCGCTACCACACGGATCACCGCACGCAGGAGGTCGATCCCGACGACTTTGCGCTGCTGGACCGCCTGAGCGGGCTCTACGATGAACCGTTTGCCGACAGTTCCGCGCTGCCGACCTATCGGGTCTGCGAACAGGCACGCCAGCAGGTCGTGGTTGCACTGTCCGGGGATGGCGGCGACGAGAACCTGGCCGGCTATCGGCGCTATCGCCATCACCTGGCGGAGGAACGCCTGCGCGCGCCGCTGCCCCTGGGGCTTCGGCGGGCCGTGTTCGGGACCCTGGCGCGGTGGTATCCCAAGGCCGACTGGGCACCGCGCCCGTTCCGCGCCCGCGCCACCTTCCAGGCCCTGGCGCGGGACTCGGTCGAGGGCTATTTCCAGGGGGTATCCATCCTGCGCGACGATCTGCGCGCGCACCTGTTTTCGCCAGCGTTCCGGCGCTCGCTTCAGGGCTACAGCGCGGTGGAGGTCCTGCGTCGGCATGCGGCGCGCGCTCCCACCGAGCACCCGCTGTCGCTGGTGCAGTACCTGGACATGAAGACCTACCTGCCGGGCGACATCCTGACCAAGGTCGACCGCGCGAGCATGGCGCATTCGCTGGAGGTCCGGGTGCCCCTGCTCGACCACCAGCTGGTCGAGTGGACCTCGGGCCTGCCCCCGGATCTCAAGCTGCGGGGGACGGAGGGCAAGTACGTGCTGAAAAAGGCCATGGAGCCCTACCTGCCGGAGGAGATCCTCTATCGGCGCAAGAAGGGCTTCGCCGTCCCGGTCGCCGAGTGGTTTCGCGGACCGCTGCGTGAACGCATGCGGGCGCAGGTGCTGGGGCCGCGCATCGCCGACTCCGGCATCTTCGACATGGACTATCTCAAGACCCTCGTGGACCAGCACACCAGTGGCGCCCGCGACCACAGCCCGGCCCTGTGGTCGCTATTGATGTTCGAGGGCTTCCTGGCCCGGTCGACGGCCTGATGCGGGGGTGGCAATGAAGATCCTGCATGTCCTTGATCACTCCATCCCGCTGCACAGTGGGTATACCTTCCGCACGGCCGCCATCCTGCGCGAGCAGCACCGGCTCGGCTGGGAGACGTTTCACCTGACCAGCCCCAAGCAGGGTGCGGTGGATGCGGACGAGGAGGATGTCGACGGCCTGCACTTCTACCGCACGCGCTATCGCCCCGGGACGCTGCCGGGGCTGGGCGAATGGGGGCTGATGGGTGCCCTGACCCGGCGCCTGGAGGCCGTGGCCCGGGAGGTGCAACCGGATGTGCTGCATGCCCATTCCCCGGTTCTCAATGCCCTGCCGGCGCTGCGGGTCGGCCGGCGTCTCGGCATCCCCGTAGTCTACGAGGTGCGGGCCTTCTGGGAGGATGCCGCGGTGGATCACGGGACCAGCCGCGAACACGGGCTGCGCTACCGCATGACGCGCGGTTTCGAGTCGTACGTGTTCCGCCGGGTGGACCACGTGACGACCATCTGCGAAGGCCTGCGGCGGGACATCGTCGCCCGGGGCATCCCGCAGGACCGCGTCACCGTGATCCCGAATGCGGTGGATGCCGAGGCCTTCCGCCTGGGCGGGGCGCCGGACGCCGAACTCAAGGCGCAGCTCGGGCTGGCCAATGCCCGGGTGCTGGGTTTTATCGGCTCGTTCTATGCCTACGAGGGGCTGGACCTGCTGCTGGAGGCCTTTCCGCGCATCCGGGCGCAGGCCCCGGATGTCCGCATCCTGCTGGTGGGTGGCGGGCCGCAGGCGGAACGGCTGCAGCAGCAGGCCCGGCGCCTGGGCATCGCCGAGCAGGTCGTCTTTGCGGGCCGGGTGCCGCATGACCAGGTACAGCGCTACTACGACCTGGTGGATCTGCTGGTGTATCCACGGCACTCGATGCGGCTGACCGAGCTGGTGACCCCGCTCAAGCCGCTGGAGGCGATGGCCCAGGGGCGACTGCTGGTGGCCTCGGACGTCGGCGGACACCAGGAACTGATCCGGCACGGCGAAACCGGCTGGCTGTTCCCCGCCGACGACCCGGGGGCGCTGGCGGACACGGTGCTCGACACCCTGGCCCGCGAGCCCGAATGGGATGCGGTACGCGCCGCGGGGCGCCGCTTTGTCGAGCAGGAACGCACCTGGGCGAGGAGTGTTGCCCGATACCAGGCGATTTACGAACGTCTGCGGGGTGTCGTGGAGCCCGCCCATGCCCGGTGACCGGCGTCACGCTGGCCGGCGCCCGCGCCTGGTGGTGTTCACCCGCGTCTACCCCAACGCGGCGCAACCCAACCTGGGGCTGTTCGTGCGCGAACGCATGCGGCGGGTGGCCGAACACCTGGACCTGGTCGTCGTGGCGCCGGCCCCGTGGTTCCCCTTCCAGGGGCTGCTCGGGCGTCTCCGGCCGCACTCGCGCCCGCCGCTGCCGCGCTACGAGGAGCAGGACGGCATTGTGGTCTATCACCCGCGGTTCTTCTGTTTTCCGGGCGTGCTCAAGTGGACCGACGGGTTCTTCCTGGCGCTGGGCAGTTTCTGGCTGATGCGGCGGTTGCGGCGCGATTTCCGGTTTGATCTGATCGACGCCCACTTTGTCTATCCCGATGGCGTGGCTGCGCGCTGGCTGGCGCGCTGGTTGCGCTGCCCCTACACCATCACCCTGCGCGGCAGCCTCGTGCGTTTCGCCGGCAGCGCCCTGCATCGGCGCCAGATCAACCGGGCGATGAGCGCGGCGGCGCGGGTGTTCTCGGTGGCGGACTCGCTGCGGCAGGATGCGATCGCCTGGGGGCAGGCCCCCGGGCATGTGCAGGTCGTCGGCAACGGCGCGGACCTGCGGCGTTTCCATCCCGAGGACCGGGCCGGGGCCCGCCAGCGTCTGGGTCTGCCGCAGGAGGGCCGCTTCCTCGTGTCGGTGGGGGGGCTGACCGAGCGCAAGGGCTTTCACCGGGTGATCGCGACCCTCCCCGAATTGCTGCGCACGCAACCAGACCTGCACCTGGTCATTGCCGGCGGCGCGACCCCCGAGGGCAACAACGAGGCCGAGTTGCGCCAGCAGGTAAAGGGCCTGGGTCTGGATGGCCGGGTCTGGTTCCTGGGGCAGGTATCGCCGGAAGACCTGCGTTTCGTCTATTCGGCTGGCGACGTGTTCGTCCTGGCCACCCGGTTCGAAGGCTGGGCGAATGTCTTCCTCGAGGCGTCGGCCTGCGCCCTGCCGATCGTGACCACCCGGGTTGGAGGCAACGCCGAGGTGGTGAATTCCGATCAGGTCGGGATCGTGGTCCCGTACGGCGACCATGACGCGCTGCGCGACGCCCTGCTGGAGGCGCTCGAGCGCCAATGGGACCGCGAGGCCATCCTGGCCCATGCGCGGGCGAATGCCTGGGAGACGCGGATCCCGGAGCTGGTTGCAGCCTTCGAGCAGATCGCGGCCGCGGATACCGCGACGGCCCCCGGGACCGCGCGGTCCGGCTGAACATGGGGCTTTATACCCAATGGGTGGCGCGCGGCCTGTTCCCGCTGCAGGAGCGGCTCAAGGGTCACCCCACGGTGGCGTGGCACAAGGCCCTGGAGGCCACTCAGTGGTGGACGCCGGAGGCCCTGCAGAGCCTGCAGCAGCAGCGGCTGCAGGGGCTTCTGGAACGTGTCGCGCGGCAGGTGCCGTTCTACCGGGAATGGTTTGCGCAACAGGCCTGGTCGCCTGCGGCGTTCTCCGGCATCGCGGACCTTCAGCGCCTCCCGGTCGTCGACAAGGCGCTGATCCGCGAACAGGGCGCGGCCTGGCGCGCGGAGGGCGCGAGGAACCTCGAAGAGCAGCACACCAGCGGGTCGTCCGGCGAGCCTCTGAGGTTCTGGCTGGGCGCGGATCGCATCGGGATGGATATCGCCGCAAAGTGGCGGGCAACCCGCTGGTGGGGCGTGGACGTGGGCGACCGCGAACTGGTCCTGTGGGGATCCGCCGTCGAGAACGAGGCCCAGAACGGCATGCGTGCCTGGCGCGATCGCCTGTTCCGTTCGTACCTGGTGCCGGCCCGCGACCTGAATCCGGCGCGGCTCGACAGCATCATCGAGCAGATCCGCCAGCGGCGTCCGCGCATGCTGTTCGGGTATCCGTCGGCATTGTCCCGCGTGGCATGGCGGGCGCGCGAGCGAGGGCAGCGGCTGGATGATCTCGGGATTCGTGTCGCCTTCACAACCTCCGAGGTGTTGCGCCCGGAGTGGCGCGCGGTGATCGGCGAGGTGATGGGCTGTGGGGTCGCCAACGAATACGGCGCGCGCGACGCTGGGTTCATCGCCCGCGAATGTCCGGCGGGGGGCATGCACATCACGGCCGAGGCCCTGATCGTCGAGATCCTGGATGCGGAGGATCGACCGGTGCCGCCCGGCGCGACCGGAAACATCGTCATCACCAACCTGGTGGGCCCGGAATTCCCGTTCATCCGCTATCGCACCGGGGATCGGGGTGCCCTGGACCCGCGTCCCTGCCCCTGCGGGCGCGGCCTGCCGCTGCTGCGCGACATCGACGGCCGTGCCAACGACGGCCTGATCGCGACGGACGGTTCCTGGATCCACGGCAGCCGCTTCAACTACCTGATGCGCGATCTGCCCGGGCTGCGCGCCTACAAGGTCATCCAGCACGACCGACACCACGTCGAGGTGCTGCTGAGCCTGGTCGCCGCATTGCCGGCGGCCGCCGAGGAGCGCCTGCGCCGTGCATTGGTCGACGCGCTGGGGCAGGCGGTCCAGGTGGATGTGCGGGCGGTGGATGCCATCCCTCCGGAGCCCAACGGCAAGCACCGTCACGTCGTCTGCCGCGTTCCCGATACCGATCAGCCAGCCCGGAACGCCTGAGTACTCACCACGAAGCGCACGAAGATACGAAGAAGGGCTAGTTAACAGGAAGCGGGGAAAACGGGAAGATTCGTGACGGTGGCGCTGGGACGTGCCGGGCGATCATAATAGCCCCCAGTGCGGCGCGTGCAGGTGAACCGACCGGGAAGCCGGTGTCTCGTGCGTGGGCGTGGTTGGAGGCCGAGATGCGTTTCGCTGCGCTCAACACATCCTACCCGCTACTGGGAACCCGGCTCAGGCAGTTTGTTTCCACGAACGGAATTCCCGGATCTGTTTCAGGTCCGCCTGTTCCGATTGCTCCGCCTTGAACAAATCCCAGCGCACCTGAAGGTTCAACCAGAAATCGGGCGACATGCCGAAAAAGCGTGCTAGACGCAGCGACGTGCTTGGCGTAATGCCGCGCTTCTGGTTCACGAGCTCGTTGATGCGCTGATACGGAACATGGAGCGCGTCCGCCAACTGGCGCTGGGAGATATGCATCGGCTCCAGGAACTCTTTCGCCAGCATTTCACCGGGGTGGGTCGGCTGTCGGTGGGTAGGGATGCGGACCATGATTGTGCCTCAGTGGTAATCCGTGATTTCGACCTGGTCGGGCCCGGAGTCTGTCCAGGCGAAGCAGATCCGATATTGCTCGTTGATTCGAATGCTGTATTGGCCTTTTCGCTCTCCCGCCAGGGCCTCCAGCCGGTTACCCGGCGGGACTCTCAGCTCCTCAACGTTCATGGCCGAATCCAGCAATTCCAGCTTTCTTGCGGCAACCCGCCATACAGATTGTGGGCAGACCTTGCGAGCAGCCTTCGACGAAAGCCCGTTGAAGATATCCTCAGTGCCTCGATCCTTGAAGCATACAATCATGGAAACACGGTATCACGGGTTCCATGCTATTCCAAAACCTGAAAAGGGCGGGGCGAAGGGCGCGTGGGTGTCACGGCCTGGAGATCCCGGCTCTCCGCTTCGCTGCGGCCGGGATGACGATGGTGGTGTGCTGCGGCCCGGATGACGGGGATATGGAAACCGTTGCAGTCGGGACTGCCCCAAGCGGTCGATCGCGGGCCATTTCGTCCAGAGCATTCGCGCGTTTCCCGCCTTCCTGTGACCCGCCCTTGCGTCGTGTCTTCGTGCGCTTCTTGGTTCATGCCAGGCGGGCGGCGGGGTGCGATTCGAGCCAGAGGTCGAGCATCATCAGGATCCAGACGAAGTCGCCGTAATAGGCTGCGTGGCCCTCGCGGTGCAGGCGGATCAGCTCGTCGATGAAGTCGTCGCGGAGGAAATTGCGGCCCTTCAGTCGCAGCAGGCTGTCGTATGCCAGCTCCCGCAGCGGCGCGTGCTCCTGCATCCAGACGCCGAACGGCAGGCCGAAGCCGTGTTTTTTCTTGTCGATGATGGCGTCGGGCAGGAAACCGGTAAACGCCTCCTTGTAGAAGTGGCGCAGCCGGCCGTTGCGCAGCTTCAGGTCCGATGGTACGCGGCAGGAGAACTCGACCAGATCGTCGTCCAGCATCGGGAAGGCGACATCGACGCCGGCCAGCTGGCACATCCCGGTTACCTTGCGCAGGTCGTTGTCGGCCAGGGTTTGCTGCCAGTCCAGGTACATCATGCGGTTGAGGGACGAGGCCGATTGCGGCTGCGCGTAGATCCCGCGCATCAACTCCCAGGGGGCCTCGCGGTCCACCGCCGCGAGAAACTCCGGTGCGAACATCGTCTCCGGCGCCAGGCGGTGGAGGTAGTTGTAGGTCTGCAGTCGATCCGGCAGCGGGATGCGCGCCTGTTCCACGTAGCTGCGGGCCTTGCCGGCCAGCGGCAGGCCGCGCGGCAGGCGGGTGAACAGCGGATCCAGCAGGTGGTGGCGTAGCGGCGCGGGGATCCGGCCCCAGTGTTCGAATACGCCCTGCTTGGCGTAGCGCGCATTCCCCGCGAACAGCTCGTCGCCGCCATCCCCGGCCAGTAGCCGGGTGATGCCGGCGTCGGCCGCCATGCGGGCGCAGAAATAGGCCGGCAGGGCCGACGAATTACCGAAGGGCTCGTCGTAGCTTCCGGCGATCCGGGGCACGGCGTCGACCACGTCCTCCGGCGTCACGTAGTACTCGTGCGCCTGGGTCCCGAAGTGCCGCGAGGCGATGCGCGCGTACTCCATCTCGTCGTATCCGGGCGCATCAAAGCCGATGCTGAAGCTGTCGGCCCCGGGGTGCATGCCGGCGAGCATCCCGGCCACCGTCGAGCTGTCCAGGCCGCCGCTCAGAAAGGCGCCGGGGCGGGGGGTGTCCGCACGTCGTTCCACCGCTGCTTGCGCGTGTTCGTGCAGGGCATGTTCCAGGGCCTCGGGCGTGGCCGCGCTGTCTTCCTCGAAGCGCGGGCGCCAGTAGCGGGACACCTCGGCCCGGTCGCCGTTGTGGGTCAGGCGGTGGGCGCCCGGCAGTTTCTCCAGCCCGGAGAACAGGCTGACCGGGGCCGGAAGCATGTGGAAGAAACAGTAGTGGTAGAGCCCCTCGCGGGTCACCTCGGTGGCAACCGCCGGGTGTGCGGCCACGCATCCGGCACTGGTGCCGAAGGCCACGCCGCCATCCAGGTGCGCAAAGTGAAGCGGTGTCTGGCCCAGGCGGTCGATGCCGGCCACCAGGCGGCCGTGCCCGGAATCCACGATGGCCAGTGCATAGTCGCCGCCAACCTGCTCGAAGAGGCCGATGCCGTGCTGCCGCCAGGCCTCCAGCAGGGCTTGCGCCGGGTCGTGCTCTCGCGCCCGTCGGGCCAGGGCAGGGTCCCGCCATTGCGGATGGCCGGTGATGGCGGCAATGACGTCGGCCTCCTGCGCGATCCAGCCGCCCCGGACCCGGCAGCCGCCCAGGCGGTTCGTGCATTGGGCGTCAGGCGCCCCGGAGAGCCCCGGGAGCGCCTGTCCCTGGGCCTCAAGGGCGCCGGCCGGTGATGCGGCATTCACCGCGAACCATCCACAAAGTCCCGCCATCCGTCCGCCTGTTGCCTGGTCGGGCCAGGGAAACGTTGATTGATGTATGCGTTCGCGCTCGAGTCGTTGTTGCTTGCTGACAAGGCGCGGGATGCGCGGGGCGAGGCCGCGCGCACTGCTCGCGAGCACGAATCCGTGCCGTGCTGGACCTCATTCTACGTGCGGGTCCGGGTGCGCGCGGTGGTCCGAGGCCCAGGGGCTTAACGAGCCGATCACGCAGGGGGCGCCGTCTGCCGGCGCCGATCTGGACAGCCCGTGCAGATGCGGTAACCTGCCGGACAATCCCGCATCCCGGCCGGGCAGGGATACCCGACCTTCAGGAACCCGTCATATGTCGACCCTCGATCACACCAAGAACCTGCTGGACAGTGCCCTGAGTCTGAACGGGAGAGCGCAGCACTTCGATCGCAAGACCACGCTGTTGGGTGGCGTACCGGAGCTGGACTCGATGGCGGTCGTTTCGCTGATCACCTCGATCGAGAGCCATTTCGACATCGTGATCGATGATGACGATGTCAGCGCCGAGACCTTCGAGACGCTCGGCACTCTGGTCGATTTCATCGACTCCAAGCTCGACAGCTAGGCGCGCGGCATGGAAGCCGGGTTCCTGGAGGGCAAGGCCGGGCCGGTATTCCATGTGCTCCATCTGCCGGATGGTCCCTCCATCCGGGGTGCTGTGCTGTTTGTCCCGCCCCTGGCCGAGGAGCTCAACAAGGCTCGCCGTATGGTGAATCTGCAAGCGCGCCGCCTGGCGCAGGCGGGCTACGCCGTGTTGATCCCGGACCTCTACGGGTGCGGCGACAGCGGCGGTGACTTTGGCGACGCGGACTGGGATCTCTGGCTGGACGACCTCGCACGCTGCAGCGAACACCTCGAGACGCGTTGCCCGGCGCCGTTCATGGTCTGGGGAGTGCGGGCGGGTTGCCTGCTCGCGGGTGACTTCCTGGCTACACGTGCGCAACCGGCGACGGCCGCGATCTTCTGGGCCCCGGTCCCGAATGGCGAACAGCACCTGACCCAGTTCCTACGCCTGCGCATGGCCGCCGGGCTGATGGGTGGGCAGAAGGAAGGTACCGCCCAGCTGCGGGCACAGCTGGATGCGGGAGAGCCGCTGGAAGTCGCCGGGTATACCCTGGCGCCCGGGCTGGCCGCGCGCCTGGCGGCGGCCCGTCTGCAGCGGCCGCACGCGGAGGCGATCGAATGGTTCGAGGTGGCCGCGCAGGACACCGCACCGCTGCCGCCGGCGAGCGAACGTCTGATCGAGCGCTGGCGAGAGGAGGGCGCCGCGGTCACCGCGACGGTCGTTGCTGGCGATGCCTTCTGGTCCACCCAGGACATCGTCGAGGTGCCGCAATTGCTGGAGGCGACCATGCAACGCCTGGAGGCTCTCCCATGAGCGAGCGCGCCGTCGTCTTCCATGTGGGGGAGGACGAACTCCTGGGGATCCTGCATCCCGGCGCGGAGGGCGCCCGGCGTGGCGTGCTGATCGCCGTGGGTGGGCCGCAGTACCGGGTAGGCAGCCACCGCCAGTTCCTGCTCCTGGCCCGACACCTCGCGGCGCAGGGGATACCCGTTTTCCGCTTCGATTTCCGCGGCATGGGCGATTCTTCCGGTGCCCAGCGAACGTTCCACGACGTGCACGACGACCTGCATGCGGCCGTCGATACCTTTGCAGGCGAGGTGCCGGGGATGCACGAGGTGACCCTGTGGGGCCTGTGTGGCGCGGCCTCTGCGGCGTTGTTCTATGCCTGGCGCGACCCCCGTGTGACTGGCCTGGTGCTGGTCAACCCCTGGGCCCGCACCGAGGAAGGGCTGGCTCGGGCCTACCTGAAGACCTACTACCTCCAGCGCCTGTTCTCGCGCGATTTCTGGTCCGGGGCCCTCAAGGGGCGTTTTAACCCCTGGGTGTCCCTGCGCTCCCTGGGGCGCATGGTCGGCACTGCGGTTGGTTCCGGTTCCGGTGGGGCTTCCGGCGAGCCCGACAACACAAGCCCGGATCGCATCGACAAAGGCCCCCTGCCGGACCGGATGGCCGAGGGCTGGCGGCGCTTCCAGGGACCCGTCCTGGTGATCCTGAGCGGCGATGACCTGACCGCGGCCGAGTTTCGCGATGTGGCGACGAACGCGCCGGAATGGAGTGGATTGCTGCAGGAGCCGCGCGTGACCCTGCGCGAACTGCCCGGTGCCAACCACACCTTTTCTCGCCGCGTGTGGCGCGACCAGGTGGCGCTGTGGACGCATGACTGGCTACAGACATTGCCGGAACGAGGGCGGGAGTGATGTCGTCCGTGGAGCAAGCCCGGACGAGCAGCAGGGCCCCGGCCGCGCCGGAGGGTCGTGATCGCAAGCCCCTGGTGTCGGTGATCATGCCGGCCTACAACACGGCCGCATATATTGCCGAGTCCGTCGACAGTGTTCTGGATCAGGACTACCCGAGCATCGAGCTGATCGTGGTAGACGACGGCTCGACCGACGGGACGCTCGACATCCTGCGCGGATATGGTGACCGCCTGACACTGCTGACCCAGCAGAACCAGGGGGCGGCCGTGGCCCGCAATGCCGGCGTCGCGAGGGCGGGCGGTGACTACGTCGCCTTTATCGATTCCGACGATGTCTGGTTGCCGGGAAAGGTCGCGGCTCAGGTGGACTACATGGACCAGCATCCCGGGATCGGGATGACCTTTACCGCCTGGGCCACATGGAAGCCCGATCCGTCCGGCACGTTCCTGAAACCCGATGCGGCCAAGGGTGCGTACCCGATGAACCCTGACGGCAAACCGCTCGTGGACCGTGGGTCCGGGTGGCTTTACAACCGTCTGCTCTTCGGCTCGCTGCCTCACACCATCACGGTGATGATGCGACGCGACCTGGTGGAACGTGTCGGACAGTTCGACCCTGATCTCAAAAGGGGGCAGGACTACGATTACTGGTTGCGGGCGTCGCGCTTGACCGAGATCCACCAACTGAACCTCGTGACGGCTCTCTACCGGCTTCATGGCGAGGGCTGCATCACCAAGTACCCCGACACGAATTACGAATTCGAGGTCGTCCGCAAGGCGCTCGGCCGCTGGGGTCGGGTTGGCCCGGGTGGAGAGCAGACGTCACGCGGCGCGATTCGCAGGCGCCTTGCCGAGACCTGCTTCAGTTTCGGCTATCACCATTACTGGGAGGGGGATCCGAGGCTGGCGGCACGATCGTTCCTGCAGTCGACGCTTCGGGACCCCTGGTCCGTGTCCACCTGGGCCTACCTGGTCCTGAGTGCCGGGAAGAGTGTGGCAGGGAGACGCAAGGCGCGGTGAGGCATTGGGCCGGGCCCGGCATCGTCCGGGCTGATTGGGGGCCCTCGGCAAGACCCAAGCCGGAGACAGAAGGAGGTTCCATGACTGAAGATCCATCTTCCGCCCAGGCCGAGCGGGTCGAGGCCGAGGCCTACGAGAGCATGATGCAGCTGGCCGAAAGCGCGGGCATCCCGGGCTTTCGAGCGGTCCGCAGCGGGACGCATGTTGCCCTGATCGCCCCGGGCCTGAAGAAGATGCTGGTCTTTAACCGGGTGCTGGGACTGGGCGTTTCAGGCCCGGCAACCGAGGCCCATATTGATGAACTAGCGGCCCTGTACGCCGAGCATGACCTTCCCTGGGCAATCGAGCTCAGCCCTCATGCCCGCCCGGAGTCTGTTCTCCAATGGCTACGCGATCGCAGGATTCGCCGGGGTGCGGCATCTGCGGTCCTGATGCGGGCCAGCAGCGACGTCCCCGAGGGGAAGAGCGATCTCGAGATCCGCCCCTGGCGGCCAGAAGACGAAGATGCCGGCGCCGCGCTGGCGGTCGATGCGTTCTCCGTGCCGCAGGAGGCAAAGGCCCTTCTGGCGGAATTGCCGCGATCACCCAAATGGCGTCAGTGGCTGGCGCTCGACGATGGAACGGTGGTGGCAACCGGCCTGTTGTATCTCGGGGACGGGGTGGCCTGGGCCGGGTGGGAAGCAACCCGCCCGGACTACCGTGGACGTGGCCTGCATGGGGCGCTCATCTCCGCTTGCCTCAGGGACGCGTCGCTGCATGGGTGTACGTCGGTGATCACGGATACCGCCGTGGGGACACCGGACAGGCCTGACCCGTCCTATCAAAACCACCTCCGCAAGGGGTTCGAGGTATTGCATCTCCGGCATACGTACCTGGCTGTGCCTGGAGTGGTCGCGCCGGCGTAGCCTGGAAACAGACGTTGGCCAGAGGCTCGGCGCAGCCTCGTGGTTACGGGGTCGCCGTCTCTTCCAGGGTCGAGATCAGTGCCTTTCGGTCGGCCTTGCCATTGGCGTTGAGCGGCAGGTTGTCCAGCGAGTGGATGGCCCGGGGCACCATCACCGTGGGCAGTCGCTGGCGGAGTCGGTCGCGGATGGCCGATTCGTCCATATCTTCCGCGACCACGAAGGCCACGATCCCCGAGGCGCCGCTTTCCGTTCGTGGCCATCCAACGGCCACTGCCTGGTCCGTGCCGGCGGCCTCGCGCAGTGCGGCCTCCACCTCGCCGAGCTCGATCCGCACCCCGCCAATCTTGATCTGGTGATCCAGGCGCCCGAGAAAGATGAGCGGTTCGCCCGCGGCCGGCCGGCGCACCAGGTCCCCCGTGCGGTAGTGCACGCGCCCATCGTCCAGGTGCACAAAGGCCTGCGCCGTGCGTTCGGGGTCCTTCCAGTAGCCGGGCGTCACCTGTGGGCCGCTGATCAGCAGTTCGCCCTCGGCCCCGACCGGCACCTCCCGCAGGGCCTCGTCCGCCACGCGCAGCCCGACCTGGTTGCCCGGATAGCCGATCGGGACCATGCCGTGCTCGCATTCCGCCGGCGAGCGCTCCCCGTCCCAGCGGTAGTAGCAGGCATCCACCGTGCATTCGGTGGGCCCGTAGGCATTGTCGACAATGGCATTGGGGGCGGCGGCCGCCATCGCCTCGGCCAGCTCCGCTGACAGGGCCTCCCCGCCAAAGCGGCACAGGCGCAGATCCGGGAACCGTCCGGGCGCCCAGCCGTTGCGGCGATTCATCCCGTGCCCGGCCGAGGGGGTGATGTCGATTACCGTGAGGGCCTTGTCCGCGATGTAGCGGTTGGGGTTGAACCACTCCTTGGCGGAGGGGCAACACAGGCAGGCGCCAAAGGCCCACGACACGTACAGGTCGAACATCGAGGAATCGAAGGTGATGTCGTAGAACTGCGAAAAGCGGTCCGTCTCGCTAATGCCGAACTCGCGGTAGCGCTCCTGCGACATCTCCACAAAACGGGCTGCGTTGCGCTGGAGCACCCCCACACCCTTGGGCTTGCCCGTGCTGCCGGAGGTGAAGAACAGGCAGGCCAGAGCATCCGGGGATACGGTCGCTGGCGCCCAATCCGCGGGCCGATGGGAATCGCCGGCCACCCGGAAGTCGTGTCGGGGCCAGCGCGTTTGCAGGTCCTCCAGTCGCTGCGTATCGGGTAGCAGGATCAGGAGCGGCCGGGAGAATGCCTGCAGGAGTTCATCGAGCCGCTCAAGACCCTGGGTATCCACCAGTAACGCTGACAGATCGGCCTGTTCGGCCATGGCCACCGTACGTTCCGTGGGAAACCCCGGGTTCAGCGGAACCAGAGCTTGGCCGGCCATCAGGGTGCCCAGAATCCCGCGGTACATCGCGAGCGAGCGCTGGGCCAGTACACCGACCCGCCCGGGCCCGGGCGGGCTCTGCTGTAGCGTGTGCGCAATGTCCGCGCCGGCCGCGAACAGCTCCTCGTAGCTCAGGACGCGACCCTCGACATCCAGGGCGGGGCGTTCCGGGAAGCGTTCGGCGGAGCGCAGGAAGCCGGTCAGTAAACCCTTCGTTATCCTGGCGTTTGGCATGGATGCAGTCCTCGCTCTCCTCGGGAACCCTTTACTGCTGCGGCTCTCGGGGGTTTTGGGGTCGGCCCGGACTGGCGGCCCATCTGGCCAGTCGTACCCAGGCACGTCCACGGTGCCTTCAGCGCAGCATCCGCGAACGCCCCATCTCGTACAATCCAGACGAGAAGCCGGCCGCCAGGCCTGGCTAACGGCCGCCTGATGGCGGTTGTCTACGGGGCCGCGATAAGGCCCCTCGTGCGAAGGATCCCGGTTCGGCGAAACCATGCTGCAAACTCTGCACAAGCTGAATGCCCTGCTCGACCCCCGCGATCGCGGCAAGGTCGTCTTGCTGCTGATCCTGATGATTGCCACGGCGTTCATGCAGACCGCCGGCATCGCCTCGGTCATGCCGTTTCTGGCGGTACTCTCCGATCCGGGCATGGTCCACGACAACGAGATGCTGCGCTTTGCCTACGAATGGCTTGGCTTCGAATCGACCAGCCGCTTCCTGTACTTCCTGGGTCTTGCGGCCTTTGTTCTGTTCATGACCGGTACCGCGCTCCAGGCATTCAACCAGTGGGCCATCACGCGGTTCACCCACATGCAGCAGTACGAGCTCTCCCGGCGCCTGATGGGGGACTACCTCAGCCGTCCGTTCACCTTCTTCCTTAATCGAAACTCCGGTGATCTGGCGAAAACGGTACTGCAGGAAACCACCCAGGCGATCAATGGCGCGCTGATGCCCGCGCTGAAGCTCGCGAGCCAGCTGTTACTCGCGGCCTTCATCATCGCACTTCTGGTTGTGGTGCAGCCCTGGCTGGCCTTGATCGCTGCGGCTGGCCTCGGTGGCATCTATGCGGTCATTTATGTGGCGTCGCGGACGTGGCTGAACCGCATCGGTCTGGACCGCGTGGAGGCCAATCGCGAGCGTTTCACGGCCGCGGCCGAGGCCTTTGCCGGTGCCAAGGAGATCCGTCTTTTGGGGCGGGAGCGTGATTACCTGGAGCGGTACCGGAAGCCATCCAAGCGGTTTGCGAGTCACCAGGCGAATGCGGTCCTGCTGCAGAGCCTCCCGCAATACGCGATCGAGGCGATTGCATTCGGCGGGGTTCTCGTCCTGGTGCTCTATCTGATGGCGGGGGACGGTGGGCTGGCTCAGGCCTTGCCCCTGATCGGCCTGTACGCGCTGGCCGGACGCCAGTTGATCCCGGCGTTTCAGAAGATCTTCCAGCAGGTCGCCTCGCTGCGTTTCAATGCGGCCGCGGTCGACAGTGTTCTTCGGGACCTTGGCCAGTTCTCTGACAGTACGCCTCCCATTTCGCGCAATGATCGACTCGCTCCGCTGGCTCCGACTCGGTCCATCAAGGTGCAAGGTCTCACCTATCGGTATCCCGAACACGAGCACCCTGCTCTGAAAGACATCTCTCTGGAGATTCGCGCCAGAACCACGGTCGGATTCGTGGGCTCGTCCGGTGCCGGAAAGAGCACCCTGGTCGATGTGTTGCTGGGCCTGTTGGAACCCGAGCAGGGCACTATCCTGATCGATGGCGAACCCCTGACACGAGCCAATATCCGTCGCTGGCAGGCAGCCCTGGGCTACGTCCCGCAACACATCTTTCTCGCCGACCAGAGTGTGGCCGCGAATATCGCCCTGGGTGTTCCCGAAGAACAGATCGACCAGGCGGCGGTCGAGAAAGCGGCTCGCCTCGCCAACCTGCACGATTTTGTAACCCAGGAATTGCCTCACGGGTACGCCACCGTCATCGGCGAACGCGGTACACGACTCTCCGGCGGGCAACGTCAAAGGATCGGCATTGCCAGGGCCCTGTACCGTGATCCCGATGTGCTTTTCTTCGACGAAGCGACGAGCGCCCTGGATAACGCCACCGAGCGCGCCGTGATGGATGCGATTCAGAACCTCTCCGGCAACAAGACCATCCTCTTGGTCGCCCATCGCCTGACCACGGTGCGTAATTGCGACACGATTTACCTGTTGGACAAGGGGGCGGTCTCGGCCGAAGGCGCATGGGACTGTCTGAATTCGCAAAGCAAGGAATTCCAGAAACTGGCATCGGGGTTGGCCTGATGGTTCCCTGAGGCTTGTAGAGCGGCATCTGGGGAAACACCGACTGAGAATCCTTCCTTCCTTCCTTCCTTCCTGCCTGGCATGGCTACCCGCCGATCTGGTGCCAGGCGGCGTTTCCCTTTTGGGCCGCATTGAATCCCCGGTAACAGCCGAAAATGGCGAAAACAGGGATTAAAACAGGCCGTAATGGCCTCAATCTCCTTCTACTAACGCTTCGGCGGAGCGCGAACTCGAGTGCGGAAGCGTGAACCAGCGCCTCCCTGAGGGCTGCATTACTGCGAGGTCCAGATCGAACACCGCTCGATTCGATTGACCGGGGTAGAAACCGCTGGGTGTTTTGCGCCGGAGGCATAAACCAACCGAGTGTAGGTTATGTGCGCTTTCGCACTGACTGGGGTCTGCAAACTCCGCACCATCTAGACCATCGGCCTAAGGCCCTTGGTCTAGATGGTGAACGGGATGCTCGTTTTGATCGCCACACCCTCGCACCTCCAGAGGTAACCATGGTGGTGCGCCGTTCCGAGGGCCAGGTCAAATGGCATCTTGCGCAAACATCCGATTTGGTTAGCGTCTCCCCGGGGCTTCGAATGATGCTCAACCTGCGTTCAGAAGCTTTCACCTCTTCCCTGGATGGCTTGTCGTTATCCCGCATTCGGGAAAGCGTTTGCGCTAGGCAACCTAGATACCTTTGGTGGATTACTCTCTATGCCGGCCACCTGACCTATCAGGGGGAGCCAGCCATTGTCTAGAGCAGCAGTCGAGGATGCCAAAGAGGCAGAGGAAGAAGCGCTCCGTCCCTTTTATGTTGGGAAGGGGAGCTGGCATTGGATCTCTGGCGAGCAGGCGGAGCAGGCACAGGCTCTCGCCTCCGGAAAATGGGCGGATGCCCTGACCGGAATTGATCTCCCCTGGCTCTGCTGGAATGTCCAGAGTGACTGGTGTTTGGTCCAGCAGAGGATGGTGGCATCTGCGGGCTGGACTCCGATTGTCGGATTCGACCCCCGGATCGGGCCGCCACCACTAATCGAGGGTGCCCGGTTGGTCGATTTCAACGAGGGCCTCGATCTGCCCGCCATGTCGATGATGTTCCCAATCGAGTTCGCCTGGCTCTTTGCCCCTCGTCTCGCTTTCTGGCACTCCGATCTGTTGGTCCGCGAGCCTCTGTTTCGTCGTCTGTCCGATCGCTTCAAGGCCCTCCGGGACGGCCAGACAGCAGCGGTAGACATGAGGCTTGGATGGCTGCGCAGACTCAGAGGCCACTACGGTCGTTACTGGGAGCTAATCGGTTGTACAACCAGGCAAGCCAGTCTGGATCAGTTCAACGCGGGCTGTGGGTGGTGGCGGCATCCAATGGCCCACCCCAACGCACCAACGGGTCCGCAAGCGACCAGTCGCAAAAAATACATGAAGGACCATGGCGTGGGCATCCTTATGTGGGACGAACAGGCGGGCGGCGATGTCGTTGCGATCAACCCCGGGCCCTTGCATGAAGGGCATTGCACCCGAATCGGGAACCCGCATTATCGGAAAACTTCGCCGACGGATGCTCGACGCGACCTGAGCAAGGACCTCCCTTCCAACTACGATTTGCGGGAAGTCTGCGCGCAGCTCGGGCTTTCGCACTTTCTTGGTCCCTCGGGCAGCAGTGACTGAACCCATGCCCGCCGCAACTGGTCATCGTTACCCCCTGCATTTCCTGGCTCCTGCAGCCGTTCGCGAGTTCATCGATTCGTTCGCCGGTGTGCCCCTTGATGACTGTCCCGGTCTTTTCCACACCAGCAGCTGGGCCTGGATTGGTCAGACGGCGTTAGAACTCCGCAATTCTGGGCTGGACGTCAGCACGGGCGAGGACTTTCACCCTGGTGCGATCAACTTCGGCCTCGCGGCGGATATCCGGCGGCGCCCTGTGAGCCCCGAGATTTTCAAGGTCAGCCTTGATGCCGATCAACTGCGCCCTCGATGGGCGAACCTTTCGATTGTCCAGAATCAGCGGCAAACATCCCGTCGTGCATTCTGGGTCCCCCACTGGCCCCAGCCAGGCCTGGTCAGGCGCGATGCTTCCAGAACCGACTTTCGCACCGTTGGTTTCTTCGGGCTTGAACGTAACCTTTGTCGCGACCGAGAGTGGTGGGAGCGTATTTGTGCGCTGTACGGAATGGAATTCCGTTTGAAGGCGGCCCCCGAGTGGACTGACTATCACGATATCGATGTGGCCGTGGGTGTGCGTGATTTTTCCTGCAAGAAACACGACGAGAAACCGCCAACGAAGATGTTTAATGCGTGGTTAGCCGGCGCCGTTTTTCTTGGTGGTTGTGACTCGGCCTATACTCAAGTGGGAACAGACCGACGGGACTTCTTGCGGTGCGCTAATGAGCAGGACCTAATGCGATACTTAGGTCGCCTGCAGAAACAGCCGGAATGGGGATCCAATATTGTCCGCACTGCGGCTGGGTCGGTCTCGCGCACCGGGTCCCGAACGAGTACCGTCAAACGGTGGATCGAATTGATCGAGCGCGAGGTTGGGCCCCGGTTTGAAGCCTGGCAGGGGGGCAGCGATATCACCCGGCGGTTTTCCTCCGGCTCGGGCCGCTTTCAAGATTGGACTATCAGGGTTCGAAACTCCGCTTGGCGGGCTGCAAAGGCCCGCGTAGGCAGGCGATAGCGACGCAGCGCCCCGCCTGCTTTGTTGAGCGGTCCAGGTGTTCCAGATCCTCCGAACTCCGGCGTTGAGACAGGCAGCCGGTGGCCTCGCTGGGCTTTCCCCTTCGTGCGATGCGCCATTGTATGGGCCTTGCCTACATCCGATTCCCACGGGGTGCCCCCATTGCTTTGCGAACGGCGCGCCGTAGTTGGCGGATTTTGTATCGCATTTCTGGAATCCTGGACCCGGCTATGATCCGTGCCTTATAGGGGGGGCGAAACTGGTACGTCTCCATCGCCTCTTGTAGCTCCTTATCGTATGTCCGTCGACCTCGAAGTGTTTCGGACATGTATCGAATCCTGTTCTCTTGGTAGATGCGGAGGTCGAATGCATCAGCGAACCTTTCCAGATTCCCGGTGATTTCTAGGCAAAGGAGTGTCCTCAGGCATTTCTCGCAGCGCGAGCAGTTTTCCCCTCGCTCATTGGTTACGCATACGTCCAGTCCCCTTTGAGCGGTTCGGTTCTCAGCCAGGGCCACTGTCTTCTCAACCCGGGTCAACTCGCCACCTACCGGAATCACTTCGATGGATTCCGTTCCCAGCAGAGGTAGCAAGACCGGGTCCGCGTGCCCGATCGAGCGTGTCCTCCCAACAAACGTAGACCCATACGGGTAGGCCGAGGAATACAAAAATCGTTGGGTTTTATCCTGAAAGAGAAGCGCCGCAGCGCCGTTTCGGACGGAGTGGGTCTGCATGAAGTCAATGTCTTCGGACGCCTTTCTAAAGAAGGCGTCCATGTTGGAATCAACCGGCACCAGTTCTAATCCCTCTTCGGAGGCTTTGCGTTTAAGGGTCTCGTATCGCTTGATAAAGTCCGTTAGATTCGATCGTCTTTGCGACCCGACGTTGTTGTAGGTCAGAAAAGAGAGGGAAAACCCTTCGGGCGCATGATCAGGATGGTATTGAGTTAGCGTGCAGAAAGAGTCGACCCCGGAAGAAAAGCCTGTAGCAACCAGGGCCTCTCCGGGGTGAGAGCTGCGTCGTACCGCGTCTGCTTTCACCGCTATGGGTTGGAGATGGGGCGCGATGGCGAGGAGGATCGTCTGAATTGGCCCGTTTAGGTTTCGGAGGAGCCTCTCGGAAATGGTCGTGGAGAACTGTATGTCTTCTCCTAAAGCCATGGCGGGGATAACGAGGGCCAGTGCGGCCGGGTCCGATTTAGCGGAGATCAATTTTGCGTAACGGCTAAACGTACGGAAGTATAGGGAAGTGGGCATTTGTGGGTGGTGAACCGGGGCTTCGAAGATGGTCCAGTCACCTTCTTCTCGTGTTTCCGTTTGGTCGACGTAGATGGTCATGTAGCTGTACCGTTTTGTTGGCTACCTGTCTTGGCGTGTGGTCTGGAGTTGAATGCGTCGATCTTGCTCTCTATCTGTGCAATACGATCCTGAAGGATTCGTTCTCCACCTAGTCGGAAAGGGCCTTTCTGCGAGAGCTTGCGGAGCTTTCTGGCGAAGGTATAAGCCTTAATCCGGGCAAGCACAATGCCATGGGGTGACCGGTGGGCGTGCGACCATATTGTCGGAAGCTTGTGGAATTGGAGTTCAGTCTCAATGCTTGCTGACCAGTCATGCCACTTGCTCAGTAACATTTGTCGGTTCGTAATTACGGGTAGCCAGGGAACACGGAGTGCTTCGGCGGTGATCGCGCCGTGCATGGCGGAGCAGATGACCTTGCGGGACCGGCCGATCTGATCGATTACGCTGTCGCAAGGGGCTTCCGGATGAATGAAATGAACGCCGGCCTGCTCGCAAAGCTGGCGCATTCGTTCGGAGAAAAGGGCGTGATGTGGCATAAAGGCGCAGTCGATATCCTTTTTTCGGTTGAGGTCTTCGGTGCGGTGGAGGAGGATGCCGGGATCAGAGATGGCGAGTTTCGGGTCCAGGTTGAGGGAGGCGGCGGTCAAGGGGCCCCGTACGAAGTGGACCGTCCAGCGCGCGATGGCTTCTGCAGGGACCGTTCCATAACCGAGGCCGCTGCCGAAGATGTGGAGAGTGCCCGAGGTGGGCAGGCGTTCGTTGAGCAAGGTGCCAATGCCGACAAATACCTCGTCGGATCCTGGCTCAGTCTCCAGTGGCGTATTGATGAAACGTGGCCAGAGGTAGTCGTTAAGGGCGTCCCCAAAGTTGGGGTGTTTACGATAGCTGTAGAGATACATCTCTGGCTCCAGCACAATCGGGTGGAATGCTACCCGGATGTTGGGTTTGTATGAAATGGCGGTGAGCGCCACGTGCTAGCCGCTTGATCCCCATGATGGAGGAGTCGCCTTGTCCGAGGGTCCTTTGAAGATCGCCGTGGTCATCCCGTATTTTCAGCGAGAGCGCGGTCTTTTGCGCCGTTGTGTCCAATCGGTGCTCGATTGGCGCGCTGGACTTTCGATATGCGTGATTGTGGTTGACGATGGTTCGCCCTTGCCGGCTGACGAAGAGATCGGGGACCTCCTGGATGATGGAGAGATCGTGATCGTCCGCAAGGAAAATGGTGGGCCTGGTGCGGCAAGAAACACCGGTCTGGATCATGTGCCTCGCGACATACCGTTCGTGGCATTTCTCGATTCGGATGACCAGTGGATTGGGCCGTTTCTGGGAGATGCGGTTCGCGCGCTCGGCCGGGGCTTCGACCTGTTCATTGGCGATACGCAACGAACAGGCATTTCGAGGACGCGGTTCCAGTGGGCGGATTCCCCGGAAGACAATATTCACCCGGAGGACCATCCACTGATCGATCCGGAGCACGGACTTTACGAGTTTGCTGGTGACTTTTTCGATCTCCTGGTACGTCGGAGCAGCATCATTAGTGCGAATGCCATGGCATATCGGCTGGATCGATTTTCCAGGAACCGGTTTCCAGAGGGTCTGATGCAGGGCGAGGATCGGTTCTTCAAGCTGCAACTGGGGCAATCGTTGCGACGCGTAGCATTTTCGCCCCGTATTTATGCCGACGAAGGCGAGGGCGTGAATATCTTCGACAAGTCGGGCTGGAAGACGGAAGGCTATGTTCGCCTGACATCCAACTACATCGCGCTCGCGCGCATGGTTCTTGAAGAGATTCGGCTGGATGAGAAGCAGCGGGCATTTGTGCGGGGACAGCTGGCGGACTCGCGGCGTTCTTTCGTCGCGGCCGTCTTGCACCAGCTGAGGCACCGTAAACCCCTGGACTGGTCTTTGGTGAGGGCGACGCTGCGTCGAGATCCGCTGGGGGCTGGCCTGTTCTTGCCGAACATTCTGCGCCTGGCCCTCGGACGCCTTGGACAAAAGGGTGGACGGCCAACGGCGTAAGCGATGTTGCGCGGCTAGCATGGCGCGTCCCGGTGCCGACTGGGCCATTCGAGTGTCAGTTCGGACATGTAAGTGCCTTTCAGGATGCTTTCGGGGCTCTGGCAAAACCCCATGCCACTAGCAATGGCGGAGGGCAAGGGCGTCTCGTGCCAGTCGCCGGATGAGCAATCGCGCTGGGCTCCGTTCACGGCTTGTCTGAACCCGCGATTCACCCGTTGCGTGTCGGTGACAGCGTGTCCGCCTGGGTTCAGGAGGGTGAGACCCTGTCGACCGCCGTATTCGAGGTTCAGCCGTTGCACGATGCAAGGCTTCTTCAGGGAAATGATCAGGGTGACAGTGCCGACGACGTCCCGGTATGGCGCTCTCCGCAGGGCGGCGCGCCGGCCTAGCGCGCCATCCAGCAACCGCCAGTCGACTGCTGCCAGGGTTCGGGCCGGGAGGCTTGTGTCGGCAAGGCGAAGCAAAGGGCGCGGGTGTCCCGAGAGCGTTACTCGCAAGCGTTCTTCCGAAGCTTCGCTTTCGCACTGTTCGAAGTCGGTGAGTCCGAACAGGCGGTCGTCGATCAGGAACACGGGCGTCCAGCCCGCCAGGGCGGGAGCGTCCAGCAGGGCTTTTACGGGTATTCGGGCAGGCGCAGGACACAGCACGTTCCCTTGCCAGGTCACGTGCAATGGCACGCCACCGGCATAGCGCAGCTCCACGGTGTCGCGGCTGAAGGCTTGTGGAGGCTGCCCGTGCGTAGCGACCAGGGCAAGGGTGGCAGACGGTGTCCCGGCCCGGAGAAGCTCGGTCCCCATGTGGGCTGGCTGTGCGGCCTCGAGCGCATCGAGGTGGACGGCATGCTTGCGATCAGGGCGGTTCGTGCGACAGCGCGCCCATGCGACTATGGCCGCGGCCCAGGCGTTGTAGACCGACAGATGCATGTAGGGGTCCCAGCCTGTGCCCGAAATGGCGGTATCGGCGGGGTTCAGTGCCAGGAAGCCATCGGGTCGAATCTGGTCGGACCAGCGCCCAAGAAGGCCGCTCAATATCCGTCCGGATGCGGTGTCCTGGTGTGCGTCAGTTGCGGCCCCGAGCAGTAGCAGGCTCGCTACCAGACAGGCATCGCCAAAGAGCGCATGGCTGCTCCGGCCGAGGCCGCCAGCGTGGCCGTGGCCGTCCCACACGTAGAGGCTCCATCGCAGCAGGCGCTCGATGGTGAGCCGCCATGCTTCCGGTTCGCCAAGCTCCGCGGCCATGACCGCCACGAATAACGCTTTGTGATGATAGGCCGCGGGTGTGGCCCCGCGTGCCGGTGTGCCGGGGCGGGCCGGGTAATCAACGAAGGCGCCTGAAGGGGTTGTCCAGCGGTCAAGGAGTCCGCGCAGGCGCGCATGCGCCCGGGGTTCGGCCTTGCCGTTGGCCTCCTGCAGTTCGCACAGCCGGGCCAGCAAGGTCCAATTGTTGGATGGGTAGCGGCGCGCCAACTTGCAGCCTTGAGCCAATGTCCGGCTGTGCGCCACTTCGCTTGCCCGTGCCCCGGATCGCTCGAGGTGCTCCGCGAGCAGGTTCAGCAGGAAGCGGTTGAACGGGGCGTGCCCGGTCTGTTGCGCGGGCAGGGTCTCCCATGCCTCCAGGGGGCGCCGCCATGTCTGCGAGTCGGGCCCATCCAGGATTGCAAGCGCGAGAGCGGCACCGGTTTGGCCGTAGTGATCTGCGGGTGTAGGGGCTTCATCGACTGGATCGTGCAAGCCACAGCCGGGCCGGATGTGTGTGCGTAATGCAGCGGCGAGCGTGTCGAGACAAAGGTCCAACCCGGGTACTACCGGGTTGGAGGGAGGGATGATCGGTATGGCCCCCATCAGGTCTGCATCCGCAATCGAGTCAGCCCCTGGACGATGACGGCCCCATCAGGGTGCCGGACATCACCGTGTCCTTGTCTGCGCGGACTGGTTCGGGGTCGGGATCGGGGCCGGGGGCGAGGCCTGGCTCTGTGGGCGGATCGGATGCCGGGGCCGTGGCCGCTTGTGGGGCCTGTTCCAGTTCCCTGCGCATGATGACGGTCAGGGCGATAAAGGCATACAGCAGGTTGAAGTAGGCGACATCCAGGAAGATGCCGGATATCAGATAGCCCACGAGCCCAATCTGCAGGGCCCAGGCGTACTCCGACAGCCAAATCTCTCCGGTCCGTTGGCGCGCCGTGCGCCGGACTCGGTTGAGTGTGTGAAAGGTAAAGGCGATCAGCAGCAGGAATACGGCCAGGCCGCCGAACCCGTGTTGCCCCAGGATGCCGAAATAAACGCTGTGCGGGGATAGCACGTGGCGCCAGCCGCCCTCGAAATTGGCATACCCAATCCACCAGTCGTAGCCCAGCGCGGCGTTGCGGAAGCCCATGCCAGTGAGCGGTCGTTCCAGCGCCATGTTCCAGGCTATGCCCCAGGACTGGATGCGTTGCATGGCGGAGGTGTCTTCCTCGTAGGTCTCGATCGTCTGCCAGCGCTCGACCAGTGGCTCCGGTGCAGTGACACCGACCACCGCTATCAGGAAAAAGCCGACGCCGACCATTAGCCATTTCCTCTGCATGTGCCAGAAGAGCAGGGGCACGATCGCGAGCAGGCCGACAAAAGCCCCGCGCGAGTGAGTGGCGAGGATCGCGATGGCGGTGAGCCAGAAGACGCCATAGAGGAACCAGCTGATGGGGCGCGAGAATCGACGGAGCAGGTCGAATCCGAGGTCGACCCACTGGTGATGGAACATGCGCGCGCTTGCCAGGATGAGTGGCAGCACCATGAGCATGGCCAGGCCGATGTAGGTATTGCCGGAAAGGTAGGAGCCAACGGGCCCAAGGACCATGTGAGCCCCGCCCGTCTGGATGGCGAAGATGCCGCCCTTGAATCCGTAGAAGGCGAGCGAGGCGGTGATCACCAGCAGCAGCCAGACAATGCGGCGCTCGCCGTAGATCAGCAGGGGGGTGATGAAGGTGATCAGCAGGATCTTCATGAAGTGGATCCAGAAGTCCCATGCGCCACTGGAATTCACCGCGAAGTGGCTGGTCATCGCGAAATACGCCGCCAGCGCGAACAGCATCACCGTCTCGCGCGTGAACGGAAACGGTTTGCGGTCCTTTGCCAGGAACAGTGCGATCAGGGTCGCCCCGCCGAAGTAGGTCGCCAGGGGCGCCCCGCGCATGAAGGTCCAGGTGTGCCACTGGGGCGCAAAGAGCCCGACCCAGAACCAGGCCAGGATTCCGATCCACGCGTAGCGCACGATCAGGGGCACGAGCACGACGACGATCAGGGCGAGCAGGTAATCACGCATGCAGTTCGAACCTCGCGCCGCTGTGGCCGGGACGGACGGAAAAGGGATGGCTCATGGCGCGTCTTTTCGGATGTTACACGCGGCGAGAGGCATTTAAGGCCGGGCCGACGAACGGACTACTAACGCTGCGGCCGGGTCGCGGCCAGCGGTGCAAAGTGCGTGGGGTATGATCGATCCGTCAGCCTCCGAGACCCCTTGGCGCCGAATGTCCTTTCTCCTGCACGATTCCGTATTGATGCAAGCCGAGCGCTCGGCGGCCGTGCCGGCCCTGCGCCATCGGGATGCCGTCGAGGACTACGCGAAGCTGGCGGCCAGTATCGAGCGCTCGGCGGCGCGCCTTATGGGGTGCGGCCTGGAGCGTCAGGAACGGGTGGCGGTCTACCTCGACAAGCGGCCGGAGACGGTTCACGCCCTGTTCGGTGCGGCTCGCGCCGGCGGTGTCTTCGTTCCGGTCAACCCGCTACTCAAGGCGGAACAGGTGGCGCACATCCTGCGCGATTGCAACGTACGCATCCTGGTGACCTCCGCGGACCGCCTGGCGGCACTGCGTGCGGCACTCGCCGGGTGCCCCGACCTGCACACGGTGCTAGTGGTGGGGCAGGAGCCGAGCCAGGACTCGGGTCAGGACTCGGGCGATGCCGGGGGCGGGCATGTGCGAGTGGACGCCTGGGATGCCGAGCCGGATCGAGATGGTTTGAGCGGGCACCGGGTGATCGATACCGACATGGCCGCGATCCTCTACACCTCCGGGAGTACTGGACGCCCCAAGGGGGTCGTGCTCTCTCACCGCAATATGGTCGCGGGCGCGCAGAGCGTGTCGACCTACCTGGACAACCGGCCGGAGGATCGCATCCTAGCGGTGCTCCCCTTCAGTTTTGACTATGGCCTGAGTCAGCTGACCACCGCCTTCCGGATCGGGGCCGAGGCCGTGTTGCTGAATTACCTGCTGCCGCGCGACGTGATCCGGGCCGTGGAGCGCGACGGCATCACCGGCCTTGCGGCCGTCCCGCCTCTGTGGATCCAGCTCGCCCGCCTGGAATGGCCGGAAGCGGCACGCGCCTCCCTGCGCTATATCACCAACTCCGGCGGTGCGATGCCGAAGGAGACACTCGCGGCCCTGCGTGAACAACTTCCTCGCACCGATTGCTACCTGATGTACGGATTGACCGAGGCATTTCGTTCCACCTATCTCCCGCCGGCCGAGCTGGACAAGCGCCCCGGCTCCATGGGCCGGGCGATCCCCAATGCGGAGATCCAGGTGGTCCGCGAGGACGGCAGCCCCTGCGCCCCCGGTGAGCCGGGCGAGCTGGTTCACCGTGGTGCGCTGGTCGCCATGGGGTACTGGAATGATCCGGAACGCACGGCGGAACGTTTCCGCCCCGCGCCGGGCCAACCGTCCGGTGTGCCCCTGACCGAGATGGCGGTGTGGTCCGGCGATACGGTACGCATGGATGCGGATGGGTTCCTCTATTTCGTTGGCCGCCGTGACGAGATGATCAAGACTTCCGGGTACCGCGTGAGCCCCAACGAGGTGGAAGAAGCGGTCTATGCCACAGGGCTGGTGGCGGAGGCCGCCGCGCTGGGGGTGGAACACCCGGGCCTGGGGCAAGCGATCGTGCTGGTGGCCCTGCCGCAGGCCCCGGGGCTGCGGGCGGATGACCTGATCGACGCGCTACGCCCCCATTTGCCGGGCTTCATGCTGCCGGCGCATGTCGGTTTGTGCACCGAGCCACTGCCGCGCAACGCCAACGGAAAGATCGACCGCAAGGCGCTTGCCAGCGAGTTTGGCGACCTGTTCCGGGAAGGGGTGCCGGCGTGAACGATACCCGCCCCGACCACAGTCCGATGGACCAGTTCAGCGTGGTGGACGACTGCCTCCAGCTTGGAGGGCAGTCGCTCGTGGATCTGGCCGCGCGTATCGGACAGACCCCCTTTTATGCCTATGACCGGGACGCAATGACCCGCCGGGTCGCGCAGCTGCGCCGCAGCCTGCCGGAGGGCCTCTCGCTGCATTACGCGATCAAGGCCAATCCGATGCCGGCGGTCGTGCAGCACATGGCCGGGCAGGTGGACGGGCTCGACGTGGCCTCGCAGCGCGAGATGCAGGTGGCGCTCGATACCGGCACCGGCCCGGATGACATCAGCTTCGCCGGACCGGGCAAGTCGGTGCCGGAGCTGGAGGCCGCTGTCGCGGCCGGGATCACCATCAACCTGGAATCTCCCACCGAACTCGAGCGGGTCGGCGCGATTGCCGCGCGCACCGGCTATCAGCCCCGTGTCGCGGTCCGGGTGAATCCCGATTTCGAGCTGAAGAGCTCCGGCATGCGCATGAGTGGCGGCCCCAAGGCCTTCGGGATCGATGCCGAACGGGTCCCCGACCTGCTGGCCCGCATTGGCGAACTCGGGCTGCATTTTCGCGGTTTCCATATCTTCTCCGGCTCGCAGAACCTGCGACCAGAGACCTTGGTCGAGGCGCAGGGGCAGACGTTCGAGCTTGCCCTGCGTCTGGCCGAGTCCGCCCCGGGGCCGGTCGAGATGCTGAACATCGGCGGCGGCTTCGGTATCCCCTATTTCCCGGGCGATCAACCGCTGGATCTCGGGCCGGTCGCGGAGCACCTGGAAGGCCGTCTGCCTGCGGTGCGGGATGCGCTCCCGGATGCAGAGATCATTCTCGAACTGGGGCGTTACCTGGTGGGCGAAGCGGGCATTTACGTGGCCGAGGTTCTGGATCGCAAGGAGTCGCGCGGTCAGGTGTTCCTGGTCACCAATGGCGGCTTGCATCACCACCTGGCCGCTTCCGGCAACTTTGGCCAGGTGATCCGCAAGAACTATCCGGTGGTGGTGGGCAATCGCGTGCGCGGTACCGAGCGCGAGGTCGTGAACGTGGTGGGCCCTTTGTGCACGCCGCTGGACGTGCTGGCCCAGCAGATGGAACTGGCGCGCGCCGACGTGGGCGATCTGATCGTGGTGTTCCAGTCGGGCGCCTACGGCTACACCGCGAGCCCCACGCGCTTCCTCAGCCATCCGGAACCCGTGGAGATCCTGGTGTGAACGGCGCTATTGCCGCGCCCCCGGAAAGCCCGGCCCTGCCGCTGGCGCGCCAGACGGTGTATCTGCCTTTCCGCTTCGGGTATCGCACCCTGGCGGAGCCGGTGCGCACGATGCAGGTGCTGCAGCTTCCGTTTACCCGGATTCGTGGCGAGCATGCCGAAGAGATCCTGACGGCCGCACCGGACGAGGACTGCCTGATCCGCTCCATGCCGGTGGAGGCGCCCCTGCCCCGCGTCTCGCGGTTTCGGGGGCGATTGCGCTTCGTGCCACGCCAATACCAGCGCCATTTCATCGATTTGACCACCGGGTGGGACGCCTATCAGGGACGGTTCACCGCGAAGACGAGAGCGAGCATGCGCCGCAAGGTGCGCAAGCTGGCGGAGGCCTCCGGCGGCGCGGTCGACTGGCGCCAATACGACACGCCGGAGGGGATCCAGGAGTTTCATCAACTCGCCCGCGAGGTGTCCGCCCGGACCTATCAGGAGCGCTTGCTGGATGCCGGTCTTCCCGGGGGCAAGGCGTTCGTCGAGCAACTGGTGGAACGTGCTCGCGAGGGGCGGGTGCGCGGGTACCTGCTGTTTCTGCAGGGGCAGCCCATTGCCTATCTGTACTGTCCGATCGACGACGGGATTCTGCGTTACGCATTCCTCGGCTACTTGCAGGAGCATGCCGACCTGTCCCCCGGCACGGTCCTGCAGTGGCTGGTGCTGGAGGCGCTGTTCCACGAGGAGCGCTTTGCCCTGTTCGACTTCAGCCCGGGGGAAGGCGCGCACAAGTCCCTGTTCGGGAAGGACTCCCGCTATTGCGCCGACGTGTACCTGTTGCGCCCGTCCTGGCGTAACCGCGCCCTGGTGTACTCGTATCTGGCGGTCACGGACCTTTCGCGTCTGGCCAGTGATGTCCTGAGCCGCTTGCAGCTCAAGGGCCGGGCCAAGCGTCGTGCCCGGGCGGCCGCGGCAGGCTGAGGGGCGATCGCTCGTGCGCCGGCTGCGCCTGTCACCGATGACGTTCGAGGCATCCGCCCTGTGGCTGCTCAAGCGACTGACCGGTCTCCAGGTCCACTGGCTCTACGAACTGCGCGCGGACGCCACGGACGGCGGGAGTCCGCACGAGGGGCCGCCGGAAGTGTGCTACCACCAGTTTTGTGATGTGGCGGGGTTCGACGGTCTGCCCGAGGATCAGGCCCGGTCGATCGCGGGACACACCGGCCGCTCACCCCGGCGCCTGTTGCGCGAGGGCGGGCGCATCCATGCAATGGAGACGGGCGGACGGATCGTGTCGCAGCTGAATGTGCAGTTCGGCGCATTCGATGTCTCCACGCCGATTCCGTTGCGGTTCTCCCTGCCGGCCGAGGCGTTCTTTGTCTCCTTCCTGTACACGCCCGAATCCGAGCGCGGGCGGGGGCACGCCCAGGCACTGGTTCGGCATGCCTGCGAGATGCTGTTTCGGGAAGGCTACGGTCGTGCGTACTGTCATGTCCGCTCCACCAATATTGCCTCTCGTCGGGCATTCCGGCGCGCAGGCTGGCGGCCGGCGGGGATCATTGTCGCGACCACGTCCGGACGCCTTGTCGCCACCCCCGGTACCCGCCGGCGGGGCTTCGGCGTCACGCGCCTCAAACCCGCCGCAGAACCCTTCGGATCCGGTCCTTGAATTTCAGGCGTGCGGCGAGGGCAGAGAGGGTGTCAGAGAGTCTGTTGAAGCTGCCCAGCGAGGTGTAGAAGAGGGTCCCCCGCACGTTTCGGGGGAACAGGTAGAACTTGCCTTCGCGGCGCGACTGGTTCGAGAGTTTGCGCTTTGCCGCGTTGTCTCCGTGCAGCATGTCGACGCGCTGGATGGTCGGTGACAGCGAACAGAGGTCCTGGAGGGTCCGCGCTTGCAGCACAATGCCCGGATGCCATTCGGACCAGTCCGGGTCGTAGCCGATGTGGTGGCTGAAATAGGTGCCCTGAAAGACAAAGCCGACTCTCCAGGCGACCAGCTTCTGGTCCACAAACAAGCCGTAACATCGCGCGTAGCCGCGTTCGGCGGCGGCCTGCAGCATGCGCTCAATCCAGTGCCCCCGCTTTACCCCCAGTCCGAGCAGGCGGCTTTGGTAGGTGCGGGCCGATACGGGCTCGACGGTATCAAGAAACGCCGTGATCTCTTCCGGTCGGGACAAGACATCCAGGCGTGCGCTTTGGCCGAAGTGTTCGTTGAATCGACGTTCACTGCGGCGGATGTCCTGGCGGGCCTTGCGTGGCAACGAGCCGAGATAGGCATCGAAGGTGCCTGGCAGGTCCGCCAGACGCCGCGTGTCCGTCTCGCCGCTTTGCAGTACGTGGTAGTGACGGCGGAGCTCGGCCGATTGCAGCGCCTGCCAGAGCGGTTCGCCTTCGACCACGCCGATCAGGAACACCACGCCGCGCCGGTCCAGGTGGCCTTTCAGCTCGCCGAGGACGGCCGTCAGGTCATCCTGCGACCAGTCGGGCAGGTTGCCGGTGAGCACATGGCGGCGGATCTCGATGCGCCGCAGGGCCATGCCGCCGAGGACGAAGCTGAGGGCCCCGTCGTGGACATAGATGGGTAACTGGCGGGAGTCCCGCTCGGCCAGCAGCACGCTGCCGTGGCCGGGGTGCCGTATGGCGAGCAGCCACTCCGGGTCATGCTCCATCATCGTGCCCGGCGCCGGGGGCGTGAAGGTCTCGCCCGGCGAGGCCTGGCGCAGGCCCCAGTTCGCTGGGCGGGCACGATCGTTCTGGTGGGTCGCCGTGGCGCTGGGGGAGCGGGCCATGCTCACACCCCGACCGAGGCGTGGTTGAGGCGGTTGACGAGGATGCGTCCCAGGGCCCGATAGGCGGGGACATCAAGCGTGTCGTCATGGGGTGCTGCCGGCTCGTTTCCGAGTGTGCTCATGCAGGCCGCCTCCAGATCGGGCTGTTCCGCGACGAATTTGCACAGTCGTTTCAGGCGGTGACGATTGATGCGATCAAGGGTCGGCGACCGGGCGGCGTCGCCCCGGTGCTTCACGAACTCGAATGGGTGGGTGAGGACCACGACATCCGATACGCCCTGTTCGCGGGCCTTTTTCAGGACGGTCCGGGTCTCCGGCCAGGAGCATCCCGTGATCGTGAGGGTCTTGTAGTGGCGTTCGCCCCGCAGGCAAAAGTCCGTGTAGGTGGTGACCGGGAACTCGCGTATGCCGTCGATATCGTGATGTCCGGCGAATAAGTGCAGCTCGGGCTCGCGCGGGCGGTAGATCGCCAGGCCGATGTTCGAGGCGATCCCCATGCCGCAGCGGCGCATCGCCGCGTAGACGCCAAGCCCGACCTTGAGCCCGCCGGTACGCAGGACCGTGGGCGCGGGCAGGCCCCAGCGGGTGAAGGTGTCCTGGCCCATCCGGATCAGCCGAACCTGCTCGTCCTCGCTGCGGCGGGTGATGTCATCGTTCGGCGGATTCGTCTGCAGCTGTTGAGACCAGTTCGGCTGTTCGAAGTACGTCCAGCAGGGGTGCAGGTGGAGTTGCACGTCATGCCCCCGCGCGGCGATCTCGCGCGCGATGCCCCCCATGAGCTCGTCTCCGAAATAGCAGGTGTTCAGGGTCTCGACAAAGAAGGTGCCGCGAATGCCGTACTGCTCCAGGGTCTCCAGAAGATAGCCCAGACCTTCCGAGCGACCATGGCGCTCGCAGTAGACGGACGGCGGGCCGATCGGCCGCCGGCCCTGCGGGTCGGCAAAGGCCCCGCCGATGCTGAACTCGGTGTCGACCGTGATGTGGACACGGGTGGTCATGCGGCGCGGCGGTCCAGGGGTTCGGCGAGGTTGCGGGCCAGGCGCAGGCCGAAGCGCGGATGATGGAGCGGATCGGTGCTGATACTTTCGTCGGCCTTTTTCGTCAATACTCGGTTGGATCGATCGGGCCCCCGATGTGCCGGTTCCAGCTGAAGCGCATCGGTTTCGGACCGGCATCTGCGTGGAGCTTCAATGTGGCGGCCGAAGTAGGTCGGGTGGACCGAGGTCCCCTTCGGGGATTTCCAGGGTCCGCCAACGTTCCTGTAGCTCTGTCTTGTCACCTTTAGCCCTCCCTTCCGTGTTTCCCACTTCCAGGGCTGTGCGAACGAGTTCTGTTTCGTCCGGCTGGCATCATGAATTCGGCCCTGGTTGCAGGATTCCGGTCAGGTCGCGCCATCCCATGCTGGTCGCGTACCCGGTATCGACCAGGCGTTGCACGGCCTCCCGGGCGGCGGATCCGTTCAGGTTGTAGTGCTCCATCTGGATCAGTCGGGGGCGAAATGCCTGCAGGTCGATGCTCTTCAGGATTTCCAGGTCGAACCCTTCAGTGTCGATGACGAGAAGACTGGCGTCGTGGAGGTCATGAGCCTCAATCAAGCGCTGCAAGGTGCACACTTCGACGGTGATGGGGGCAATGGCCGAGCGATAGCCGTTGCGACGTTTGACACGCTCGAGTTGCTGGCGGTCGAAGGCACTGTACAGGTCGAGGGGTACGCCCTTTTCCTGTCGCTCGGCGAAGACGTACAGGGTCTTCTCTCCTGCTTCGGGGCCCACGGCGCAGTTGGCGAGGGCGATGCCGTCCGTATCGTCGTACAGCGCCTTGAGACGTTCGAATGGGCCCGGATTCGGTTCCACCATGAGCCCGCTCAGATGATGCGCGATGATGTGCTTGCGCAGATTGTCGTCCCGTACGCCATCGTTGCTTCCGATCTGGATGAAGCGGGCGGTTGAGCCTTGCGACTGTCGTTCCTTGATGGCGCATTCGATGAGGTCGGGTGCATGGCGCGCCGCGAGGTGGAAGGCCTCGAAGCGTTGCATGCTTTCGTATGTCACCAGGTCGAGGCCCAAGCGGTTGAGCACGGAACGTACAGTGTTTTTCACGTGGCCTCTCACGTTCCGGCTCCCATGAAGTGCAAATCCATACGGCGCCCCTCCGTTTCCGTCTCGCGAGTTCTGTGCTCCAAGGTGACGAATATCATTGGGGTCATGCGGCGCGGCGTTCCCGGGGCTCGGCGAGGTTGCGGGCCAGGCGCAGGCCGAAGCGCAGGGGCGTGCGGTCCCAGGGGGTAAAGCGCGGGAGCTGGAACGGATCGGAAGCCGCGCGCGCGGCGCCGGCGGCGGTGGAGACGGCGGCATCGAAGCCGCACTCGCGCGCGATCTGCACGTGCTCGGCGGCGTAGTCGCGGTCCGGGCGGCCGTTCGGGTAGGCGAACAGGCGCAGCGGGCGGTCCAGCAGCGTTTCCAGATCGGCCTTGCCGCGCTGGATCTCGGCGCGCGCGGTGGTGGCGTCCACCTCGGTGAGGATCGGGTGGGTGGCCGTATGCCCGCCGATCCCCATGCCCGCTGCCACCAGTTCGCGGACCTGCGCGCGGGTCATCATCAGGTCGTCTGGCAGCTCCAGCCCGAAGCGCCGGGCAAGCGCCTCGGTGCCGGCTGTGCGCTGCTCCGCGGGCTGGTACTTGAACCGGCCGATCAGTTCGCGGATCAACTCCCGCCGGTCGGCGACCGTGTCCAGCTGCCGCTGTCCCAGCCCCTCCGGCGTCAGATCGATGGGTCCTGCTGGCAGGCGGCGTACGGTCTCGATCAGGGTATCGTTGAACATGCGCCCGCCGTCGAGATACCCGGTAGCGATGAAGAACGTGGCCGGCACGCCCGCCTCGCGCAGGATCGGCAGGGCGACCTCGGCGTTGTCGGCGTAGCCGTCGTCGAAGGTCACGCTGACCGCGCGGGCGGGCAGGGTGCCGGCCTGCAGGCGGTCCACGGCTTCGTCCAGTGGCAAGGGGTTCATGGAGCGGGCCAGCAGGCGCATCTGCCAGCGAAACTCATCGGCGTGCGGATCGCCGGGCAACAGCGGGTCGGGTGCGGGCAGGACGCGGTGGTAGATCAGGATGGACAGCCGCGCGCGGGAGCCGCCGGGCGACATCAGGGACAGCAGCGAGCGCAGCAGCATGCGGGTCAGCCCGTGGCGCGCGCGCGCGGCTCGTGCCCCAGCCATTGGGCGATGACGGAGGCAATGCGCTCGCCGGCGCGGCCATCCCAGTATTGCGGGGCGCGGCCCTGTTTGCCGCCATGGTCCATGACGTCGCGGAAGGCGGCCTGCAGACGCTTCGGGTCGTGTCCGACCAGGACATTGGTGCCCTCGTCGATGGTGATGGGCCGTTCGGTATTCTCCCGCAGGGTGATGCAGGGTACGCCCAGGGCCGTGGTTTCTTCCTGCATGCCGCCGGAGTCGGTGAGCACGACTCGTGCGTCCTTCATCAGGCCCAGCATTTCCAGATAGCCGGCCGGCGGCAGGACCGCGATGGGCGCCTCCCTCAGGTGGTGGTCCAGCCCGGAGGCCTGCAGCCGGTCGCGGGTGCGGGGGTGCAGCGGGAAGACCAGGGGCAGTTCGCGAGCGATGGTCGCGAGAGTGGCGATGAGGCGTTCCAGGATCGCCGGGTCGTCGACATTGGAGGGACGGTGCAGGGTCAGCACGCCGTAGGCGCCCTCCGGGGCGAAGCGCGCCGGGTCGATACCCGCGGATTGCAGGGATGCGTCCCAGGGCATGGCCCGCTCGAGGTTGTGGAGCTGGGTGTCGATCATCACGTTGCCGACGAAGTGGACGCGCTCGCGATCGATCCCCTCGCGTGCGAGGTTGTCGATGGCATGGCCTTCGGTGGTGAACAGGAGATCGGAGACCTGGTCGGTCAGAACCCGGTTGATCTCCTCCGGCATGCGTCGATCGTAGCTGCGCAGCCCGGCCTCGACGTGGATCACGCCGATCCCCTTCTTGGCCGCGACCAGGGCACAGGCGATGGTGGAGTTCACGTCGCCCACGACCAGCACGGCCCGCGGGTTCAGCGCGTCCAGCACCGGCTCGAAGCGGCTCATGACCTCGGCGGTCTGTACCGCGTGGGAGGAGGAGCCGACTTCCAGGTTGATGTCCGGGTACGGGATGTTCAGATCGGTGAAGAAGCGCTCGTTCATCGCCGGATCATAGTGCTGGCCGGTATGCACGAGCTGCGTGGTGATGCCCGCGCCGGCCAGCGCGCGCATCACCGGGCCGATCTTCATGAAATTCGGCCGTGCGCCAACGACGCACACGATGTCGCATTGCTGATGGCTTGTCATGGGCTGTCGAGATGTCCTGTGGGCGCATGGGCGGGGCCCGCTTGCGACGACGCCAACGGGCGCTGCTGGGCATCCGCGATGGGTCCGCGAGGCCCGGTCGGGATCCCTGTTGAATCACTTTATCGTGTCTGCAGAAACATGCTGGGCCTTCGTGAATGGCTCGTTAGATCCGGTGTGAGTGGTAGTGCGTGACAACAGGGTGGCCGGGGGCCATCGTTGAGTTCGGCAAGTGGGTTGGGTAAGCGTTTTCGGCAAGGGAGGCCTCGGTGATGGAACGTTTCGATCGCGGGCTGTGCCGTGCCCTTGGCGGGTTGCTGGCGGCGTGCGTCTTGCTGCAGGGGATACCGGCCGCCATTGCAGATCCAGGCACTTCTCCGGTCACAAGTGAGCCTGGAACAGACCTGCCGGATACGGCCTGGAACGTGGTACGGGCGGGTCCGGAAGATTACCGTGCGCGGGTGGCGTCGCTGGAGCCCGGCGACTGGCTGCAGCTGGCACCGGGCGACTACCCCCAGGCCCTGCGGCTGCATGGCGTGCGCGGAACGCCGGAGCAACCCATCGTGATCAGTGGCCCGGTCGACGGCGAGCCCGCCATCCTGCGCGGGCGGCGTGGGGCGAACACGATCAGTCTGGTGGACGCCGAGCATGTCGTGATCCGGCACCTGACCCTGGATGGTGGTGGCGAACCCGTGGCCGGGGTGGTCGCCGAGGCGCGCGGTGATGGGGTCCATCACGTGATCCTGGAACACCTGACCATCCGTCATTACGACCATTCGCAGGGCAACGCCGGGATCACCACGCGGGCGCCCGCCCGGGACTGGGTGATCCGGCACAACGAGATCCACGATGTGGGGACCGGGATGTATCTGGGACAGCCGGACGGGACCAGCCCGTTTGTCGCTGGCGTGATCGAGCACAATCACGTTCACCGCACCCTGGGGTACAACATCCAGATCAAGCACCAGACGGACCGCGACGGGATCCCGGGGATGCCGGCGGAGCCGCGGGAGACCCGGATTCGCTACAACCTGCTGAGCAAGGCAGAGCGCGCCAGCGACGGGGGGCGGGCGCGGCCCAACCTGCTGGTGGGGCATTTCCCGCCCACCGGGTTGGGGTCGCAGGACCGCTATCGCATCGCGGGGAACCTGCTCTATCAGAATCCGCACGAGCGTCTGTTTCAGGGAGAGGGAAATATCGAGCTCCACGACAACCTGTTCGTGAACGATGCCGGCGACGCGGTACTGGTGCGGCCGCACAATCACCTGCCGCGCGAGACCCGGATCGCGAACAACACGGTCCTGGCGACCGGCTTCGGCATCCGCGTGGACGCACCGGACCGGGCATACGAACAAGAGGTGGCCGGCAACGCCGTGTTTGCCGGGGACCCGCTGCAGCTCTCGGGGGGTATCGTGGGCGGCGAGAACTTCACCGCGGCGCGCGCGGACGCGGCCCGGTATCTGGCGGCACCGGATGCCGGGCAGGATGCGCTGGATCTCTATCCCCGGGAGGGCGCTCTGCACGAGCGTTCTGCCGGCGTGAGTTCGGCCCCGGCCACGGGTGCGGATCGCGACTACAATGGCCGTTTGCGCGAGCAGGCAGTCTGGGGTGCCTATGCCGGGCCGCCGGGGCCCAACCCCGGACGAGCGGACGGTGTCGGGCCGCGTGTCCCGGGCTGTGCACCCTGCCGCTGACGGGTTGCGAGCGTCGGTATCGCATACGAAAACGGAGAGGTAACCGGCCGGGCGCCCTCCATTACGATTGGCAAAGAGAACGGACATCTTATGCATACGCTTCCCGCGCTGGATGAAGTCACCATCGGAGTAGTCGGTCTGGGGTACGTCGGCCTGCCACTGGCCGTGGAATTCGGCCATCAATGGCCCACCCGCGGGTTCGATATCGACCCGGAGCGGGTGCGGCAGCTGCAGGCTGGAGTGGACCGCACGCGCGAGGTGGAGCCGGAGAAGCTCGCCGCGACCCCGCAGCTGACGTACACCGCCGATCTCGAGACCATGCGCGAATGCAACGTGTTCGTGGTGACCGTCCCGACGCCGATCGACCTGCACAAGCGTCCCGATCTCGGCCCGCTTCTGGGAGCCAGTCGCAGTGTGGGGCAGGTCCTCAAGCCGGGCGACACGGTAATCTACGAATCCACCGTTTACCCGGGCGCGACCGAGGAGGATTGCGTGCCGATCCTCGAGGCGCAGTCCGGGCTGGTGCATAACCGGGACTTCTTCACCGGCTACAGCCCCGAGCGCATCAACCCGGGCGACAAGGAACACGGGGTCACCTCCATCATGAAGGTCACCTCGGGCTCCACCGCTGAGGTGGCCGACTTCGTGGACGGGCTGTATGCGCGGGTGATCACCGCCGGGACGCACAAGGCCGAGAGCATCCGCGTGGCCGAGGCCGCCAAGGTGATCGAGAACACGCAGCGCGACGTGAACATCGCCCTGATCAACGAGCTGGCCCTGCTGTTCGAGCGCCTGGGCCTGGATACCGAGGCGGTACTGAAGGCGGCCGGAACCAAGTGGAACTTCCTGCCCTTCCGGCCGGGCCTGGTGGGCGGACACTGCATTGGCGTGGATCCCTACTACCTGACGCACAAGGCACAGGCGGTGGGCCATCACCCGGAGATGATCCTGGCCGGGCGGCGCGTGAACGATGCCATGGGCGCGCACATCGCGGACAACACGGTGCGCGCCCTGGTGCGCAAGGGCATCAACCCGGTGGGGGCGCGGATCCTGGTGATGGGGCTAACCTTCAAGGAGAACTGCCCGGACCTGCGCAACACCCGGGTGATCGACATCCACGCCACCCTGGCTGGCTACAACGCCGAGGTGACGGTCTTCGACCCCTGGGTGGACCCGGCCGAGGCCGAGCACGAGTACGGCATCACGCCGGTGACCGAGACGCCGGCACCGGGGCAGTTCGATGCAATCATCGTGGCCGTGCCGCACCGCGAATTCCTGCAGATGGGGATCGAGGCCATCCGCGAACTGGCACGGCCCGAGTCGGTAATCTTCGACGTGAAATCGGTATTCCCCCGTACTGCCACGGATCTCCGCCTGTAAGGGGGCGCCGAGCCCATCAGCGTTCGCGTTGATGCCCCCCCCAGGTTCCTGATGGGGAAGCTTCGGGACCTGGCGCGGCGCGCACCGTTCCCCTGGGCCCCGGCGCGGCGCACGGATGGTGAACGCCACGCCCGCATAACGCCCGCGCTGTTCATGGGCGCGGCCGGAGCTACAGTGGCGGGACGCTTTCGTCCCGGGAGACGCTGAACCGTGTGTCCGTCCGCGTTGTTGCCCCATGGTTTCCGACGTGCCGCCTGATTGCAGGGGCGTCGCTGCGCCCCATGTGCATTCGGGCGTGACGCGCGCCTGCACCGATTCATGGATCGGCGCTTCCCTGACCCTTCGATGAGCCGGCCGCGCGCCGGTTCGGAACCGCTGTCGCTGCGTACCTGCGCGCTGTGGGCCTGGCTGTCGCTGGGCGCTGCGGTCTACCTGACGCTGCTGCCGTTCGAGTTCGGCTCGATGAGCCTGGAGCGTGCCTGGGAGATCTACCGTGGCATGAGCCTGACCGGCCCCGGGACCAGTGGCCGCCAGCAGTTCATGGCCAATGCCCTGATGTTCCTGCCGCTAGGGTTCTTCTGGACCGCATGGCTGACTCATGGTCGCCGCAACCGGCTGCTTGCGGCCGGCGCGTTCGTCTTCGTGGCCGCCCTGGGCCTGGCGGTTACGGCCGGCGTGGAGTTCTTGCAGGTGTGGTTGCCGTACCGGCATCCGGCGGCGGCCGATATCGCCGGAAACTTTTCCGGGGCAGTGGCCGGCTCGCTCGCCTGGCTGGCGTTGCGCGACCCGTTGGCGCGCTGGCGTCGGGTGCTGGAGGGTGCGGGTGCGCAGGCCCTGACCGCCGGGCTGGTGATCTATGCCGCCGCCTATGTGATGGTCGGCTTTGTCCCCTTTGACCTGGTGCTCGCCATGGACGAGCTGCGGGCTCGCCTGGCATCCGATGCCTGGGGCTGGTGGGTCGCTGCCGGGGCCTGCACCAGCGGGATTCGCTGTATCAGCTGGCTGACGCTGGAGGTGGTCGCCAGTATCCCGGTGGGGCTGCTCCTGGCATTGTGGCTGCACCGGCGCGGCGCCTCGCTGCTGGGGGCCGGGATCCCGCTGGCCCTGCTTCTTGCGGGGCTGCTGGAGCTGTTGAATCTCGCCACCCTGTCGGGCATCGCCGAGGGGCGGTCCGTGCTGTTGCGGGCCCTGGGGATGGGCATCGGCCTGGTCCTGTTCCGGAACCTGCCCGCGCATCCCCATGGCGTGATCCGGACGCTGCAGCAGTTCGCCACGCCGATACTCGTGATCGGTGCCGTGTTCTACGCGTTGTTGCTGGTCGCGCTCAACCACGGTTTCGGCCCGTTCCACGCCGATGTGGAAGCGGCCCGAACCCAGTGGGCCGACCTGAACCTGTGGCCGTTCTACTACCACTATCACGTGGACGAGATTCACGCCCTGCGCAGTACGGCGCTGCATCTGGCCATGTATGCACCGCTGGGGTTCCTGGTCTGGTTGTGGCAGCTGCGCCGTCCCCTGCAGCCGTCGGCGCTGAACCTGCTGGCCGTCGTGGCAGGGGTTGTCCTGGCGCTGCTGGTCGAGGCCGCCAAGCTCTTCGTGGACGGCGCGCGCCCGGACCCGGCCAGCCTGGTGCTTGCCGGCCTGGCCGCCTGGGCGATGGCCGCGCTGCTGCAATGGCTGGGTCGTGCCAGTGCCGTGGGGGGCGCACCCGCGGGACGGGCTGCGGCTGAACCACGCGGTCCCCACCCGGAGCCGGCCGGGCCGGGCCCGAATCCGCGCGGTTTTCAGCGCCTGCGCCAGGCGCTTGCCGGCCTGCTGGCGCTGGCGACTCTGTTGCTGGCGGTGACCTGGCCGGTCGTGCCCGTGGCACTGAGCGCCGGGTTGCTGGCCTATGCCGCATTGCTGGCGTGGCGGCCGCAGGGCTGGCTGTTCGTGATCCCCGTGCTGCTGGCCACCCTGGACCTGACGCTCTACCACGGGCGCCTTTTCGTCTCCGAGCTGGACCTGTTCCTGTTGATGACCCTGGCCATGGCCCTCTGGCTCGGGCCGCATGCGCTGCATGCGGGGGCATCGTTGTTGCCGCGCGGCATCCGTTGGGCGCTGGGTCTCCTGGTGGCCTCGACGCTGATCAGCCTGGCGGTTGCCCTGTTCCCGCCCGGCACCTGGAACCCTGGCGAGGCGGTGCATTTTGCCCACCAGTGGAATGCCCTGCGGGTGGCCAAGGGCCTGTTGTGGGCGGTTGTCCTGCTGGCGATGCTGAGGGTTGCGCCTGTCCCGGTGCCGGAGCAGGTGACGCGCTGGTTTCTCCCCGGGGTGGCGCTGGCCCTGCTGGCGCAACTGGCGTTCGTGGTGCGCGAGCGGGTTACCTATCCCGGGCTGCTGAACTTCGATAGTGGCTATCGGCTGTCAGGGCTGTTTTCGGAGATGCAGGCGGGAGGGCCCAGCATCGAGACCTTTCTGGTGCTGGCCTTTCCCCTGGCCCTGATCTGGTGCTGGCGCCAGCGCCTCGGCCTGATGCTCGCCGGCTCGGCCCTGCTGGCGGTCGGGACGGCATACGCCGTGGCGATGACCTATTCGCGCGGCGGTTATCTGGGGTTGGCGGTGGCTGTGGTCGTGCTCGCGGTCGGGGTGCTGCTGGCGGCGTTGCATGGGCGCATGCAGGCTCGGCAGGGGGCACTGGTCGGTGTGCTGTTGCCCGTGGTGGCGATTGCCCTGGTTGCGGGCACCACGTTGGGCGGGTTTGCCGAGCAGCGGATGAGCCACATCGAACGTGACTTCGGAGTCCGCATGGATCACTGGCAGGCCGCCCTCGAACTGCCGGGCGGCGGGCCGCTTTCACCTCTGTTTGGGCGGGGTGTCGGCAGTTTTCCGGAGCACTACCGGACCGGAAACCGGGACGGGCGCTTGCCCGGCAATCTGGCCTTCACCCGCGCGGAGGGTGAGCCGCGCCTGCAAATCGGCGGTGGCGATTCGTTGTTCGTGAATCAGCGGGTGAGCCTGCCCCGCGACGGTCTCTATACCTTGACCGTGGAGGCCGCCAGTGCCCAGCCCACGGGATTTCGAGTCTTCATCTGCGAGAAGCCCATCCGCCATTCCTTCGTTTGTCGCAGCGAAGGCATGCGTCTGGAAGACGGCGGACGTCAGACCTTCCAGTGGACCTTCGATCTGGATCCGATGGAGACACGCCCCTGGCCCATTCAGCGCGGCTTGGTGTTGTCGCTGGGGGTCGATGCGCGCCAGCGGTCTGTCACCGAATTTTACAGCGTGCAGGTTCAAGATTCGGCCGGTCGTGAATACGTCGCCAACGGCGACTTCGAGCATCTGGGCCGTTACTGGTACTTCACCACGGACCATCTGTGGCCGTGGCGGGTCGAGAATCAGTGGCTGGAGATCTATTTCGATCAGGGCTGGCTGGGTCTTCTGGCCTTTGTGTGGCTGACGCTGGTGGCCCTGGTTTTGCTGGTGCGGCGTTCGCTGGCGGGCGATGCGGTGGCGCTGGCGTCGACTGCCGCGTTGACAGGGGCGTTGTCGATCGGCGTGTTCAGTACGCTGTTTTACTCCCCGCGGATCGCCCTGTTGTTCTACCTGGTGCTGTTGCTGGGCGTGGCGGCGTCCGCAGCGCCGGCTGCAAAGGGCGTCAGGCAATCCGCGAAGCCCCGAGCGGGTTGAATTTGGGGCAGTCGCGCGGTGCGCAGTCGGGGGCGTTATGGGCCAGTCCGGTCCGCTCGGCTTGTGCCTAACGCTGCCTCGATCCCGCGCCCGGTCGGGCTGTTAAGCTCGCAGGACGAAACCGCGGTGGGGCCGGGGAGATGGGCGAGGCCTTTGATGCATTCGACGAGCGGCTGATGGAGCTGGCTCATTTTGTGGAGGAGGCCGAGTCCCTGGAAAAGGGGTTGGCCGGCCTGGCCGCGCTGGTCAGTCACGCCATGGAGTGCGAGCGCTGTTCGATCATGCTGCTGAAGCCGGACCCGGACGGGGGTGCGGCGCGCTTGCGCGTCCAGGCACATCACGGGTATCTGCCCGATCAGGCCTATGACGTGAGGCAACCGCTTGGCTCGGGAATTTCGGGGCGGGTGGCGAGTGCGCGCAAGGGGCTGCTGATTCGTGACCTGCATGCCTCCGATCTTGCAGCCGAGGCGCGGCGGGCCGAGGGCGCGGGTCCGGTCGACGTGATCGCGGTGCCAGTGATTCTGGAGGGCGATCTGCTGGGCGTGATCAACATCGACAGCCCCGAGGGGCGGGGCCGGCTGACGCAGGAGGATTTGCGCCGGGCGTTGATCCTGGCCCTGGTGGTGGCGAAGTCGGTCCTCGTCCATCGGCTAAAGGGGTTGTTGCGCACGAGTTTTACGCAGATGGCGCTGGCGCGACAGCCGGGGGCGGCAACGGGCCCCATTACTCACGCCCCGGAACGCGTGGCCCGGTTGCTGGCGCGCACGCTGTACGACGAGATGAGCCGGGCCGGATTCTCCCGCGATCATGTGCTGATTGCCGCGACCGAACTCATCGGTCAGGTCAGCGAGGGCCGGGAATGAACCATCACGCGGTCATGGCGATGGCGCAAGGTGCGAACCGGTGAAGGATGCCGGCTTCGAACGCCGCTGGCGCCAGCGCTTCCTGGAGCGCGGGGCGAACCTGGAGGACGATGCCGGGATCGCGGGCTGGACGCACAGCGGCCTGCATAGCCGTGTCCGGCAGTTCGAGCGGCTGTGGCGGCGCGCCGACCTGGAGCCCGGTCGCTGGCTGGATGTCGGCTGTGGCGCGGGAACCTACACACGGATGCTTCATGCGCAGGGCCATGGGGTCTGGGGGCTGGACTACTCAACGCCCTCCCTGCAGAAGGCGCGGGATCGAAGTGATCCGGCAATTCCCTGGCTGGCGGCGGACATCAATCACCTCCCGCTTGCGGACGCCGCCTTCGACGGGGTGCTCTGCTTCGGCGTTATGCAGGCCTTGTCGGATCCAAAGCCGGCACTTGCCGAGATTCGGCGCGTTCTGCGCCCGGGAGGCGAGGCCTGGGTCGATGCGCTGAATCTGCGTTGCCTGCCCACGGCGGTTCGCGAATGGCGCCGGTGTCGGCGAGGGCGTCCGCCGCATCTGCGCTACGACGACCCTCAGGGTTTTCGCGCGGCGGCGGAGGCCGTGGGTCTGCGGCCCGGGGCGTTGTACTGGCTTCCGTTGGCCCCCGGCCGCCTGGCGCGCTTGCAGCCGCTCCTGGAGAACCGGGGCACCCGGGGTTTCCTGCAGGCAGTGCCGGCCGCCGGGGCGTGGCTGAGTCATTCGTTCATTCTGCGGGTGCGGCGGGTATGAGGGGCGGGCCACTCAGGGCTGTCGGAAAACTTTCCACTCGGCGCCTCCGCGTGCCCCGCGGGCTTTGTATCGTCGAGGGTCGGAGCCTTTATATCAGTAAGTTACCCGTTATTCAAAAGGCTGGCATCCCGCTTGCTATGTTCCAGGAGAAAGCGTCTGATTGCAGTGTACCCCCCGGATCGCAGCCCATTGCGGCGTGGCCGGGTGCCGTTGCCCGGACGGCGAAATGGCGAGGTTTGACCTGGAGCAGGCAAGCATGAGTGATGAACACGAGCACAACGGAAATCATGGCCCCGAAGACGTAGGCGAGAGCAAGTCCACCGCTCCCGTGGACCCGGACACGGGTTCGTCCGGCCTTCGCAGTCGCAGCCGGCGCCGCCTGGCCGCGGCCGGCCTGGGTGGGGCGATGCTGGTGTCGCTCCCGGCCAAGTCGGTCTGGGGCGCTCAGGGGCAGTGCTCGCTGTCGGGCAACATCTTCTCCGCCAACGTTTCCAACATTGACCACGAGTGCACCGCGGGCGATGGCTGTACCTCGGCGTTCTGGAAGGACAACTGGGGTGCCTGGGAGTGCACCGGGTATTCCCCGGGTTCCTGCATTCAGACCAGCGGGACCGACAACAACTGCCAGCGTTTTGACGCCACCGTGGGTACGGGCGGGGCGACCTCCTTCGAGGAGGTCTTCGGTTACAGGCCGGAATGCCTGACCGGCACACCCTCGCTGATGGAGGTGCTCCATGCCTGGGGCGTGTGCAGGGGGTCGCTCGACTGGCATGCCGTGGGTGCTGTTCTGAACGCAGCGTGTACCTCGATCGACTTCGGCGCCTCGGTCGACGACGTGATCAAGGCCTATTCGATGGCCCGCGAGGATGTGGGCAAGCACTCCGCGGTGAGGAACGTCTTCGCCTACATGAACGAGCGCTTCTGCCCGATCAACGGCCTGGGCGACTGCGGCGACGGCTACACGCGCAACGAGGCGGGCGAGTGCGTGGAGGTGCGGACCAACTCTTCCACTCTCAATCGTTGATATCCCGGGGCGCTGCCCACCAGCGCTCCTGGGCCGGTCGGTACACGAGGCCCCCTTGTCCGTTTCTGAAGAATCCCTTGCGCTGATCCCGCTGCCTGCCGCTCACGTGCGGGCATGGGGTGAATCGGTGGTGGTCTATGATCAGCGCTGTGGCGAGACGCACGTGCTGCAGCCCCCTCTGATCGACATCTTCCAGGCCCTGCAAGAGGGGCCGATGACGCCGGCCACCCTGTTCGAGTACCTTGAACAGCGATATGACGCCACGGAAGGGGACCTGGAGGATGCGATGCACGCCGGCTTGAGCCAGTTGCGGCAGCATGATCTGATCCGTGTCTCCCCGGAGTCGCGGGACGCGTGATTGCCCATGAAGACCTGAGGGCGGGGTTGCGGGACGCCGGCCTTGCCATCCAGGTGGGGCCCTTCGTGGTCCGCTTGCGTTCGCGGCTGGACCGGGTCGAGCACTCCGTGGCCCTGTTCTACGACCGGCAGCTTTTGCCGGCCGCCAGTACCCCCTTCGCCGACTTCCACGTCACCCTTGCGGGTTCCCCCGGCCTGCGCTCGGTTTGGCGTCCGCAGGCGCGTTTCTTTCTGGATGGCCGCTCGCCCTTCCGCCCCCTGCCGCTGGCGCACGCCTATCCGCTGTTCGAGTGGGGGCTGAACTGGTGCATTGCCCAGCACGCCCATGACTTCCTGATGATCCACGCGGCGGTGCTGGAGCGCGACGGCCGGGCGCTGGTGATGCCGGGCGAGCCCGGGGCGGGAAAGAGCACGCTGACCGCGGCCCTGACCCTGTCGGGCTGGCGGTTGTTGTCGGACGAATTCGCCCTGCTGTCGCTGGCGACCGGCAAGCTGGTCGCGCTGCCGCGTCCGGTCAGCCTGAAGAATGCCGCCATTGACCTGATCCGCGAACGCTATCCGCAGGCGATCATCGGTCCCGCCTCCCACGACACCAGCAAGGGGACCGTGGCACATCTGAAGCCACCGGATTCGAGCATTGAACGGATGCACCAGCAGGCCGGGCCGGCTTGGCTGGTCTTCCCGCGCTTTGCGGCTGGAGGGCGCGACCGACTGCAGCCGCTGGAGCGGGCCGAGGCCTTGCTGAAGCTGGTCGGCTCGTCCTTCAATTACAGCGTGGTGGGCGGAGCGGGTTTCGAGGCAGCGGCCGATCTGATCGAGCAAAGCGCCTGCCTGAATCTGGAGTACGCGGACCTGGATGCCTCCCTGGGGTTGCTGAACGATCTGGCCGGGGCGGGCGCATGACGCGCCCTGCGCTGGAGCAACTGCTCGCGGTCCTCGCCGAGCCGGCAGCTTCCCGCAGTCTTTCGCTGGCGGATTGGGATTGGCTGGTCCGGGTGGCGCGAGTGGCCTCTCTCGAGGGGCGGTTGCAAGCCTTGATCAAGGATGCCGGGGCATTGTCGGATGTGCCTCCGGCGCCCCGGCGACACCTGCACGTCGCGCGGGTCCTGGCGGATCGTCAGCACGCCATGGTTCGCTGGGAGGTGGCACGGATTCACGAGGCCCTGGCCCCGGAGGCGATCCCGGTGATGCTCCTGAAAGGCGCGGCCTACGTGATGGCCGGGTTGCCCAGTGCGCCGGGGCGCCAGTTCTCCGATGTCGACATCCTGGTCCCGCAGGCGCAGATCCAGTCGGCGGAACAGCACCTGTTCGTTCAGGGGTGGGTCTGCGAGGGCTACGACACCTACGACCAGACCTACTATCGCCAGTGGATGCACGAGCTGCCTCCGCTCACGCACATGCGGCGCAAGAGCGTGCTGGATGTGCATCACACCATCCTGCCGCCTACCGCGCGGTTGCATCCCGATCCGGAACTCCTGTGGGCGGCCGCGCTGCCGCTGGATGGCTTTCCCGGAATGTACGTTCCGGGGCCGGCCGACATGGTCCTGCACAGTGCGACGCATCTGTTTCACGATGGCGAACTGGAGAACGGCCTGCGGGACCTGGCGGATATGGATGCGCTACTGCGTCATTTTGTGGCGGAGGATTCGGACTTCTGGGAACACCTGACGGCGCGCGCCTTCGAGATGGATCTGGCACGCCCGCTCTACTATGCGTTGCGCTATGGTCGCGAGTTCCTGCAGACCCCCGTCCCCGATTCGGCGTTCCGCGCGTTGGCCGCGGCGCGTCCGGCGCCTCCTCTTCTGGCGCTGATGGACGGCCTGTTCCGGCGCGGCCTGAAACCGCATCACTGGAGTTGCGACGGCCGGTTGTCCGGCACCGCCCGCTGGTTGTTGTATGTACGCTCGCACTATCTGCGCATGCCCTTGCACTTGCTGGTTCCGCACCTGCTGCGCAAGGCGGCCAAGGACCATCGCAAGGGCAACAGGAACCAGGCCGAGCCCTGATCAGTGTTTCCCTAGGGCTCAGGGGGCTGCGGGGCCAGAAACCATGGCTTCGGAAAGGGCCATCAGGGGTGCGAGAAACAGTTCGCCGCGGAACAGGATGCGCGGGCCTGCCACCAGCCCCATGCACCGATAGCGTAGTTGTGCCATGCCGGAGCCCGCCAGGCCGCGCCCGGCGGTTTCCACTTGCTCCGCGGGGCTCACCAGGATGTGCAGGGCGTCGGCGCTGCGCAGGGCGCGTGCCAGCCGCTGGTCCACGCTGATGTGGTGCGCGGTGTAGACCATGGGGTCGCGGTAGAAATCGTGGCCGTCCGCATCGGCCTTTTCGAGCAGGGCGCAGGAGATTAGCGCGGCGGGAAACATGTCCGGAAAGTTGATGCGATCTTCGAGCTCGTCGAAGTAGTCCGCCTGACGCACGAGTGATCCCGACAGCAGGTTCTTGGCATTGCTGTTGGACATGAACTTGCGCTTGTGGAACCACCCGTTGTCCGCGAGCACGCAGCGATCCTCGAGCTGCTCGAGTCGGACATCCGCGGGCAGCGGCAATGACTCGCCAGGCAACGCCTGGGGTGTCAGGGAGTCGCGTACATGGCCGAGCAGCACCAGTCCGCTGCCTTTGCGCATCGCGATGCGATTGGATACCTGCGGCTGTCCCGACGCATCCGTGCCCCGGAGGGTGGGTTTGACGACGGTGGTGAACGGCTCGTCCACGCGCAGGGCGCCGGCGAACGTGAATTGGTAGTTGCGGAACCGGAGTTGCGAGGTGCTTCCGGCATCGCCCTCGGCGATCCGCATCCGGGTGACCAGGGCCTCTGCCAGACACTCCAGCTGAAAGCCCAGCACGATCGGTCCGCCAAACGGATTGCCGCGGATGCGCGTCCACTTGTCGCCGTCATGGAATGGGTTGAAGTCGTCCGTGGCGTTGCGCGCCACATCGATGTGGATCTGGCGGTAAACGCAGCGACTATCGGACGATGAGGCCGCCATGGGTGTGCCTTTGTCCGGCTCGGACTTGCCGTGAGGGGAGGGGGTGCGGATCGGCCTACTCCTGGTAGCCGGCCAGCAGCGGGCGGATCCGGTCGGCCGGGACCGCGTAACTGATCCCGCTGGGCCGGCTTACTGCGGCCTCGCGCCCGCCCTGGACGAAGACCTGGTTGATTACGCCGACGACTTCGCCACTGTCGATGCGGTAGAGGGGGCTGCCGCTGTTACCGGGGTAGGCGGTGGCATCCAGCTGAAACACCATCGGCGCGCCGGCGCGCAGTTGCCGGATGTGAGCCTCGCTCAGTTCTCTCGAGCGGCGGGCGGTGATCGCCATGGGGGTGCGTGCGGCCACGTTGGCACGATGGGTCGCGGGGTAGATGCCCAGGATCATGCCGATCGGGTAGCCAGTGAAAGCCAGCTGCTCGCCCGCGCGTACGGCGTCCGACGATCCCAGTCGCAAGGGGGGCAGTGGAGGGCCGGCGATCCGCAACAGGGCCAGGTCGTCGTTCGCCGAATGGGCCACAAGCTCCGCGCTGTGGATGGAGGTGTCGCGACCTTCGCCGCTGACTACCACGAGTTGCTCGCGGTTTGCATGATCCAGTGATTCCGGGATCACATGGTGATTCGTAACGATGAGTCGCCCGTCGCCGACCGCAAATCCGGTTGCGAGGTAATTGGCTCGCGGGCTGCGCGACGGCTGGTGGGTCGCGATACTGACTACCGAGGGCTTGATGCGCTCGATCGTGTCCGGCAGCCCGTCGGCGGCAGCCGGGCGCTGGGTAACCAGCAGGGCCAGAAGGCTCGCCGTGGCCAGCACCTTCAGCGTCTTCCTCGCGCGCTGCCAGGTGTCTGCCGAAAAGCCCCGGGAGAAGAGGGCGGATCGCTTGCTCGTCGTGCTGTCCATGGGCCATCCCCGCCAGTCGATGGTTCGAGTCTAGGTCAGGCGGTTCCGGCCGTGGTGGTGATGCGTTAGGCGAAGGGGGTCATGGCCAGTGGGCGCTTTAACGCCGCGTCGACACCCCGTCAGTTGAAGACGATGGTCTTGTTGCCGTGGGTAAGGACGCGGCCCTCGAGGTGGTAGCGCAGGCCGCGGGCGAGGACCCAGCGTTCGACGTCGCGGCCCTTGCGGATCAGGTCCTGCACGCCGTCGTCGTGGCGGATGCGGGTGACGTCCTGCTCGATGATCGGGCCGGCGTCGAGGTCCTCGGTGACGTAGTGGCAGGTGGCGCCGATCAGCTTCACGCCGCGGGCGAAGGCCTGGTGGTAGGGGCGGGCACCGACGAACGACGGCAGGAAGCTGTGGTGGATGTTGAGGATACGCTCGGGGTATTCGTCGCAGAGCGTGGGCGGCAGGATCTGCATGTAGCGCGCCAGCACGATGGCATCGGGCGCCAGCTCGGCGAGGCGCGCCTGCAGGGTGGAAAAGGCGGCCTCGCGATCTTCGCGCGGCACGGGGATGTGCTCGAACGGGATGCCGTAGCAATCCGCCAGCGGTGCCAGGTCGCGGTGGTTGGAAAGGATCGCCGGGATCTCCATCGGCAGTTCGCCGTTGCTCCAGCGGGCCAGCAGGTCGCTGAGACAGTGCGGTTCGCGCGAGACCATCAGCACCACGCGCGGGCGGGTGTCGGCCCCCGCCAGCCACCAGTCCATGCCAAGATCGCGGGCCAGTTCATCCAGCCGTTCACGCAGGGCGGGCTCGGCGTCCACGGGCAATGAGAACACCCAGCGCATGAAGAACCAGCCGGCCTCGGCATCGGTGTGCTGGGCCGCCTCGGTGATCCAGCCATCGGTATTTGCGATTGCGTTGGCAATACGCGCGACGATTCCGTGCTGATCCGGGCAGCGGATACTCAGCCGAAAACGGGGTCGATCATCCATGTCGTTTAAGTATCCCGAATAAGGTCCAGGGCGGGTTTCACCACGAAGCGCGCAAAGGCGCGGAGAAGGTCATGGACATTTTTACCACAGAGGGCATCGCCCCAACCGAAGTCATCCCGGAAACCGCGCAGCGGTTATCCGGGATCTCCCGGGGTTGGCGATGCGTCGGTGGCAGCCTTGGAAGATCCCGGCTCTCCGCTGCGCTGCGGCCGGGATGACGAGATTCTGCTACGCATCGGGTCCGGGCGGTGCCAAAGGATCAATGCGATTCGCGGCGCGCCTCAGCATCCTGCCTCCCACAAAGCCATCCCCGGTTATCTCCGTGACCTCTGTGGTTCATTCGCCTTGCCCTCTTCGTCTCTTCGTGCGCTTCGTGGTGAACAAATCGGCGCAAGGAAGGACGGGGCGGGTCAGGCGGATTCGCGGCGCAGGCCGGTGGGGATGGAGAAGGTGATGGTCTCTTCGCGGCCGGCGAGTTCGGAGACGGCGTCGACGCCGTGTCCGCGCAGGAAGTCGAGCACCTCGTTGACCAGGACCTCCGGGGCCGAGGCGCCGGCGGTGACGCCAATGCGGCTCTTGCCCTCGAGCCAGGCCGGGTCGATGTCGGCTGCGCCGTCCACCAGATAGGACTCCACGCCCATGCGTGCGCCGATCTCGCTCAGGCGGTTGGAGTTCGAGCTGTTCTTCGAGCCGACCACCAGCAGCAGGTCGCATTGCTTCGCCAGGTCCTTCACCGCGTCCTGGCGGTTCTGGGTGGCGTAGCAGATGTCCATCTTGCGCGGGCCTTCGATCTTCGGGAAGCGCGCGGTGAGGGCGTCGATGATCCCGGCGGTGTCGTCCATCGACAGCGTGGTCTGGGACACGAAGGCAAGCCGGTCGGGGTGGGCCACCTCGAGGTTCTCGACGTCCGCGATGGTCTCGACCAGCATCATGCTCCCGCCCCGGGAATCATCGAACTGGCCCAGGGTGCCCTCGACCTCGGGGTGCCCGGCGTGGCCGATCAGCACCACCTCGCGGCCCTCGCGAGCGTAGCGCGCTACCTCCAGATGCACCTTGGTGACCAGCGGGCAGGTGGCGTCGAACACCGTCAGGCCGCGTTGTTCGGCCTCCTGCTGCACACGCTTGGGCACGCCGTGGGCGGAGAAGATCACCACCTGGCCGTCGGGGACCTCGTCCAGCTCGTCGACGAAGCGCACGCCGGCATCCGTCAGACGCCCGACCACGTGCCGGTTGTGTACCACTTCATGGCGGACGTACAGCGGCGCGCCGTAGATCTCCAGGGCGCGTTCCACGATCTCGATGGCGCGTTCCACCCCGGCGCAGAAACCGCGCGGATTGGCGAGCTGGGCCTGCATGCTCATAGGAGACTCTCCTGCGACCTATTGCGGTTCACTTACCGATAGCACATCCACCTCGAAGGTGAAGTTCTGCCCCGCCAGCGGGTGGTTGAAATCCACCGTCACGGTGTCGTCCTCTACCGCTTCGATGCGGCCGGGTACGGCATCGCCGGCCGGGCTGTTGAACTCGTAGATGTAGTCCACTTCCAGCGGCAGGTCGGCCGGGAACTGCGAGCGCGGCATCTGCTGCACCGCCGCCTGGTCCCGAAACGGGAACATGACGCCGGCCTCGATCGCAAATTCCCGGTGGTCGCCCGCGATCAGACCGACCAGCAGATCCTCCAGCCCGGGCAGGATCTCGCCGGAACCGATCTCCAGGGTGATGGGTTCTTCGCCCGTCCCGTCCACGACAAAGCCGTTTTCCAGGATCAGGCGGTAGTGCATCTCGATGTGCGCGCCCTTGGTGGCCGTGGTCATGTGTGCTCCCGACTAGTCTGTGTTGCCCGAGTGGCTGCGATCGCCCTCGATGAAGGTCGCGACGATCAGCGTGATCGCCCCTACAACAATGGCCATGTCCGCCACGTTGAAGGCCGGCCAGTGATAGCCCGCCCAGTGAAAGTCCAGAAAATCCACCACCGCACCGTAGCGCACGCGGTCGATCAGGTTGCCGATGGCGCCGCCCAGCACCAGGCCCAGGGCGGTCACCGACCACCAGGCCTGGCGTGGCAGGCGGGCCAGCCAGACGAGGATCAGAAGCCCGATCACCACGGCAATGCCGGTCAGCAGCCAGCGGCCCCAGTCCCCGGCCCCGGCCAGAAAGCTGAAGGCCGCACCCGGGTTGTACACCAGCGACAGGTTGAAGAAGCTCGTGACCTCGACCGGCGCGAACAGCGTCAGCGCATGCTCCGCCCAGACCTTGGTGACCTGGTCGGCCAGCACGATGGCCACCGCGATCAGCAGCCCCGGGCCGAGGCCGGACCCCCGCAAGCCCATCAAGCGAAACGCCGGGTCTCGCCCGGGCCGTCCACGTTACTGACGCAGCGCCCGCACAGTTCCGGATGCTGGGTGTGTTGACCGACGTCCGGGCGGCGGTGCCAGCAGCGGGCGCACTTGGGCTGTTCGCTCTTGTGCACCGCCACGCCCAGCGGCGTCCCGTCGCCGAGTTCCGCGGCATGCGCAGCTTCCGGTGCGGCGCCTTCGGCGAGGCGTGCCTCGGAGGTGATCAGCACGAAGCGCAATTCGTCTCCGAGGCGTTCCAGCAGGCTGCGGGCACTCGAGTCGGCCGGCAGGTGCAGGTCGATCTCGGCATTCAGCGAGGCGCCGATGCCCTGCTCGTTGCGCGCCAGTTCCAGGGCGCGGGCGACATGGGTGCGCACCTCCAGGATGCGGTCCCAGTCGCCATCGGAGAACGTGGCGTCTTCCGGCAGGGGCGCCAGCCCCTCGTACCAGGTGGCGAACAGCACGCTGTCCGGACGCTCGCCGGGCAGCAGTTCCCAGATCTCCTCGGCGGTGAAGGTCAGGATCGGGGCCACCCAGCGGGTCAGGGCCTCGGCCACGTGATACAGCGCGGTCTGTGCCGAGCGGCGGGCGTGCGAGTCTGCCTGGGTGGTGTACTGACGATCCTTGATCACGTCCAGGTAGAAACTGCCCAGCTCCACCGAGCAGAAGTTGTGTACCCGCTGGTAGATCTGGTGGAACTGGTAGCCGTCGTAGGCCTGCGTGACCTGGCCCTGTACCTGCAGTGCGCGGGCGACGATCCAGCGATCCAGTGGCAGTAGATCCTCCAGCGGCAGGGCGTGTTCGGCCGGCTCGAAGCCGTTCAGGTTGCCCAGCAGGAAGCGCGTAGTGTTGCGGATGCGGCGATAGGCATCGGCGGTGCGGTCGAGGATGTCCTTGGAGATCGCCATCTCGCCGGAGAAGTCGGTCGCCGCGACCCACAGGCGCAGGATGTCCGCCCCCAGGGTGGAGACCACCTCTTGTGGCGCGACCACGTTGCCGCGCGACTTGGACATCTTCTCGCCCTTCTCGTCCACCGTGAAGCCGTGGGTCAGCACCGCCTTGTAGGGCGCCTCGCCACGCATGGCCACGCTGGTCAGCAGGCTGGACTGGAACCAGCCGCGGTGCTGGTCCGAGCCCTCCAGGAACAGGTCCACCGGCAGCTCGCCCAGTTCCGGGCGTTTCTCCACGACCGTGGAGTGCAGCACGCCGGAGTCGAACCAGACGTCCAGCGTGTCGTTGAGCTTCACGTAGTCGTCGGCCTTCTCGCCCAGCACCTCTTTCGGATCCAGCTGAAACCACGCCTCGATACCGTCGCGATCGATGCGCTGTGCGATGGTCTCGATCAGCTCTGCGGTATGCGGATGCAGGCGGTTGGTTTCCTTGTGCACGAAGAACGGGATCGGCACACCCCAGTTGCGCTGGCGCGAGATGCACCAGTCCGGGCGGTTGACCACCATCCCGTGGATCCGGGCCTGGCCCCAGCTCGGCATCCACTCCGTGTCGGCGATGGCCTTCAGGGCATCGGCGCGCAGCTCGGCGTGGTCCATGCTGATGAACCACTGCGGCGTCGCGCGGAAGATGATCGGGGTCTTGTGGCGCCAGCAATGCGGATAGCTGTGCTCGAACTTTACCGCCACGATCAGCGCGGCGTGCTCCTTCAGCACGTCGATCACGTGGCCGTTGGCCTGGTGCACGTTCTCGCCGGCGAAGTGCGGGGTGTCGGGCAGGAAACGGCCATCCGGGCCCACCGGGTTTTCCACCGGCAGGCTGTACTGCAGCCCGACCGCATAGTCCTCCTGGCCGTGGCCGGGGGCGGTGTGCACCGCGCCGGTACCGGTCTCGGTGGTCACGTGATCGCCGAGGATCAGCGGCACGTCGCGCTCCAGGAACGGGTGGCGCAGCATCAGGCCTTCCAGTGCCTGACCCTTGGTGCGTGCCACGATGTGGCCTTCGCCCAGGGAGTAGCGCGCCAGGCAGTCCTCGACCAGGTCCTCCGCCAGCAGGATGCGCTCGTGTTCCAGCTCCACCAGGGCGTAGTTCAGTTCCGGGTGCAGGGCGACCGCCTGGTTGGCCGGCAGGGTCCATGGGGTGGTGGTCCAGATCACCACGCTGATTGGGCCGCGCGAGCCGTCGATGCCGTCGAAGCGGCGCAGGAAGTCGATGTCGTCGACCACGCGAAAGCGTACGTCGATCGCCTGCGAGAACTTGTCCTCGTACTCGACCTCGGCCTCGGCCAGGGCCGAGCCGCAGTCCACACACCAGTGCACCGGTTTCTCGCCCATCTGCACGTGGCCACGCTTGAAGATGGTGCCCAGCGCGCGGACGGTGTCCGCCTCCACCTGGTAGTTCATGGTCAGGTAGGGGTTGTCCCAGTCTCCCAGCACGCCCAGGCGCTGGAAGTCCGCGCTCTGGCCGTCCACCTGCTCCTGGGCGTATTCGCGACAGGCCTTGCGGAAGGTCGCGGCGTCCACGTCGCGCCCGGCCTTGCCCAGCTTTTGTTCCACCTTCAGCTCGATCGGCAGGCCGTGGCAGTCCCAGCCCGGCACGTAGGGGGCGTCGAAGCCGGCCAGCGTGCGGCTCTTCACGATCACGTCCTTGAGGATCTTGTTGACCGCGTGGCCGACGTGGATCGAGCCGTTCGCATACGGAGGGCCGTCGGCCAGCACGAAGCGCGGCCGCCCGGCACAGTATTCGCGCAGGCGCTGGTAGCGGTCCTCGGCCTTCCAGGCCTCCAGCCACTCCGGCTCCCGCGTCGCCAGGCCGGCGCGCATGGGGAAGGCCGTCTCGGGCAGGTTGAGGGTGTCCTTGTAGGGGTTCGGCGGTGCCGGTTTGCGTGCCATTAGCGAGTTCCGGATCGGCCCTGCGGGCCGGTTTCAGTCGTGTGCGGAGAGTTGCGTGCGGGCGGTTTCAACGTCACGCGCGATCTGCGCGCGCAGCGCCTCCAGTCCCTCGAAGCGTTGTTCGCCGCGCACCTGCGCGACGGGTTCAAAACAGACGGCCTCGCCGTACAGGTCGGGCTGGCCCTCGAGTACGTGGGCCTCCAGACGCTGTTCGGTGCCACCCACCGTCGGACGCCAGCCGATGTTGGCGACGGCGGGCAGGGCCTCGCCGGAGGCCCGGCGCAGCCAGCCGGAGTACACCCCGCGCAGTGCCAGCGGCCATGGCCCCAGGCGCAGGTTCGCGGTGGGAAAGCCGATGGTGCGCCCGCGCTTGTCGCCGTGTGCGACCCGGCCGTGCAGCCGGTAGGGCCGCCCCAGGAGTTCCGCCACGCGGGCGAAGTCGCCGGCGACGGCGGCGGCGCGCACCCGCGTGCTGCTGATGCGCCCCTCGGCGTCACGCACCGTCGGGGTGGATTCGACGGTGAAGCCAAGCCGTTTGCCGGCCGTCTGCAGGGCCGCCTGATCGCCCTCGCGCCCGCGTCCGAAACGGAAGTCGTCGCCCACCAGCACATGGCGGGCGCCCAGACGGCGATGCAGGACCTCCTCCATGAAGGCCGTGGCCGAAAGCCCCGCCAGCTGCGCGTCGAAACGCAGGACCCAGGCTGCGCCGAGGGCGCTGTCGCCCAGCGTCACCAGGCGATCGCGCAGCCGCTGCAGGCGGCCGGGTGGCGCGGGGGCCTGGGAGCGTGCGGCGAAGTACTCGCGTGGCAACGGCTCGAAGGTCATCAGGAGCGCCGGCGCCTGGCGATCCTGCGCCGCCTCGAGTAGCCGTCCCAGAACAGCCTGATGACCACGATGCAGACCATCAAAGTTGCCAATGGTCACCACCGCGCCATGCATGCCGGCTGCCTCGAACGCCTTGCTGTCGGCCGGCCCCAGGCCGCGAATCAGCCGCATCGCCCCGATCCCGCGCAAAACCGAAAGTATAACCCGCCGGGGCCTTCCCCGGCATCATTGATCGGTGCCTTCGCGCAGCAGCAAGTGGTGCGGGCGCACGCCGGTCAGCCACAACGTGGCGGCGAGTGTGGCGGTGCCGGCCAGGATCAGGCCGGTGAGCGCCAGCAGGCGGGTGTCGACGGGCCACTCGGTCCACTGGCCGAACCCCGGCGAGAGCCAGATCAGCACCCCGATCATCGCGGCGAGCCCCAGGGGCAGCCCCAGGCGTAATGAGCGCAAACCCGGTCCTGGCTGGTAGATGCCCTCGCGGATCAGCCCGCGGTAGAGCAACCCGGCGTTGATATAGGCCGAGGCCGAGGTGGCCAGCGCCAGTCCGGCGTGCGCTCCGGGCGTGCCGGAGAGGTACCACGGCAGCACAAAGGCGCCGTTCAGCACCATGTTCCAGAGCATGGCGATGATCGCGATCTTCACCGGGGTCTTGGTGTCCTGGCGAGCGAAGAAGCCAGGCGCCAGCACCTTGATCAGGATGAAGCCGGGCAGGCCCAGGGCATAGGCCGCCAGGGCCATCGCGGTCATGTAGGTATCGAACTGGGTGAAGGCCTGATACTGGATCAGCGTGGCCAGGATCGGCACTGCCAGCACGACCAGGCCGACCATGGAGGGCAGCGCGACCAGCATCGCCAGGCGCAGGGCCCAGTCCAGGGTGCGACCGAAGGCGGCCGGGTCGGCCAGGTTGTACTGCCGCGCCAGGCGCGGAAGGATCACCGTGCCGATCGCGATCCCGAACAGGGCCAGCGGCAGCTCCACGAAGCGGTCGCCGAAGTACAGCCAGGAGATCGATCCGGCCACCAGGAACGACGCGATCAGGGTGTCCACCAGCAGGTTGATCTGTACCACCGAGGTCCCGAGGATCGCCGGCAGCATCAGCTTCACGATCCGGCGCACCCCCTCGTGGGCGCGTCCAAAGCGCGGGCGCGGCAGTAGCCCCGCGCGCCACAGAAAGGGGATCTGGAAGGCCAGTTGCAGGGCCCCGGCGATAAACACCCCCCACGCGAGGGCGACCACCGGCTCGTCGAACATCGGCGCCAGCCACAGCGCGGCGACGATCATCGACAGGTTCAGGAAGACCGGGGTGAAGGCCGGCACCGCAAAGCGCCCGATGCTGTTGAGAATGCCGGCTGCCATCGCGGTCAGGGAGATGAACAGCAGATACGGGAAGGTGATCCGCAGCATGGCTGCGGCGAGGTCCTGGCGCCCGGCCTCCTGGGTGCCCAGCCCCGGGGCGAACACCCAGATCAGTGCCGGCGCCGCCAGGATCCCGATCAGGGTCACGACGGTGACCACTGTCATCAGGGTGCCGGCGGTGTGATCCAGCAAATCACGCAGGGCCTCGCGTCCGCGCTTCTCGCGAAACTCCGCGAACACCGGAACGAAGGCCTGGTTGAAGGCGCCCTCGGCGAACAGTCGGCGCAGAAAATTCGGGATGCGGAAGGCGACGAAAAAGGCGTCGGTGGCCGGGCCGGCGCCGAAGGTGACCGCCAGCACCATGTCGCGCAGATAGCCCATGATCCGGGAGATCATGGTCATGCCACTGACGACGGCGGTGGAGCGAAACAGGCGGTTCATCGCGTGCGGGAGCAGCCTTCGGGAAAGCCCCGCAGTGTACTTGAATCATTCTCGATGAACTTCCGCATTCACCACGAAGCGCACGAAGACATGCAGGAGGTCCGGGTCAAGGGCGATTGCACTGCGGATGAGCACTGCGAATCCGTCTGTTCGTGTGCTTCGTGGTGAATACAGAACGCCGGACACGAAAAAGGCCGCCCGGAGGCGGCCTTTTCGGACGGTCCAACGAAGGAGCCGTCAGCCTTGGGAGTGGCGCCTTAGATGGCGGTCACTTCGCCGGCGGCCAGGCCCTTGGCGGTTTCCTGGATTTCAAAGGAGACCTTCTGGCCTTCGGCCAGGGTCTTGAAACCCGAACCGCTGATCGCGGAAAAATGGACGAATACGTCCTTGCCGCCATCATCGGGGGTAATGAAACCAAAACCCTTGCTCTCGTTGAACCACTTCACAACACCAGTATTCACAACTTGTAACCTCTTCATGTAACTAACAAATGTGTTCGTGGCATGCTGCCAACAGATCAACGGGAGCACTGGTTCAGAAACTAGAAACTTCCTAGTGTTGTCGCTCAACCACGAATCACGCTCCCGACTATACGCGCCATCCCAGGCAAAATCCAACGCACCTTCATGAACCTTTTTTGGCGCTGCGAAGCCGATTTTCCGGGTTGGGTCGCGGTCCACGTCCGAACCGCACAAGGCCGCGAAGAAAGGCAGAATCAAGAGCGTTTCCACTACGGTTTTCTGCGTGCGAAACAGAAACGGGCGTCAGAGTTGACGGATGTCGACGAAGCTGCCGCGGGTCGTGTGGCGCAGGCGCGGCAGGGCATCCAGGATGGCGCGCGCGGCGTTTTCCGGGTCGGGCATGTCCGGGGTGCCGCGCGCCGCCTTCAGGCGCTGGAGTACCGGGAAGCTCTCGCGGTCGGCCTCGTCGCACAGGTAGTCCTGCATCGCGGTGTCGACCAGGCCCGGGGCGAAGGCGTTGATGGCGGTCTCTTCGGGGAATTCGTGCGCGTAGAGCTGCATCATCATGTTCAGCGCGGCCTTGGACAGCGAATAGCCGCTCCAGCCGGCATGCCCGGAGACCGACGCGCCGGAGGAGATCGCGATGATCTGGCCGACGGCCACACGATGCTTCAGCAGCGCGTCGAGGATGACCTTGTTGGCGAAGGTGTTCACGTCCATCAGCAGGCGCAACTCGTCCATCGGCGCGTCCTGCATGCGCTGCATGTGGCCCAGTAGCCCGGCGTTGAGCACCACCAGATCAACGCGGTCCACGCCGCCCAGCAGTCGCTCCATTGCGGCCCCGGTGGCGTTGAAATCGCCCAGATCCACTTTTTCGTCGCCGCTCACCCCGGCCTCGGGGCAGCCGCGCCGGCTCATGCCGTAGACGCGGGCGCCTTGTTCCAGCAACACCCGGGTCATCCCCAGACCCAGGCCACTGGAATTGCCGGTGACGAGTGCCGAACCGAAACCGCTGTCCTGCATGTCGTTCTCCTTGGTTTTTCTGTTGGGCAGATTGTCTACCACGAAGCGCACGAAGGCACGAAGAAGGGCCAGGTCAAGACAGATTCCACCACGGAGGGCGCAGAGAAAACCGCAAAGTCTTCAGGCGGATTGGCAGCGTATCGGGTCGAGGCCCGGCAGTTCCGTGAGACGGATGCGATTCGCGGCGCTCATCCTCCTCACTCCATTGCCCTGAGTTTGCTCCGTGCCCTCGTGCGCTTCGTGGTGCACACAAAAAGCGCCTACCCTGGTGTGTGTGCGCGTTCCTTCCATTCGCGTTCGAGCTGGGTGGCGGGCATCGGGCGGCCGAGCAGGAAGCCCTGGACCTCGTCGCAGCCCATCTCGCGCAGGAATGCGTGCTGCTGTTCGGTCTCCACGCCCTCGGCCAGGACACGCAACTTCAGGGTTTTGCCCAGGCCGATGATCGCGCGGGTGATCGCCTCGTCGTCCGGGTCGTTGCCGATACCCCAGGTGAATTCACGGTCGATCTTCAGCGTGGTCAGCGGCAGCCGCCGCAGGTAGCGCAGGGATGACTGCCCGGTGCCGAAGTCGTCGATCGCCACCGAGACGCCCAGACGCACCAGACGCTGGAGCATCTCGGCCGCCGCGTCGATATCCTCGACCAGCACGCTCTCGGTGATCTCCACCTCCAGGCGCTCGGGGGCGAGCCCGGCCGCCTGCAGGGTTTCCAGGATGCGCTCGGGCAGCTCGGGGTCGGCGAACTGCCGGGCGGACAGGTTGATGGCCAGGCGCAGCGGTGGCAGGCCCAGGCGATCCCATTCCGCCAGTTGCTGGGTGGCGGTGCGCAGGACCCAGTCGCCGATGGGCACGATCAGCCCGGTCTTCTCCGCCAGCGGGATGAATTCGCCCGGCGACACCATTCCGCGCTCGGGGTGGCGCCAGCGGATCAGGGTCTCGACACCGACAGTGTGGCCGCGATCCAGTCCGATCTGCGGCTGATAGTGGAGCTCGAATTCTTGCTGGCGAAGCGCGCCACGCAGTCCCTGTTCCAGCTCCAGCTGTTCGCGCGCCTGGGTGTTCAGCTCCTGGGTATAGAAGCGGCAGGTGTTGCCGCCAGAACCCTTGGCCTCGTGCAGGGCGCTGGTGGCATGGCGCAGCAGGTCGTCCTTGCCGCGCGCATCCTGCGGGAACAGGCTGATGCCCACGCTGCTGGTGGCGACATGCTGGCCCTTCCCGAGCGCAAACGGTTCCGAGCAGTGATCCAGAATGGCCTGCGCGCGTTCCTGCGCATGGGCGAGGTCCTCGATCTCGGTCAGGATCACGGCGAACTCGTCGGAGGCCAGTCGGGCCAGGGTATCGCGCGGGCGCAGGAGGTTTTGCAAGCGCCGGGCCAGGGCGTTCAACAGGGCGTCCCCGGCGTCGTGGCCCAGGGTGCTGTTGATGGAGGTGAAACGATCGATGTCCAGCAGCAGTACCGCCAGCGATTCCCCCTGACGCTCGGCCTCGCCCAGGGCGGCGCGCAATCGGCTGCGCAGCCCGGTGCGGTTGGGCAGGCCCGTCAGGGCGTCGAAATTCACCAGCTTGAACAGCGCCTGCTCGGTTTTCTCGCGCTCGGTCAGGTCCTGATGGATGCCGAGGATGCGGGCGGGCGGATCCGCGGCGCGCTCGCCCTCGGCCAGCATGTAGCGTTCCTCGCCGTTGGGCAGTAGCAGGCGGTGCCGAATCGAGAAACGCTCGGTTTCCCCGTTGGCCAGGCGCAGCAGGGCAAAGGCCAGGGCCGCGCGGTCATCCGGATGGGTGGCTTCGACCAGCGCCTCGCGGGGCATGGAGCGGGGCCGGTCTTCATGCCCGAACAGGACGCTGGCACTGGGTGACAGCTGGAGTTCGTCGGTCTCCAGTACGAACTCCCAGTGGCCGATCCGGGCTACCCGCTGCGCGGCCACCAGGCGCCGATGACTGTCCTGCAGGGCCTGTTCGGCGCGCATGCGTTCTTGCACCTGACGGGTCAGCAGGTCGATGGCCTCGCGCAGGTGTTCGGCCTGTTCCGGCGTGTCGGCGGGGTGCCCCGGCCGCTGCTCGCGCAGCACCACGAACTGCACGTGTTCATGCGTGTGCTGGCAGGTTCCGATATCGAGCAGGGCCGGCCGCGACTGGCCGTCCTCGCAGAGGAGTTCAACAGGGTCGCGGCGGGGGATCCAGCCATCCGCGCGCGTCGATTCGCGCAGCCGTTCGAGTAGATCGAAGGCCGGATCGCGGGGTGTGATCAGGGCAGCCAGGTCGCGTCCGTCCAGGCTGCAGGCGGTCGTGCCGAACAAGCGTTCCGCCGCCGGGTTGGCGTAGCGCACGTGGCCATCGGCCGTGACGAACAGCACCGCCTCGCTCAGGGCGTTGACCAGATCGATCGGCGCCGGGCTGTGCATGGCTTCCAGGGCGTAGGTCATCCTGACACTCCACCCTTGGACCCGGTCCCCGCGGCGGCGCCCCAACGATAATCCGCCTCCACCAGGTTGCCGCTGCCGTGATAGCGAACCTGCTCGCAGAGCTGACGCACCAGGTTCAGACCGCGCCCCCATAGGCGCTTGTCGCCACGGCCTTCCAGGGCCTCCTGGATCTGGCGGTGGTCAAAGCCCGGCCCGCTGTCGCGCACCCGGATGCGGATGCAGTGCTGGCCGGCCATGGGCCGGTAGCGCAGGGAGATGCCGATCCGGCCGCGAATGTCCCGCAGCCCCTCGGTCCGCTGCTGGTAGTACTGCTCGAAGCCCTCCACCGTGGCCTTCATGTCGGAGTCCAGGCGCAATACGCCGTGTTCGAAGCCGTTGTTGCAAAGCTCGGCGATCACCGTCTGCAGCGCCTCTGCGTGTCCACCCCCCAGGTTCGGCAGCCATTCCAGCAGCTGGGTTCGGGCGGCACCGACCAGATCAACCTCGGCCAGGCGCTGGTCACTGGCCTCCAGCGACCAGCGCAGGGTGCCCCGGAGCTGGCGATCCTGCGGGTGCTCGCTCTCGGTGACCACGGCGGGAGAGCAGTCGATGGTCACCAGGGTCATGTCGTCGGTGGGTGTCTGATCGCCGCAGTGGGCCTCCAGCGCCTCGCGGATGCGCTCGAAGGCGTCCTCGGCAGATCGGCTCGCCTGGCAGTCCCGAAGGATCGTGTCTTCGCCGAACGCGGTCCCGGCGACATCGGTGGCCTCCAGCACCCCGTCGCTGACCAGCGTGAGCCAGTCGCCCTCGTCGAGGTCGAAGGAACGGGCGCCGGTATCGTGGTCGAGGCGGCCGAGGATGCCCAGGGGCATGGCCTGGGACTGGATGCGCCGTACCCGGTCCTGTTGCGTGTTGCACAGCCAGGCATCGGGCATGCCGCCGTTCCACAGGCGGACCCGGCGGCCGTCCGCGGAAAACGTGGCGAGCAGCGCGCCCATGAACATCGCGGCTGGCAGGAAGTCGTGCAGGACGTGGTTCAGCTCGTGCAGCAGTTCCTGGTCGTCCACGCCCTCCTGGGTCAGGGTGTGAAAGGTCTCGCTGACCGGATACGTCCCGATCGCGGCAGTCAGGCCGTGGCCGGTGAAGTCCCCGACCAGCACGCGCAGGGCTCCGTCGGGGGTGTACCCGGAGAGCACGACGTCGCCGCTGAAGGTGGAGGCCGCGTAGCGGTGCAGCCGCAACCGATCCAGGCCGCGATTGCGGCGGGTGATGGCGCGCGAGAACAGGCCTTCGGCGGTCTCTTCTTCCCAGGCCTGGCGAGCCTGGGCGCGCAGCAGGGCCTCATTGCGGCTTTGCAGCCCCGTGTGCAGGTCGCGCAGGCGCTCCATCGCATGGATCTTGGCCTTGAGGACCGCGAGATTCAGCGGCTTGCTGAGGAAATCATCCCCGCCCGACTCGATGCCGCGCAGCAGGGCATTCTCATCGTCCAGGGCGGTCAGGAAGATCACCGGGACGAAGTGGTGGCCCATCTCGGCCTTGATGCGGGAGGTGGCCTGGTAGCCGTCCAACTCCGGCATCATCACGTCCATCAGGATCAGGTCCGGCACTTGCTCGCGGCAGGCCTCCACGGCCGCAAGACCGTTGTTGGCCTCGCGGATTCGGTATCCGGCGCCCATCAGCATCATTCGCAGCAGGCGGCGGTTGTGCGGGTCGTCGTCGACCACCAGCACCAGCCCCTCGCCGGAGATCAGATCGCCCGGCGAGGATTCGTTGCTGGTCGGGATGTTGGTCTGTTCGTCCACGACCCTGCTACTGAATGCGGAACAGGCGGCCGAAATTGGCGATATCCAGCACCTTGCGTACGCCCTGGGAGGCCCCGGCGACGGAGACATCGGAGAACTCGCCCCCGGCGTGTTCTCGCAGCAGGAGCAGCATGCCCAGAGCGGAGCTGTCCATGTATTCGGTCTGCGAGAGGTCCACGGTGTAACGCACGCCAGTCCCGGCGGTGTCGCGGTAGGCGGCGCGGAAGTCCTGGTGCTGTTCGAAGTCGAAGCGGCCCTTGACCCGGATGCGGACTTCCTTGCCGTCGTCGGAGGTGTGTTGCTCGATGCTCATATGCGATTCCTGGCGCTTTGGGGGGCTTCGTGCCCGGTGAAGTAGGCGCTGAACAAAGCCACCCTGGCTTGTTCGGCGCAAGCGATGCTGCAAACCCGAGTCGCAGCTTGCGGCGGAATCAACCGTTTGGTCCGGTCGATTTCGGCGGCACATCCGACGTGCCGCGGGGAGGCGCGAATGAAGCTGCGCTTCCCCGGCGGCTGATGGCCGGCGTGATGCCGGAAGGGCGACGTCGGCGGGGTGTTGGATGGCAAGACTTCAGAACAATTCCACGTCAGAACAATTCCACGTCGCCGGTGGCCATGTTCTGCTGGTCCACCGCGCGGTGGTAATTCTCCTGGCGACGCTCGCGCCACTCGCGCACGCGCTGGGCCATGGCCCGGGCGTCCTCGGTCGAGCGGGCCTCGTGCAGGATGCCTTGCAGCTCCTGCAGGTGAGTCACGGCCTCTTCGGCGGTACCCAGCGATTGCCGGGCGATGTCCTCGAACTGCAGTGAGCGTATGGCGATGGCAACCGCCTGGTGCATGCGCTCGCTTAACTCTGCTTCCTCGCGGATGCGTTCGTCCAGCTCGTCGGTGGCGCGCCGGGCGTATTCGAACAGGTGGGAAATGCGCTCCTTTTCGCCCATGGTGTCGCTCATGTCGCGCGAGGCCATGTCGTGCACCGTGCCATGCACCTTTCCGATCGACTCGCGGGCCTGGTCGATCTGCTTGCGGATGTCGTCGTGGAAGGTCGCCGAACGCTGCGACAGCGAGCGTACCTCGTCGGCCACCACCGAGAAGCCGCGCCCGGCCTCGCCGGCACGGGCCGCCTCAATGCTGGCGTTCAGCGCCAGCAGGTTGGTCTGCCCCGCGATCGCGCCGGCGCTGTCCAGCAGTTTGAACACCCCGTCCATGTGCTGGCTCATGTCTTCCATGTGGTGGGCGCTCTCGACACTCTGGCGACTGATCTGCACCAGGGTGTCGATGAACATTTGCAGGGTCTCGTCGGACTTGCGGGTCAGCTCGGTGATCACCTCGGCATTGGTCATGTCCTCGGCGTTGTTACCCTGGGAGGCATCGCGGCTCATCAACTCCGTCTGGCGGCCGGCAATCTCGTGCATCTCGTTGAAGCTGGAACCCAATTCCTTCACCGCCTCGGCGATCAGCCCGCGCTGTCGGCCGATCTCGGCCGACAGCTGCCCCAGTTCGAAATCCATTGCCTGATCCAGCTCGTCGGAGAGTTCTCGCCCGCCGGTGGGCTGGCCCGGGGATGCGCACTCATCGGAAGCGGTGTCAGCGGACGTCGGCCCGCGCTGCTGGATGCCCAGAGCCAGCAGCGCCGCCAGCCCGGCCAGGATCGCGGCGGCCAGTGCCTGCCACCAGGCGGCGGAGAAGCCGGCGATGATGGCCGCGAGCAGGAGCAGGGCGGTCAGTACCAGCGCCAGGGCTTTGTGGGCCGAATCCCGGGTGAGCCATTGCATGCGGTCGTCCATTCACATTGCTCCTATTGGCCGGATGCGGCGGCGTTGCGGTGGTCACGGATCAGGGACGCGGCGATGCCCCCCAGCGGCAGTACCTGCACCGCGGCGTCCAGTTTGACCGCTTCGCCAGGCATGCCCCAGACCAGGCTGGTGCTCTCGTTCTGGGCGATAGTGTGGGCGCCGGCGTCGCGCAGCGCTCGCAGACCGCGGGCGCCATCGTCGCCCATGCCCGTCAGCAGGGCGGCGACGACGTTGGCCCCCGCCTGCTCGGCGGCGGAGTTGAACAGCACGTCGACGCTGGGGCGGTGGCGGTTCACCGGCCCGCCCTGGTCGAGGCGGCAAATGTAGCGGGCGCCGTCGCGCGCCAGGCGCAGGTGGTAGTCGCTGCCTGGGGCCACATAGGCGTGCCCGGGCATCACGATATCGCCGTCCTCGGCCTCTTTCACGCTGAGTGCGGTGTTGCGGTCCATGCGTTCGGCAAAGGCGCGGCTGAACCCGGCCGGGATGTGCTGGGTGATGAGGATGCCCGGGGCGTCCGGCGGCAGCGCGACCAGCACCTCGCGCAGGGCCTCGGTGCCACCGGTAGAGGCGCCCAGGACGATGACCCGGTCGGTGGTTCGGAAACGTCCGCTGCCCGCGCTGGCCAGCCGCTGCGGTGCCGTGGCGGGTGTGGCGCTGCGTGCCTGCAGACGGACGCGCGCGGCCGTGCGGACCTTGTCGATCAGCACGTCGGCGTAGTCCTGCAGGGCATGGGAGACATCCACCTTGGGCTTGGTGACAAAATCCACTGCGCCGACCTCCAGCGCCTCCAGGGTCACGTCGGCCCCCTCCTCGGTCAGTGACGAGACCATCACAACCGGCATCGGGCGCAGCCGCATCAGATTGCGCAGGAAGGTGATGCCGTCCATCTTCGGCATCTCCACATCCAGGGTCAGCACGTCCGGTTCGTGTTGCTTGATCTTGGTGCGAGCGTCGAAGGGGTCGGCGGCGGCAGCCACGACCTCGATGTCCGGCGCCTGGGACAGGATTTCCGTAAGCAGCTTGCGGATCAGGGCCGAGTCGTCGACGACCAGGACGCGAATGGGCTTGGAGGTGGCAGACATCTAGAAGAGCTCCACGTCGCCCTGCAGGGGTTCGTCCTGCAGTCGGCGGCGGTAGTCCTGCTCGCGTTCGAGCAGGGTGTTGTTGTGCAGGGACACGAGCTTCTTGACCCGTGCCCGCCCGGTGGCGGGGAAGAACACGACCTTGCGCGGCCAGCGCCCGCCCACGTCTTCCGCCACCAGTTCCAGGTTCTCGTCCTGCAGGAACCGGCGCATGAAGGCGATGTTGCCCGCGCCGACATCGCTCATTCCGGCCATCACGCGGCCACCACCAAACATCTTGATGCGCAGATCCTCGCGCCGGGCTCCCAGCTTTAGCAGTTCGTTGACCAGGAATTCCATCGCATGGGTGCCGTAGCGGGTGGCGTTGGAGACGGCCGGCCCCCAGCCGCTGTTGCGGTCGCCATCCGGCAGCATGAAATGGTTCATGCCTCCGACCCCGGCTTCGGGTGACCATACGCAGGCGGAGACGCAGGAGCCGAGTACCGTCGTGATCAGCTCCGAACGCGATACCGTGACATAGCATTCGCCTGGCAGCAGCTTCGCCGCCGGGCAGGCATGCGCCCGATCCCAGTAACGATTGATGTGCGCGAAGGCGCCATCGTGCAGCTGCGGCAGGGTGGGCATCAGCGGGCCCGCCGGTACAGCGTCTGTTCCAGCAGCCGGAAGTCATCAGTCACGCGGAACAGGGACTCTGAGTGACCGATAAAAAGATAGCCCTCCGGGCGTAGCAGTTGGGCAAAGCGCTCCACCAACTGCTTCTGGGTTGGCTTGTCGAAGTAAATCAGCGTGTTGCGGCAGAAGATTACGTCCAGCGGGCCCTTCATCGGCCACGGATCGAACAGGTTCAGTTGGCGGAAGTGCACCATGGCGCGCAGTTCGTCGCGGATCTTCACCCGGTCCTCGTTGGCCCCCTTGCCGCGCAACAGCCAGCGTTGCTGGCGTGCGCCCGGGATGCCGGTGACGCGCTTCGCGTCATAGACCCCGGCGTCGGCATGCTCGACCACGCGCGAGTCGATATCGGTGGCCAGGATGCGTACCTCATCCGGCGAGGGCAGGGCCTCGGCCAGGGTCATGGCGATGGAGTAGGGCTCCTCGCCGGTGGAGCACCCCGCCGACCAGACCTTCAGCGGGCCGTTCGGGTTGAGCCGTCGGATCTCCTGCAGCACTGGGCCACCCAGCATCTCGAAGTGATGCGGTTCGCGGAAGAACGCGGTCAGGTTGGTGGTCAGCGCATTGATGAACTCCTCAATTTCGCCCTCGTCATCCCCTTCGACTCGGTCCAGATAGGTGTCGAAGGCATCCAGCCCGAGCACGCGCAGCCGCCGCGAGAGCCGGCTGAATACCAGCTCCTTCTTGCTCTCGTTGAGCATGATTCCGGTGCGTTCCTGCGTTAGGCGGACAACGCGCCGGAAGTCGCGTTCGCTCAGGCGGTCGGAGGCGGCCAATCAGTGTCTCCCTGAGATGGATTGATTGCGGGGCCTTAGAATTCTTCCCATTCTTCGGTCGCCGCCTGGCGCGAGGGAGCCGGGGTCGGCCGTTTGGCCGATCCGCCTTCGTGGTTGCCGCCGGCGGAGGCCGGGCGCTTCAGTCCGGGCGTGCCACTAGCCGCCCTGCCGGTGGCTGGTCGTGCAGTCGACTGCGGCATGGCCTGGCGGGCCTTCGGTGCCTCAACGCCCTTGAAGAAGCCCATCAGGTCCAGCAGCTCGCGTGACTGGTCGTCCAGCGACTCGCTGGCGGCTGCGGCTTCTTCGACCAGCGCGGCGTTCTGCTGGGTAACCTCGTCGAGCTGGGTCACAGCCTTGTTGATCTCGTCGAGGCCGGTGGATTGCTCCTCGCTGGCGGCGGCGATCTCGGCAATGATGTCGGAGACCTTCTTCACCGAGTCGACGATCTCCTCCAGCGCCTTGCCGGAGTTGTCGACCAGCTTGCTGCCCTCGCCAATGCGCTCTACCGAGTCGTTGATCAGGGTCTTGATCTCCTTCGCGGCCTGGGCACTGCGCTGTGCCAGGTTGCGCACCTCGGTGGCGACCACGGCAAAGCCACGCCCCTGCTCGCCAGCGCGGGCGGCTTCCACTGCCGCGTTGAGCGCCAGCAGGTTGGTCTGGAACGCGATCTCGTCGATCACGCCGATGATGTCGGCGATCTTCTTTGACGACTGGTTGATCTCGCCCATCGCCGAGACCGTCTTCTCGACGATCTGGCCGCCTTCCTGCGCCTTGTCGCGCGCGGCACTGGCGAGCTGGTTGGCCTGGCGGGCATTGTCGGCGTTGGATTTGACCGTGGAGGTCATCTCCTCCATCGACGAGGCCGTCTCCTCCAACGAGGAGGCCTGCTCTTCCGTGCGCTGGGACAGGTCGGTGTTGCCCTGGGCGATCTCGGCCGAGGCCGAGCGCACGTTGCCGGCGCCCTCGAGGATCTGCCCAACCAGGTTGTCGAGGTTCTCGAGCGAGGTGTGGATGGCGTCGCGGAATTTCCCGAACTCTCCCTGGAAGTCGCCTTCCATACGCACGGCCAGATCGCCCTCGGACATCGCTTGCATGACCCGGGAGCCCTCGCGCAGCGGCGGGACCACCGCGTCCAACAGTTCGTTGACACCCTCGGCAATATTGCGCGCAAAGCCCTGGTAGTCCTCCGGCAGCAGGCGTTCGCCGAGGTTGCCGGCAGCCGCGTCCTTGATCAGGGCGTCAATGGCATCCTCGGCCCGACGCATCTCGGTGGTGTCACGCCATTCGACCATGTTACCGGCGTAGTTCCCGTCGGCATCGATAATGGCGGTCGCGTTTAGGTTGAAATACAGGTCCGCGACCTGAATGTTTGCCTCGAAGGGCAGACGCGCGGGGTTCTGGAGGATCGCACGCTGGTGCGTCGGGTCCTTGTGGAACTGGTCGATCGACTGCCCCACCAGGTTGTCCGGATCGAAGTTCGGGAACTCCCGGCGCAAGACATCGCTACGGCTGCGAAGCAGGCTCACCACGGAAGGGTTGGCATAGACGATATTCATGTCCGGATCGCACATCATCAGCGCGGTTTGCGAACCCTCGACCGCGGCGCGCATTCGCGTGCGTTCTTGCTCCACGCGTTCCTGTTCGGTGATGTCCTGCCACTCGACCATGTTGCCCAGGTAGTTGCCGGCGTCATCCAGCACCGCTGTCGCGTTTAGACGAAATTTGAGGTCGGCGACCTGGATCCGGGCCTCGAAGGGCAGGTTTTTGGGGTTCTGAAGGATTGCGCGCTGGTGCGTCGGGTCCTTGTGGAACTGGTCGATCGACTGACCCACCAGGTTGTCCGGATCAAAGCCCGGGAACTCCCGGCGCAGGGTGTCGCGCCGGTTGCGCAGAAGTTCGACCACGGCCGGATTGGCGTAGACAATGTTCATCTCGCTGTCGCACATCATCAGCGCGGTCCGCGCACCTTGCACGGCGGCACGCATGAAGAGGCTGTTCTGGTCACTGCCGGTGTCGGTTTGCGGAATGGCGGCCATCGGGGTGTCCTCGCTTTGCTTGTTCGTCTGGCGCGATGCCGGGGTGCGGCGACGCGCGGGTTTGTTCGTTTTCTTGGAAGTGTCGGTTTGCGGGCCGGATAGGGGCTCGGGCGTGGCCGTAGCCGTAGCGGTCGGCCGGGTCGCGCCCGAGACCTCGTCGCCGCTCGCCTCGCCGGCCGCGCTGGATTCGTCCAGCCAGCCCAGCGGGTCATTGCCCAGCTTGTTGCGTTTGCGTGTCGTCATGGCCCGTTCTCCCTGGCTCGAGGCTCAGGCGTGTGCCGCCGTCGGGCGGGTGGTTGTTAGTGCTCCGGCCGCGACCAGGTCGGCGGCCAGTTGCTGAAAGTCCTCGGCCGCACGGTGACGCGGCTGGTACTCGAATATCGTCTGCCCGAAGCTCGGGCTTTCGGCTAGCACCACCGTCTCGCGGATGGTGGTCGGCAGCAGCGCCTCGGCGAAGTGCTCGCGGATGCGTTCGCGGACCTCGCGGGCATGCCGGCGCTGCTCGACAAAGCGCGAGAGCACAATCCACTTCTGGCGGGCCGAGCCCAGGCGCGCCTCGACGCCCTGGAGGATGCGCATCAGTCGCGACAGGCCGTTCAGGGCCAGGAAGTCACCGGCCACGGGAATCAGCATCTCGTCGGCCGCGATGATCGCGTTCATTCCCAGCAAGCCCGCCGAAGGCGGACAGTCGATCAGCACGAAATCGAATGGCTGATCCAGTGCGTCCAGGGCCTTCTTCAGGCGCCAGCCGCGTTCGGCGCCGCCCTCATTCAGGTTCTCGACCTCCTGCAGTTGATCCCCGGCGGCGACGATCTGCAGTCCGTTGGCGGCCTCGCTGAAGGCATCCTGCAACCGGGCCCCGTCCTGCAGTACGCGGTCCAGGCCGGCGGGGTCTTCCAGCCCGAAGGCCATGCTCAGGTGGCCTTGCGGGTCGGCGTCGATCGCCAGCACCCGGTAGCCCTGCAGGGCCAGGGCATGGGAGAGGTTCAGGGTCACCGTCGTCTTTCCGACCCCGCCTTTCTGGTTGATCACCGCGATGGTTCGCATGGTCCGTGTGCGAGGTCGGGCTTACGCCGTCGCCTCGGCCTCGATGGCATCGGCGCTGGCAATCAGGCCCGGACCCAGCAGGGTGTCGATGTCCAGCACCAGGATCATCTGTTCCTCGACGGTCGCCAGCCCGCGTACGAAGTTGACCCCGATGCGGGTCCCGAAGTCGGGTGCCGGCTGCAGGTCTTGCGCACCGATGCTGTAGACCTCGGAGACCGCATCCACGACCACGCCCATTACGCGTTCGCGTTCCTCGCCGACCACGCGCAGCATGATGACCACCGTGGTGGGGCCGTATTCCAGCGGCTCCATGCCGAAGCGCAGACGCATGTCGATGATCGGCACAATCATGCCGCGCACGTTGATCACGCCGCGGATGTAGTCCGGCGTGTTGGGCAGGGGTGTGGGGCGTTCCCAGCCCTTGATCTCCTGCACCCGCAGGATGTCCACGCCGTATTCCTCCTCCGCGAGGATGAAGGTGAGGTACTGGTCCTCGCCGGCGGTGGCCGGGTCGTGGATCGATTGGGTTGCGTCGTTCGCCATTGCGTTCGGCTCCTTGATGATCAGGCCGCGCGGGTATCGCGCCCGCTGGCCATGCGCGCGATCCCGGCGACATCCAGGATCAGGGCCACCTGGCCGTCCCCGAGGATGGTCGCGCCGGCCGTGCCGGGGACCTTGCGGAAATTGGTTTCCAGCGTCTTGATGACCACCTGTTGCTGACCGAGCAGGTCATCGACCCGCAGCGCCACGCGCTGGTCGTCGGCCTCGGCGACCACCAGCAGGGCGCGTTCCGGCAGCGGGCTGGGCTCGGTACGGCCGAACAGGGCCGCGAGGTCGACGATCGGAATGTATTCGTCCCGGAGGCGGTATAGCGGCAGCCTGCCGAAGGCCTGTTTCACGCTCTCTGGCAGGGTCTGCAGCGACTCGACGATCGCGATCAGCGGGATCACGAAGGTCTCCTCTCCGATCTTCAGCAGCTGGCCATCCATGATCGACAGCGTCAGCGGCAGGCGGATGGTCAGGCGCGAACCCTTGCCGGGTTCCGACTCCAGCTCGACGTTGCCACCCAGGCCGCGGATGTTTTTCTTGACCACATCCATGCCGACGCCGCGGCCGGACAGGTCGCTGACCTGGTCCGCCGTGGACAGGCCGGGTTCGAAGATCAACTGCAGGATCTCGTGGCGGTCCGGGTGCTGGTTGGGTCCAACGAGGCCGGCATCGCGGGCCTTGGCGAGGATGCGGTCGGCATCCATGCCCTTGCCGTCGTCGCGGATCTCGATGACCACGTTGCCACCCCGGTGGAAGGCCTCCAGGGTGACCTGGCCGGTCTCCGGCTTGCCGGCCGCCGCGCGTTCTTCGGGCATTTCAATGCCGTGGTCCACCGCGTTGCGCACCAGGTGCACCAGCGGGTCGCCCAGGTGTTCCATCACGGTCTTGTCGACCTCGGTGTACTCGCCTTTCAGGGTGAGCTCGATCTGCTTGCCGAGCTGCCCGGAGATGTCGTGCACCAGCCGCGGGAATCGGTTGAAGACCTGCGCGATCGGCACCATGCGGATGCTCATCACGCTTTCCTGCAGCTCGCGGGTATTGCGTTCCAGTTCGCCCAGCCCGGTGCGCAGGCGCTCGATCTGCGCCTCCATCTGCGACGGGTCTTCCTCGAGTTGTTCGCTGATGTCGGTCAGCATCGACTGGGTGATCACCAGTTCGCCCACCATGTCGATCAGGGCGTCGATCTTGCCGGCGTTCACCCGCATGGAGCTGGATTCCGCCCCACGGTTACCGCTACCGCCGCGCGCAGCGGGGGCCGCCGGCGGACGGTCGGTGGTCGCGTCCGTTTCTGTCGCATCGGGCGTCAGCAGGGGCGCTTCAGGGGTCGGCTCGCTGGCCGCGCCGAGGGGTTCAATCAGGAGATCGCACTCGTCCTCGACCCACTCGAAGACCTCCTGGATCTGATCGCGGGTGGCATCGCCTTCCAGCTCCAGGGTCCAGGCGAGGTGGCAGTCCTCCGGGTCGAAGGCATCCGCGTGGTCCGGCAGGCGATCGGTCTCGCAGTGCACGCTGAGCGTGCCGAGTTCCTCCAGCACCTCGAACATGCGCAGGGGGTCGTTGCCGGTGCGCATCAGGTCCGCGTAGGGCTGGAAATGAATCCGCCAGCCACGCGGGCCAGTACGGTTCCCGTCGGCGGGGGCATTGGTGCCGCCAGAGTCTTCGGCCTCACGGTTGTCCGCCGGGCTGCTCGCGGGCGCGGCATCCCCCAGATGGGCCTCGATCAGGGCGCGCACTTCGGCCACCTCGGCGGGGTCGGCCTCGCCGCCATCGCGGGCGGCATGCAATTGCGCGCGCAGAGTATCCACCGCACGCAGGAGGAGGTTCACCGTTTCCGGGACCGCCTCCTGCTCGCCGTTGCGCATGCGGTCCAGCAGGGTCTCCACACCATGGGTGAACCCGGAGATCGCGCCGAACCCGAAGGTCCCGGCTCCGCCCTTGATCGAGTGGGCGCAGCGGAAGATCGTGTTCAGCGTCTCCGGATCGCCGCCGTCCAGCGCCAGGAGTTCGGTTTCCATGCGCTCCAGCCCCTCGAAGCTCTCCTCGAGAAAGGCATCGATGAACTGGGCCATGTCGATCGACATGACTAGCGCAGCACCCGGTTGACGGTGTTCATCAGCTGATCGGGGTCAAACGGCTTCACCAGCCAGCCGGTCGCGCCGGCGGCCTTGCCTTCCTGCTTCTTCTCCGGCCCGGCCTCGGTGGTCAGCACCAGGATGGGGGTGAACTTGTAGCCGCCCAGCTTGCGCAGCTCGCGGGTCAGTTGCAGGCCATCCATGGCCGGCATGTTCACGTCGGTGATCACCAGATCCGCCTTGGCACCCTGGGCCTTGCTCAGGCCATCCTTGCCGTCACGGCCCTCGACGACCTCGTGCCCCGCCTGTTTGAGGGTGAATGCCACCATCTGGCGCATCGAGGCGGAATCGTCCACCACCAGAACCTTAGCCATTCATGTCTCCTGAATCCTTGTCGTCGTGTTGTGCGGCGCTCGATCCAAACCCGTCGTCGGGTACGCCCAGGGCCTGCAGGGCCTGGGCCAGCACCGCGCTGGTCCGGGTTAGCGAACAACCTTGCGCATTGCGGGCGGCCGAATGGCGGGCCATCAGCAGGACCTGCACGCCGGCGGCATCCACATCCGTCACGGCCGCCGAATCCAGCTGCAGGTCTTCGCCGACATCCAGTGCCGCGCGCAGTACTTGCCAGCATTCGGCTGCGGTATCGATGCGCAGGCGTTTCGGCAACGCAATGGGGGTCATCTGCAGTACCCTTTTATGAACTCGGTCACACTGTACAGGTGTTGTACAGTATTGTTCCAGTTCTTTGTAAAAATCTTGTACGGCTGGAAGCATTAAACCTTGAGACACGTTTCACCCCGGCCGCCCGATCAATGGCTGGATCTTCGGCCCGGCAGCGTGAGGAGATGGCCGCTTTCATCCCCGGAAACTCGTTCGTTCATGCGTGATCTGATCCCAGGGAGCCACTGACATGGAGGCCCGTACGCTCTACCGGTTGTCTGCCGATAATGCAGGCTGGCAGGTGGCTGCGAACTGGCTGCGGGCTGCTGCGGCGCAGGGGCCGGTGCTGTGGGTGGGCCGTTCGCCGCCCGCCGGGGTGCCGCATGTGGCGCCGGCGCAGGCTGGGCATTGGCTGGGGCACGAGGTACAGGCCCTGGTATTCGAGGCCCGGCAACCGCTCGCGGTGGATGCCCTGGTCACGGTCGCAGGCCTGCTGCTCGGCGGTGGCACCCTGGTGATCCTCGACGGCACCGGCGGAGACGGGGCGTTTGCCCGCCGCTGGCAGGCGGCACTGGCCGAGCCGTGGGTGCGGACCGTGGAGCCGCCGTCGGCGGATCGGCTGCCCGGAATCATGCCGAGGGCGGCGGGCCCGTTTGCGTGGACGCCGGATCAGGCCGTCGCGCTGGGGCATTTGGCGGGACTCGCGCCGGGCGAATGTGTGGCGTTGACCGCCCCGCGTGGCCGCGGCAAGTCGACCCTGCTGGGCGAGTTCCTGGGCGCGGCACTGCAGCGCGGCGAATCCACGATCACGCTGACGGCGCCGGGACCACGGGCCGTGGACGCATTGCTGGCGCGCGCCCGACATTGGACGCACGCGCCGGAATGGCACTACCGGGCCCCGGACGTTTTGCTGGAACACGCGGAACCGCTGGATACCTTGATCATCGACGAGGCCGCGAGCATGCCGGTCGAGCGCCTGCTCCAGTTGGCCCGGCTGGCACGGCGCCTGGTGCTGGCGACCACGACCGGCGGCTTCGAGGGGAGTGGACAGGGCTTTCGGCTGCGTGCGCTGCCGGCCCTGGAGGGGGCGGGCTTTTGCGTGCGGCTACAGACCCTGGATACACCGGTCCGCTGGGCCCCGGGCGATCCGCTCGAGGACTGGATGAATCGGCTGTTCCTGCTGGAGGCGGCGAGTCGCCCCCCGGTCTCCCAGGCCGTGCGGCTGCGCTGGAGCACGGGCACGGCGCTCGCGGACACGCCGCAAACCCTGGAGGCAGTAATGGGCCTGCTGGCAGATGCCCATTACCGCACACGGCCCTCCGATCTGGCGCGCTGGCTGGATGATGCGGGTGTTCACCTGTTGCTGCTGGAAGGGGCGGCGGATGGCGCCCTGTTCGGGGTGGTTCTGATCCAGGAAGAGGGCGGACTGGAACGCGGGATAGCCGAAGCGGTTTGGTCGGGCGAACGGCGCCCGCAGGGGCATTTCCTGCCGTGCACCGTTGCGGCCCGGGGTGACTTCGACCTGGCGGGGGAGGGCGCGTGGCGCATTCAGCGCATTGCGGTGCATCCGCATTGGCAGGGGCTGGGCCTGGGGAGTCGTCTGTTGCGTGCGGTCGCGGACCGGGCTGGTGCCAAGGGGGTGGCGCTGATTGGCGCGAGTTTCGGGCTGCAACCTGTGTTGCTGCACCTTTGGCTGCGCGCGGGTTATGGCCTGGTGCGAGTCGGCATCCAGCCGGATGCGGCCAGTGGCCAGGTGAGCGGCGTGGTCCTGCGTGCGACCGCGCCCCGATTGCAGCCCCGGCTGCAACAAGCATTGGCGGCCTTTCGGCGCGACTGGCCGGCCTGGCATCCACGGTTCCTGCCGGACACGACCGCAGCCATGGTGAGCGAAGTCCTTGGGGATCAGGATGCGGAGGGAGATTGTCCCTTGCCGCCGGTTGACCCGGTGGCGGATCTGAAGGAGGTCCGAGCCTTTTCCCAGCGGGCGCGGCCCCTGGAGTGGGCGCTTCCCGCGTTGCTGCGGCAGTTGGCGGTGGCGCCGCCGGACGAGCCGGAAGGTCAGCTGCTCGAGGCGAGCCTGGCGCAGCCCATCGACTGGGACCGACTGGCACGCGAGCTGGAGGTTTCCGGGCGGCGCGGCGTCACCCGAAGGTTGCGTCGCGCCGCCCGGAACTGGCTGGAGGCCCGGAGCCTGTAACCCGCCCGGTCAGAGCCGGAACTGGGCCAGTGCCTGCTGGATCTCCTTCTCTACCTGCTTGAGCTCGTCGGAGGCGGCGCTGACGCGGTCGGCGGTATTAGCCGACTGATCCGCCTCGTCGGAGATCTGCACGATGTTGCGGTTGATGTCCTCGACTACCGTGCTCTGTTCGCGCGAGGCGACCGCGATCTGCTCGGTCATCTCCACGATCGTGGTCACCGACTGGCGGATCTGTTGCAGGGCACCGTTCACCTCGGAGGTGTGCTCCATGGTGGCCTCGGCCTCTTCCTGGCCGTGCTGCATGGCCTTCACCGCGCTGGTGGTGGCGGACTGCAGGCGCGCGATCATGGTCTCGATCTCGTCGGTGGATTCCTGCGTACGGGTCGCCAGCTTGCGTACCTCGTCGGCCACCACCGCGAAGCCGCGGCCGTGTTCACCGGCGCGGGCGGCCTCGATGGCCGCGTTCAGGGCCAGCAGGTTGGTCTGTTCGGCCACGCCGCGGATCACCTCGAGGATGGTCCCGATCTGTTTCGAGTCCTCGCCCAGCTTGGCCACGGTGTCGGCCGCCTGTTCGACCGTCCCGAGCAGCGAGGCCATGGACTCGATGTTCTTGCTCATCACCTCGGAGCCGTTGTTCACTGCATTCCCGGCCTCCTGGCCCGCCTGGGAGGTCGCATCGGTGTTGCGGGCGATCTCCTCGGCGCTGCTTTGCAGTTCGTTGATCGCGGTGGCGACGCGGTCGGTCTCGTCGCGCTGGCGCGAGACGGCCTCGCGGGCCTGGTAGGCCTCCTGGTTCAGGTTCTCGGTGGCGCGATTCAGCGTCTCGGTGCCGCCGCGGGCATTGCCGATGGCCTGGGCAATCTTGTCGGTGAAGCGGTTGAAGGCCCGGCCCAGCTGTGCGGTTTCGATCAGGCCGTTCTCGTCCAGGCGGCGGCTCAGGTCGCCGTCGCCGTCCGCGATCTCCTCGAGTGCCGCGGTCGAGTGGGCCAGGGCGCGCCGGACCACCAGGATGATGAACACCGCGCCGGCCAAGCCCAGAATCACGCCAATCAGGGCCAGTACGCCCTGGGTGGTCTGGGTCGCGCGCATGTCGGCGGTCAGGGCGGCGGCGCTGCGCTCGGCGCGATTGGTAATCCGCTCGCTGAGTCCCTGCAGGTGGTCACGCGCCTCGATCAGCACGGGCCCGATCTCGGTACGGATCAGGTAGGCGTCTTGCAGCGCCTGTTCGCTGCCGTGGATCTCGATCAGGTCATCCAGCGCCGTGTTCTGGGTGTCCAGCGCCCCCTGAAAGTCCTCCAGCGCGATCTGCTGTTCGAAGTCCAGCTCGTCGAACTGGTCCATCAGCTGTGCGGTGATGTCGTTGGTGCGAGTCGCGAACAGTCGGACATTCTCGCGGAAGGCATCGTCACGGAAGGCGATAAAACCGCGCAGGTTCGAGGTGACCTGCACCACCGACATGCGCAGGTCATGCAGGGTGTCGAGACGATCCCAGGACCGCTGGAAGCGCGGGAGGCCCATCTCGGCGCTGATCATCATGTTGGTCTGCTGGGTCATCTCGCGGCTGGCAGGGTTGGCCCGGGCATTGGCGATTCCCAGCGCCGGCATGTTTTCGGCGGCGTTTTCGGCAACCTCGATCAGTCGGTCCTCGAAGCTGGCGAACTGGTTGACCAGGCGGCGGACCTCGGTTGCGCTGGCGGACAGTTCCTCGTCGGCAGCGATCACCGGGTTGTCGTTCAGGGCGCGGGTTGCGCCATCGAGGTCACGCATCGCGTTTTGCCACGCGTCGCGGTGGGACTGCTCCTCGCTCATCAGGTAGAACCCGAGAAACGCAGCGCTCTCCTGCAGCAATTGCTCGACGTCATTGACCCGGGCCACCGCCGGGTAGTCGGCCTGGGTGAGCTGTTCAACCCCTTGGCTGCCCGTACTCATCGCGCGCAGGGCCAGCAGGGAGTTGATGATCAGGATGGCGACCACCAGGCCAAAGCCGGCAATCAGCAGCCCCCGAATGGAGAGTTTGTCCAGCATGCGATGACTCCTTCTGGGCGCCTTGTGTCCGGCGCTTCACGAACCGGCCGCGGCCATTACGACCGCGGACTCGAAAGGTGGTGATTCAACCCCTGTTACGGCCGGCCGCGCTCAGAGTTGAGCCGGTTATTCAGGGAGTCGCCGGAGGGTGGACGTGCCGGGGCTTAGTCGGATTCCAGCTGTTCCCAGCGCTCGTAGCAGTGGGCCAGTTCTGACTCGACGGTTTCGAGCCGCGCCTGCAGTTCGCGCATGCGGTCACCGTCGCGCAGGGCATCCGGCTCGGTCATGGCCGTGGTCAGGCTTTGCTGTTCCTGTTCCAGGGCCTCGATCTGTGCCGGCAGGGCCTCCAGTTCGCGCGCGGTCTTGTAGGACCGTTTGCGTGGGATCGTCGGTGCCGGCTCGGGTGCGGGCGCCGCGGGTTTGGCCGCGGGCTCGGCCTTCGCGGTCGCTCCGGACTCGCCCTCCAGCAGGCGCCGGGTGACCCGTTCGGGCAGGTCGGACCAGCCGCCGACGAACTCCTCGACCGCGCCATCGCCCGGCAGGACCAGGGTGGAGGTCGCGACGTTGTCGAGGAAAGAGCGGTCGTGACTGACCACGATAACGGTGCCGGTGTACTCGATCAGCAGCTGCTCCAGCAGCTCCAGCGTCTCCACGTCCAGGTCGTTGGTCGGCTCGTCGAGCACCAGCAGGTTCGCCGGGCGCAGGAACAGCTTCGCCAGCAGCAGGCGGTTGCGCTCGCCCCCGGACAGCGCCGATACCGGCTGGCGGGCACGCGCGGGCGGGAACAGGAAGTCTTCCAGATAGGACAGGATGTGGCGGCTCTCGCCGTTGACCATGACCCGGTCGCGGCCCTCGCCGACCGCATCCTGAACCGTGGTCGCCTCGTCCAGACGGGCACGGGCCTGATCGAAGTAGGCGATCTCCAGCTGGGTCCCCAGCTTGACGCTGCCTGCGAGCGGCTCCATCTGGCCCAGGAGTCCGCGCAGCAGGGTGGTCTTGCCGGCCCCGTTGGGTCCGACGATGCCCAGGGCATCCCCGCGCTGCAGCAGCAGGTTCACGTCGCGCACGATGGGCGTGTCGTAGCCGAAATCGGCGTGTTCCGCCTCGATCACCAGGCGTCCGGAGCGCTGCTCCGGACTCAGCTTCATCTTTACCTGGCCGCCGCGTTCACGGCGTTCGGCACGCTTGCGACGCAATGCCTGGAGTGCCCGCACGCGGCCTTCGTTGCGGGTGCGTCGCGCCTTGATGCCCTGGCGCACCCAGACCTCCTCCTGGGCCAGCTTGCGGTCGAACTCCGCGCGCTGGGTCGCCTCCGTTTCCAGCCTTTCGGCCTGGCGCTCGCGGAAGGCCTCGATGGATGGTGGGTGCTCGTACAGATGCCCGCGGTCCAGCTCCAGGATGCGCGTGGCCACGCTCTCCATGAACTGGCGATCATGGCTGATGAACACCACGGTCAGTCCGCTCTCGATCAGGAACTGTTCCAGCCAGCGGATCGCGGCCACGTCCAGGTGGTTGGTGGGTTCGTCGAGCAGCAGCAATTGCGGGCGTTGCACCAGCTCGCGCGCCAGCCACACCCGTCGCTTCAGCCCGCCCGACAGCGCGGCGAACTGCGCCTCGGGATCCAGGCTCAGGTGCGAAATCGTGGTCTCTACCCGGTTCTGCAGGCTCCAGCCGTCGATGGCGTCGAGTTTCGATTGCACCGGCCCCATCTTGTCCAGGGCGTCCATGTCACCCGATGCAGCGGCCTGGCTCAGGTGGTGGAAGCGTTCCAGCAACCGGCCGGCCTCGCCGAGGCCCTCGGCGACCACGTCAAAGACCGTCCCTTCGATTCCGGGCGGTAGTTCCTGGGTCAGGTAGGCGGTGGTCAGGCCATCCTGGCGGGTCAGTTCGCCGGAATCGGCCTGGGCTTCGCCGGTGATGACCTTGAGCAGGGTGGACTTGCCCTCGCCGTTGCGCCCGGCGATCGCGACGCGTTCGCCGGGCTCCAGGCTCATGTTGACGCCATCGAGCAGGGAGGCCATGCCGTAGGCCAGGTGGATGTTGCGCAGGGTGAGAAGTGCCATTCGAATTCCGGTCGCGAGCAAGTGTTGTTGCGGGCGTCAAGACTATCACCTTGGCGTGCCGTAGCGCGCACCGTGAGGCCTTTCAGGCTCGCCATCCCGGAGCAGGAATCGCATTCTTTCTACCGCCTTCCGGGAGAGGCTGGCCCTGGTTCGTCGTCGGTGTTTACGGTGCCTTCGTCGGGCCTCCTGCCGCGTTGTGGCAGACCATGGTTCGGCATCTGGTGTTTGCGGTGGCTCCGGTCCGCCGCCTGCCACGCGCTCTCTCGCGAGCGCACCGCGAGGTCCTTTCTTGCTTGCCCAAGAAAGGACCCAAAGAAGGGCACCCGGATTTCGCCCGGGAACCTCGCTCCGGACGCGCTGGGCCGGCGGCGCTGAACTCGCTACGCCTACGGCTTCGCTCAGACATCCAGCGCCTTCTTCCGGCCCATCACGCCCTCCGCGAGGGGCTCCATACGGGAGGAGAAGGTCAAAACAGGCGGCATCTCGTAGGGTGCGGTTGAGCCCAGCGAAACGCACCATCTCCCACGCCGTGCGAAACCCTGATGCGATTCGCTGCGCTCATCACATCCTACGCCCCTACCCCCCGGCGCCCGCCACGCGGGCGCGGCACGCCATGGCCAAAGGCCACGCGTGCCGAAGATGTATGAAGACCTAGCCATCATCCACTGGCAAGAACGCTGGGATAGCCGTTGTTTTGACCTGCCTCCCCGTTGTCGTCGCGCCGAGTGGAGAGGCTTTTCGCGGGATTCAAGGCGCTGGATGTCTGAGCGGAGCCGCAGGCGCAGCGAGTTCAGCGCCGCCCGCGAAAAGCCTCGGAGCGAGGGAACCCCCGGCCCGCGCAGCGGGCCGGGGTCGCGGCAGTCGGGCGTGTTTCTTGGGTACTTCTTTGCACGAGCAAAGAAGTACCTCGCGGTGCGCTCGCGAGAGAGCGCGTGGCAGGCGGCCGGACGAAGGCACCGTAAACACCGGAGGACGAACCCGGACCAGCCACAACTAGGCAGGCGGCTGGGCGAAGGCATGTAAACACCGACGACGAGCCGTGGCCAGCCGGCGGAGTCGGCGGGGACGAGGCGGGCGTCAGGCTTCGCCCATGAGCCAGGCGCTCACGGCGCCGGCGAGGCTCATCAGCGCGAGCACGAAAATGGCGACTTCGGTGCCGGCCAGCTGGGCCAGCAGCCCGAACAGGCCGCCGATCAGTAGCAGGCCGCCGATGACGGTGTTGCTGACGGCGGTGAACGCGGCGCGCGTTTCCTGGGTTGCCATGTCGACCAGGTACGTCTTGCGGCCCAGACGCACGCCGGCATGGCTGACCCCGAGCAGGAAGAACAGGGTCGCATAGACCCAGCCGCCAGGAACCAGCGCGTGGTCCGTACCCACTGGAGCCAGCCAAACGCTCAGGGCGACCGCGATGCCGAGGCCGGCTGCAAGGAGTCCCGAGAGGATCAGGACCCAGCGGGCGGAGCGGTCGGACAGCCGGCCCCAGACCGGGGCGCTGACGGCCGAGGCCAGGCCGCTGGCGAGGATCAGCAGGCCCAGGGTGCCCAGATCACCGGCGGTCGCGTCCTCCGCGAGCAGGACGTAGAAGGGGAGTGCCAGGGCCGTGCTCATCAGCAGCGCGCGGGTCAGGACGAAGTGACCGAAGGCGCGGTCGGTCCACAGCAGGCGCATCGACTTGATGGCTTCGGTGACGGCGTTGCCGCCACCCTCGGTGGCACCCGGATCCTCGCGCAGCCGGGTGAAGGTCGCGGCGGCGACCCACCAGGCCCCGGCCGAGGCGGCCAGCAGGGCCACGAACACGCCAATGCCGGCCTCTTCCAGGTTCGCGAGAGTGAGGTAGATGCCCAGCCCCAGGGTGAAGAACCCGGCCAGCGACGCGGCGTAGCCCATCACCGTGCCGCGGCGATGCTTGGCGATGGTCTTGCCCAGCACATCCTTGGCCGCGACCGAGTTGATCCCGCGCGAAAGCGCAAAGACCACCAGTAGCCCGAGAATGGCCCAGCCGGCGGCTGCACCCTCCAGGGTCAGCGCGACCACGGCCATGCCGGCCACCGCGAGCCCGGAGAGCAGGCTGCCGAGGATCCAGAAGCCCTTGCGGATGGCCCGCCGCCGGATGGCGGCGGCCACGAACAACTGCGGCAGCAGCGAGCCGGACTCGCGGATCGGGACCAGGAAGCCGGCGAAGGCGGCCGGGGCCCCCAGGGCGCCCAATAGCCAGGCGAGGACCAGGCGGGCCGAGGCCAGCTCGTCGCCGATCTTGCTCAGGGTGTTGGAGACCAGGTGGACGAAAAAGTTAGTCGGCTGGGCGTTGCAGGCGTTTTCCGGGATGTCCTTGCAGACGCGGGCGTCCTCGTCCCCGGCGATGGTCTCGTACAGGGAGATCAGCGGGCGCGGCAGCTTGTCCGGGTCATGTTCGGCCATGGAGTCCTTCCGTTGCGGTGCCCCCCGGTCATTGCGAGGAGCCGAAGGCGACGTGGCAACCTCCCGAAGTTGGCAACGCGCCAGGTCCCGGTGGCTCCGGTGGGAGATTGCCGCGTCGCTGCGCTCCTCGCAATGACGGCGGCTGACTAACGCCGTCCGGCCAAGGGGTCGCTCGGATCGACGCTGTCGCGGAACGGCTTGCGCCGGTCGAGGTTGGTCAGCTGATAAACGTTGCCCAGCCAGTTGTTGATCACCGCCAGCGCGGTGTCGTGCCAGGTGTTGTCCAGGCGGTCCAGCAGCAGCGCCTCGGGCAGCGCTGGGATCTCGGTGCAGTGCTCCAGCGCGGCCTCGACCTGCTCGCGATGCTCGCCGAGGATCGCGGCGGCCTGCGGCATCAGGTAGTTCTCCGGTAGCGGCGGGTAGGCGTCGCGTTCGCCCTGGATGTAGCGCACGACCTCGCGCTTGTATTCCTTGAGCAGGCTGATGGAGTCGTACTCCGGGTGGCCCTGGAAGAAGACCATGCGGAAGCCGTCCGGCGAGGCACCCAGGTGGATCCCGGACTGCTCGCTCTCCACCAGTACGCGCAGGCCGTGGCGTTCGAATTGCTCGCGCGAGACATCGTTGTAGCGCGAGTGCGGCACATCGAAGCGGGTGTTGACGCCGGTGACCAGCGGGTGCCCGCGGTCCACCACCCGGTGCGGGAACACGCCCCACAGCTTCTCGCCCATGTGCACGCGGCGCTCGCCGTAGCGTGCCTGCAGCACGGCGTGGGTGGCGAGGCAGGAGCAAAGCGTCGAGGTCACGTTTTCCCAGGCCCAGTCCACCACCTCGGCCAGCGGCTCCCAGAATGGCTCCAGTGCCAGGTCCGGCTGGGTGACGTTGGCCCCGGTGATGATCAGCGCGTCGAGACCCTCTTTCTTCAGGTCCTCGAAGTCCTCGTAGTACTGCTTGATGTGATCGCGCCCCTTCGGCCCGCGCTTGAGCTGCGGCAGGGTGAACGGGTGGATATAGAACTGCGCGATCTGGTTACTCTCGCCGATCAGGCGAAAGAACTGACGTTCGGTGGCCGACAGGGCGGCGTCCGGCATCATGTTCAGCAGCCCGATGTGCAGCGCACGGATCTCCTGCTGCTGCGCGAAGTCGCTGGGCAGTACGGTCTCGCCCTCGCTCTTCAGACGGGCAAAGGTGGGCAGATCGGAATAGGCGACAAGTGGCATTAGAGGCGAGCCTCCCGTTCCAGGGCCATGCAGACCAGGTCATCGAAGTCGGCCGCGTTGCGTACGCGCGCCAGCTCGGTGGTGCTGATGGTGTAGCCGTGGGTCTCGGCGATCGCCTCGTAGCGCGGCAGGCGCGCGCGGAACAGGCGCGAGAAGACCCAGCGCACGAAGGCGTCCGGATCGATCTGGGCAACGTAGTCCAGCCCCTCGTCACGCATGTATTCGGCAAGCTGCTGGTCGAGGAAGGCCTCGCGGTAGTACAGCGGCTTGGGGTCGCGCTCGGCGCGCTCGATCAGCTGGCGCTCGTCTTCGTCCGTTGCCTTGATGTACAGGATCAGGGTGTGCTCGGCCAGTGTCTCGAGCACGCCGGGGCTGTCCAGTTCGCAGACCGAGCCACCGGCGTCATTGACGAAATGCGGGTAGCCGAACAGCGTTTGCGCCTTGTGGATGAAGTCCGGCACGTCGAGCATCGCCTGCACCTCGGCCTGGTGGTGCAGGGTCTGGCGGCGCTTGAATTCGGTCAGCGGCAGGCCGCCCAGCTCCGGGTTGCCGAGCTTGCCGAGGAAGCTCGCCACCGGGTGCAGGTTGTCCACGGTGATGTTGTTGATGATCTGGATCGAGTCCGAGCGCAACAGGTCGCGCAGGAACGGCACCGCCATCGCCTGGGCCTTGATGTTGTCCAGGATCGGCTCGCTCAGGTAGCGCGTGCCGATGCGGTAGTCCCCCGAATAGTGGAACCAGTCCTCGCGCCGGAGCATGTTGGACAGGCGCGTCTTGCCGACACCGGACATCCCCAGCAGGGTGATGCGGCGGTGCTCCTGGTTGCGGTATTCGTCGGGTGTCAGGCGCATGGGGACTCGATTAGCGTCGCAGGATGAACAGGATGCCGGCGATCACCGCCAGGCCGCTGATGACGTAATGGTCGTACTGGAACTGCAGCCCCAGCAGGCCGCGCAGGCCGAACAGGATCAGCCAGACGCCCAATAGAATGTTGCCGAGTATGCGCATCCCTGCGGAATCCTCCGGTTAGCGGATCAGTTGGCTCAGTTCGCGGAACTGCGGATCGGCCGCGTCGCGCAGCCATTCGAACAGCACCGATTCGTGGTTGGTAATGATGGCGCCGGCAGCGCGCAGGCGTTCCAGCCCGTTGCGTTTGCGCCCGGCGTCGCGCGAGCAGACCCCGTCCTCGACCACGAACACGGTTACGCCCGCGTCCAGCAACTCCAGCGCCGTCTGGGTCACGCAGATATGCGTCTCCGAACCGGTCAGGATGACCTGGTCGCCGCCTGTCAGGCGCGCGCGCAGGTCATCCTCGGCGCAGCAGGAGAAGGACGTCTTGTCGGTGACCGTGCCGTACCCGTCGAGCGCTTGCTGCAGAGTGGCGGTGACTTCGCCCAGGCCCTGCGGATACTGACGCGAGACCTCGATCGGGATATCCAGCTTGCGTGCGGCCTCGATCAGGCGGGCGGTATTGCGCTCGACCTCGTCCCGCGCGTCCGGCATGGCGGCCAGCAGGCGTTCCTGCAGGTCGATCAGGACCAGACGCGAGCGCGCACGCTCGCAGCGGGCTCGCGGATTGGAAGCGGCAGCGGCCATTACTCCAGCAGGCGGTTGATGGCCTCGAGATCGGTCACGCTCAGGCGGCCGGCGGCGCGCTGCAGGCGCAGCGACTCGCTGAGGAAGCCGTAGCGGGCCTCGGCGTAGTCGCGCTCGGCGCGGAAGACCTCGCGCAGGGCGAGCAGGACGTCGACCTGGGTGCGGGTGCCCACCTCGAAGCCGGCCTCGGCCGCCTCGAACGCGGACTGGGTGGAGGCCAGGGCCTGCTCCAGGGCGCGCACGCGCGAGTTGTTGGAGATCACCGACAGATAAGCGCTGCGGGTGTCCTGGGTCGTACGGCGTTCAACCAGCGACTGGCCTTCCTGCGCGGCCTGGAAATTCTCGCGCGCCTGACGGGTGAGGGCGCTGACACGACCGCCGGTGTAGAACGGGATCTCCAGCTGGATCCCGACCTGGGCTTCGGTGCCCTCGAAGAACATCGCCCCGCCGGTCGTGCCGGCATCAAGGCCGTGATAGCGGTTCTCGTTGACCGAGGCGTTCAGATTGATGCGTGGCAGGCCCTCGGCGCGCTGGCGCTGGATCTGCTCGCGCGCGCTCTCCGTGCTCAGACGCTGGGCGGCCAGTTCCAGGTTGTTCGCCAGGGCGATATCCACCCAGGCCTGCGGATCGGCCGGATCCGGCGGGGTCAGCTCGGCGTCGTCGCGCAGCATGTCGAGCTGGTCCCAGTAGGTATTGGTGATCACCGCGAGCTGTTCGCGGGTCAGGTCCAGCTGGTTCTCGGCGCTGATGCGCTCGGCCTCGGCAAGGTCGCGCTGGGCCTGGGCCTCGGTGACGTCGGTGCGTGCGACCAGGCCGACCTCAAAGCGGCGCTCGGTCTGTTCCAGCTGGCGCTCGATTGCCTCGACCTCGGCCTCGCGAAAGGCCAGGGTCTCCTGTGCGATCAGCACGTCGAAGTAGGCCTGGGAGACGCGCAGGATCAGGTCCTGACGGGCGGAATCCAGTTCCGCCTCGGCGCGGGCGATCTCGAGATCCACCTGCACAAGATCAATGTAGTTGCGGCGGTCGTAGATGCTCTGCGAGAGATTGACGCCAAAGCTGGTCTGGCGCCCGTCGTCGCTTCCGGGGCGGTTGCGGTCGTCGCGGTAGAACGCGCCGGCCTCGGCCTGCCCGGAGATCTGTGGCAGCAGGGCAGAGCGAGTGATCGGGCGATTTTCCAGCACGCCGCGGTATTCCGCCTCGGCGGTGCGCAGCTCCGCGTCTTCCGTGGCGGCGCGCTCGTAGACCTCCAGGAGGCTCGAGGCGGCGGCGGGGGCCGAGATCACAAGGACCAGCCCGGCGGTGGCGAGAAGCGACGGCAGACGGTTCATGGACGCGACTCCGGAAGGATATTAGGAAAAGCCTATCCTATCAGAGCCGGTTCGGGCATGGGACCTTCATCCCAGGTTGGCCGCGCCTGAAATGGGCCCCTCGGGTGCCGCTCAGAATTCGAAGGCGGGCTTCGGCTCGAAGCCCACCAGCGGCTTCACGCGGGTCTCGAACAGCTCCTCGTGGCGGCAGCCGTCCTCGGTGGTGCGGATGATCAGCTGGGCCTCCATGATCGGACCGTCACCGGTAATCACGAACAGTCGCCCGCCCAGGGTCAGGTAGGGCTCGAGGAAGTCGTCATATTCGGTCATGCCGCCGGTCAGGATGATTGCGTCGTAGCGCGGGCGCGGCGGGGTCCAGTCGGGCGTCACCGAGGCGGTGCGCAGTTGCGCGTTCTCGATGCCGAGATCGGTCAGGCGGTTGCGGGCGGCCAGGCGCAGCTCGTCGATGCGCTCGACGCTGTCGACCTGGGCCGCCAGATGGGACAGGCAGGCCGTGACGTAGCCGGAACCGGTGCCGATCTCCAGCACGGTTTCGGTAGGCTGCGGCGACACGGCCTGCAGCAGGCGGCCGATCACGACCGGCGGCAGGGTGTTCTCGTCGTGCCCCAGGGGGATCTCGGAATCGGCGTACGCCAGGGCCTGATAGGGCTCGGGCATGAAACGCTCGCGCGGGAGCGTTTCCATTACGTCCAGTACACGGGTGTCCAGCACGTCCCAGGGGCGGACCTGCTGTTCGACCATGTTGATCCGGGCCTTGGCGTAATCCATCGCGGTTTCCTCAGTGCGCTCGACAGCCGCGAAAGAGTACGTTCACGGGCCGAAACAGGCAAGTAGATACCGTCTTGCCCTACGGGGTGCAAGGAGTTTCATGGCGGGCTTGATACGGGGTTTGGGATTTGAGCACACCGAAGGCGATGTGCAGGAGTTTGCGCATGGCCGCCCCGATCGCCGACATCTTGGCCTTGCCGCGTGTCAGCAGACGTTGATGCTGGTGTCGCACGTCCGGGTTGTACCGGGTCGCCACCACCGCCGCCATGTAGAGCGCCTTGCGCAGTCGGCTGGAACCGATCTTCGCCAAC